>NZ_JAFCLX010000041.1:0-66186 GCF_018130205.1 Bradyrhizobium sp. AUGA SZCCT0222
CGGCCTTCCCTGCGCAATGGCTTTACGGCTTATGCCGTGCTCTCCCCGGAGACGAGTTCTTGGTTGACTCCGTCACCACCGGTTCAGCTTGCGCTTAGCCGACGGCTTGACGCCAGCAACGGGCGCCAGGACCACACGGTTTTGCCGTACGCTTATCCACGCCGTCGTCGAGGCGTAAACCAGCGTCCATCGCAACCCGTCCAACGTCCGTGACGACGGCCGACGCCCTCTGAGTGGGACGGGATGGCTCACATATATGCTGATTTGTCATTCTGGTAAACAGAAATATTTTTTATTTTGGGTCTTGACATGACTTCTGAATAACAGAAGTGACTTGCCCGGCTTCGCCAAGGCTACGCCGGGCACAGCCGTCGGGCTGCTTTGTCGCACCCACCGCATCCGGATTGCCGTTGCGCGTGGCGCGATCTCGATCTGCAGATCGCAAGTAAGTCAGGACATCGATTCAGGGCTATTACCGGGCGGGCGGCGCGAACGGGGCAATCATCGTGTTGTGAAAAGCAGCCACCTGCCACACTCCGCCATCCTTCACGAATACCCGCAGACTCAATTCCTGATGCGCGGGCAGCGATCGCCCGTCTGGAGCAACCAACCCGCTAAGCTCATTGGTTACGTAAGCGAATGCGACATCCGGCTTGATCAGTCGAATCTTCACGTCCATCGTACGCTGGGTGGCATTCCTGGCGCGGGTTGCAAATATCCCCGACAATCCCTTCTCGATTTCGGCTGGCCCGCTCATCACATCGCCGCGAACGGTCACGAGACGCGCATCTTGCGTGTACATGCGCGAAGCGGCCTTGCCGTCATGATTGTTGAATCCCTCCGTCATTTCCACGATCACTTGCCGAATGGCCGCCTCGTTGTCGGCCGCTTGCTGCGCGATAGCGGCCGGCGCCGCGACCAATACCGCCACGCTCACTGCAATCGTGCCGGCCAAGGAAAGATACTGCCTCATTGTTTTGATCCTTATCCCGAAAAGCCCTATGGTCGGACCGTTGATACTATCGGCAAGCGGCCGATTGGAGCCGCAAGTCTGCGCGCCGTGCTGGCAAAAATGCGGGTGGCGGGATGTTCGACTGGAATGACCTGCGATATTTTCTGGCTATCGCCCGCCAGGGCAGCCTGCAGAGCGCCGCCAAGGCTCTCGGCGTCAATCAATCGACCGTCCAACGCCGGTTGCGTGCGCTTGAGAGGGCCATGAACTGTTCGCTCGCGGAGCGGAGGACAGAAGGCTATCGTTTGACCTCGCTCGGGGAGCAACTCCTCAAGGATGCAGAGCCGGTCGAGGCGGCGATCGACGCATTGCAGCGCAGGATTTCAGCGCTCGATCTGGCAGCCGCGGGACACGTCAAGCTGACCAGTCATGTCACGGTGGGGCAACGCATCATCAGGTCTGGTCTTCTCGATCAGTTTCATTTGCGCCACCCCGGCATCAAGATCGAGCTGATCATGGAACAACGGGCGCTCGATCTTTCCAAAGGCGAAGCCGATATCGCGATCCGGGGCGGTGGCGCCGATAACGGGTCATTGGTAGGCAGGAAGATCGCCGATGTACCCTGGGCCATCTTCGGAAGCACGGCCTTCGTTGAACGTTATGGCCGTCCAGCGACACCCGCAGACCTCGACAATTTCAGGATTATCGAACTTGCAGGCGACATCAAGGAATTGCCCGCCGCGCGGTGGATGAAATCGCATGCTCCGAACGCACAAATTGCGGCGAGCTGCACCAATATTCCCAGTGTGCATTTGGCCATCAAATCCGGGGCCGGTCTTGCACCCTTGCCCGCCGTGTATGCCGCGGGAGACGGCGACCTGATCAAAGTAATAGGCTCGATCCCTGAACTGGATTATCCGCTGTTTCTCTTCACCCACAAGGATTTGCGGAAATTGGCTAGGGTGAGCACGGTTTTTGAGTTTTGCCTCCGGGAGTTGAAGCCGGTTCTGACGCGAGGTGAAATGAGGCGCTAGTACCGAAAGCAGTCAGTCCTCGATCGATGCGCCGATCAGGTTCCACTGAGGGAACAGCGGTATTTTTTGCCGATTCCGCCTACCCTTTTACCTCCCCTTCAGGAAGTGCCCTTAAAGGCTACCGCGTCGAGATTGCTTCAGCTCTCCACGAGCGAACGGCGTTTCGCGTGGTGCGCCCGAGGTCGCGAATGGCCGAGGAGCAGCCTATCAAGCTGACAAAGATCAGCGGCCGCTCGAACTCTCCCATTTGCTCCCCAAGGATCCATCGTGCCTGTTAAGGATTTCCTCAGCCAGCGAGCGGTGAACGTCATCGTCGGCGGCAGCTACACGCTGCCGAACTGGTATGACCCGCAGGGCAAGCTTCGCACCTTCGCCTGCCGCACCACGCGCGTGTCGCCGTACCGCATGATTGTCGAGGTGCCCGTGGTCGGCAAGATCGGCGACCGCCTGACGTCGTATTTCCGCGACTTCGGAAGATTCGAGGGCAGCATCAGCGACACGATGAATCGCAGTTTCATGCTCGAGCTGGAGATGACGCGCGAGCGGCGCGAAAAACTCTCTGACATGCTGACCTGGCTGGAGAAGAAGCAGAAAAATCCGACGATGCTGGAGCTGCGAAAGAATGCGCGCTTCGTGCCGCCTAATCCGCATTCCACGCTGACCCTGGCGGATAGTTCGATCCACCCCTGCTTCATCATCGATTGCTCGGTCACGGGCGTTGCGGTGTCGACCGCCGTGCAGCCGCCCGTCGGCATGCCGCTCGCGGTCGGCGCATGCGTTGGGCGCGTCGTGCGGCTGTTGCCCAACGGCATCGCGGTCAAGTTCGTCGAGCAGCAGTCGGTTCGCGATCTCGAGCGGCTGGTTGCCCGAACCGTTCCAGTGGCGGCAAAAACCGTTATCGCCTTGCCCGAACCTGCGGCGGCCTTGAACGCGGTGATGGCTTGAATGGCGGGCTTCTGTCCGCAAAAAGCGGAATACCCAGCCTCCCCACACTGATATGTAGCGCGCAAGGGGCTTGCTTCAAGACCCCGGTCATCCCGTAGAACGTCGGCCGAAGCCAACAGCGGGAGGGACGACATGGGTGCGGCAAAGACCGAGCATGCGGTGGTGATCGCCGGAGGCGGTCCGACAGGGCTGATGCTGGCGGGCGAGTTGGCGTTGGCGGGTATCGACGTCGCCATTGTCGAGCGGCGGGCCAGCCAGGAACTCGCGGGCTCGCGCGCCGGCGGCCTGCATTCCCGCACCATCGAGATCCTCGATCAGCGCGGCATCGCCGACCGGTTCCTCTCGGAGGGACAGACGTTCGGGGTGGTGCACTTCCACGTCCCGCTCGATATCAGCGACTTTCCCACCCGGCACAATTACGGGCTCGGGCTGTGGCAGAACCATATCGAGCGCATCCTGGCCGAGTGGGCCCTTGAGCTGAAGGTGCCGGTCTATCGCGGAATCGAGGTGACGGGTTTCGCGCAGGACGACAGCGGCGTGGACGTCGCGCTGTCCGACGGCACAGCGCTGCGCGCGAAATATCTCGTCGGCTGCGACGGAGGACGCAGCCTGATCCGTAAAGCCGCCGGCATCGCGTTCCCCGGATCGGATCCGACCGTCAGCAATTTGCTCGCCGAGGTCGAGATGGCCGAGCAGCCGAAACTGGGCATCCACCGCAATGACTTTGGCGTCCATTCCTTCGGCAAGGTGAATTACGAAATCCGCGATGGCGAGGTGGTCTTCCTCGATGGCGGGCCGATGCGGGTGATGGTGACCGAGCGCCACGTCGGAGCCGCCAGCGAACCCAGCTTGCGCGATCTCAGCGAGGCGCTCATCGACATCTACGGGACCGATTACGGCATCCACAGTCCGACCTGGATTTCGAGATTCACCGACATGACCCGTCAGGCCGCCTCCTACCGCGACAGACGGGTGCTGCTGGCCGGCGACGCCGCACATGTGCATTACCCGGCGGGCGGACAGGGCCTCAATCTCGGTGTGCAGGATGCGGTGAACCTGGGCTGGAAGCTGGCCCAGGTCGTCAAGCAGACGGCGCCGGAAAGCCTCCTCGACACGTATCATGCCGAGCGGCACCCGGTCGCCGCGCTCGCGTTGCGCAACACGATGGCGAAAGTCGCGCTGCTCCGCACCGACGACCGCAGCAACGCGATGCGCGAGGCCGTTGCGGAGCTGATGGCCATGGACGAGCCGCGCAAGAGGTTCGCCGCTGACATGTCCGGTCTCGGTATTCATTACGACCTCGGCGAGGGACACAAGCTGCTTGGACGCCGCATGCCTGATCTCGACCTGACCACCGCAGGCGGCCCGCTGCGGCTATTCACCCTGCGGCACGATGCCCGGCCGGTGCTGCTCAATCTCGCCGAGCCCGGCAGCTTCGACATCACGCCGTGGGCGGATCGGGTGCAGCTAGTCGACGCCCAGTATGATGGCGCGTGGGAGCTTCCGGCGCTTGGCGCGGTCACCGCTCCCGACGCCGTATTAATTCGGCCCGATGGATATGTGGCCTGGGTGGGGGATTCGACCCAGATGGGACTCGCCGACGCGCTGACCATCTGGTTCGGACCACCTGCCGCGGCGTAGCCGCATACCCGATCATTCAAGGTTAGTAGCGACGATAGCCCCGATGATATCCATAACCGCGACGTACATACGGGCGGCGGACGACGTAGGCTCCTCGCCGATACACGGGCGCTGTGCGAACGCAGCCGCGTGCACCGCAGACCACTGCAACACTTTCGACATTCGAAGGCTGGAGCTGTCCCAAGGGGGCGAGCGGAATAGCCGAAGCGGTTCCGGTCGAAAGCGCAGCGCCGGCTAAGGTGGCCAGTGCGAGAAATGCGAATTTGAGCTTCATCTGGTTTTCTCCCTTTGAGTATGTAGTCCACAGCAGCGCATAGGTTCCTCTGCGAACGAAGGCTGAGTGTGAAATGCGGCGCAGAGTCGGCCGGCTCTTGACACCCACCAGAGAACTGGCCGGGTCCAGGAATTCCGACTACTGACGCCTTGCTTTGCTCAGATATGACAACAACCTTGACCCGGCCGCCTTGAATATAAGAGACGGTGTCTGCCGCGCCCTGGGCGATCAAGGCGCCAGCAGGATTTCGAGCATCAGCTAAATGGCATGGTTGACCCAGGTCGCGCAGCCATCAGTCTCAATGGCCCGTCCCGGGTTCGATCTTGCCGTCGAAAATTTCCGGGTTGGGTGGCCCTTCAACATGCAACATGCCGACCAGGCCGCGCTCGGCGCGCGACAGGGCATGATCAACCAGCATATAGTTGCCGGGAACCTCGACCTTGAATTCCGTGATGACTGCACCACCCGCTGGAACGGTGACGGTCTGCACGCCACGCAATGGCTCGCTTAGCAAGCCGCCGAGATTGTAGACTCGGTCGAAAATTTCACCGATGACGTGGAAGGAGGACGTGTAGTTGGGTCCGCCGACGCCGAAATAGATTCGAACGGTTTCACCGACCTTGGCCTCCAGCGGATGCAATTTTGAAAGCGCCCCCACCGAACCGTTGAAAACGAAATATTCCGGCCGCTCGTTCAGCAATTTTTCAACACTGAATTCCTGACTGCCGCGATGGCCGAACGGCGCCTCAGTATAGATCTCGCCCTGCATGACGTAGAACTCGCGATCCACCGCCGGCAGTCCGCCTTCTGGCTCGACCAGCATGAGACCATACATCCCGTTGGCAATATGATGGGCCACCATTGGCGTGGCGCAGTGGTAGACATACAGTCCCGGAATAAGCGCTTTGAACTTGAATGATTTCTCCGCCCCGGGATCGACTTGTGTGGAAGCGGCTCCGCCCCCGGGTCCGGTGGTCGCATGGAAGTCGACCGAATGAACCATCGTACTGTCAGCGGAATTCTTGACGCGCACATCCACGGTGTCTCCGACGCGGACGCGCAGCATCGGCCCGGGAACGCGGCCGTTGAACGTCCAATAGCCGAACGTAGTCCCTTCCGCGAGGCGGCCTTCGAGTTCGACTGCGTTGAGTTCGACTTGCACTGTCTGCGGCGGACGTTGGCCGACCGGCGGTGGAACCTCGGTCGATTTCCTCGAGATGTCGGCTTCGACCAGCACCTGATCGGGCAGACGCGGCGTGACGACGAGTTGTCCGCGCATGCCCGCCAACTCGTGACCTGGAACGCTACACAGGTAGGTGAAATCTCCGGCGCGCGTGGCGCGGAACGCGAATGCTGTGCTTGCGCCAGGGCTAAATATACGTGACGACCTTGCATTCTGTTCCGGAAATACGATGTCGTGCTCGGCACCTTCTCCGTTGATCAGGATGATCTGCACCGTCTGTCCCTCCGCGGCTGAAAGAAGCGGATTGACTTGTCCGTCGATGGTGCCGCCGACGCCAAGATAGACCATCCGTCCTTCTGCAATGCCGGTACGCAGTGTGTAGCGGGCCTCCGGCAAATAAACAGAAGCGCGCTGTTCGCCCGGGGCTGGCGGTTGCACCGGCGCAGCCGCCGGCGAGGGCGAACGCTGCGCAACAGCCGGCGCGCCGGCCGGAGACGCGGCCGCAACCAGATAGGCGATCACATCCTTGCGCTCGTTCACGGTCTTCAATCCCGCGAACGGCATTTTGTTCTGCGGAACCAGCTTTGACGGATCAAGCAGATAGGCGTCGAGTGTCGCTGCGTCCCAAGTCAAATTGGCAGCCTTCATCGCAGGCGAATAATTGTAGTTGGGCACCTCGCCGGACTTCTTGCCAATGATGCCGGCGAGGCTCGGGCCAAGGGCGTTCTTGCCGACCTCCAGCGAGTGGCAGGCCTGGCATTTTCTGTAGACCTGGCGGCCTGTCGCCGCATCGCCGTCGACGGCTGTCCCGCCAGCCAGTATTGGGGGTGGCGCGGGAGTAACGGGTTGCGTCGGAGGAGCGTTCGTCGCAGCAGCCCTGAGCGCGGGAGCGCTCGACGGCTGCGTTGGTGCGTGGCCATGCATCTGGTGTGCCGTCGGTCCAGACGACGCCGGGGGGCGGCTTGGCGTCGCCGGGTCCGCTGGTGCTGGGACCGCGGCTGAACTTTGTGGCGGCGCCGCGGAATTCCTGGAAGCAACTGACGCTTGCGGCTGAGAACTGGCGGCGGTGGGCGCGACCGCCAGCGATTCCGGCGGTGTCGATGAGAAAGAAGCTGCGTACAAGATTCCGCCAAGAGCAATACAAAGTGCGGTTATAAGGATGGACCATTCGCGGAGTTTCGCAAGTATCGTTGCCTGCATATGCGATCTCCGTCTGAGCTGAAGATAAGAAAACCCGGTCAAGCAACGACTTCCGAACCACCCTGCTTTTCGACCTCAACGAGATCCGCGCGGGCGCTCAATACCGGTCAAGAAATTCTGGACAAGGAGCCGAATGCTTGCTTGGCGGAAGCGTTACTGACTCGCTGTCACCAACGGCTGCCGTGACTGGGGCGATGGTGGAAGCAGCATGCGCTTCCGGATCCGATGTGGCTGGTCAATATTGACCACTATTCAAAACAAACGAGGAGGTAGCCCAACTTGGGGAAATGGGGGTCATCATATCGGAGGTCCGGCGACCGGTGGTCGGATTATCTTGTCAGCTTCCATCGTCAGCGGACATCCGCTCAAGCGACGGTTTACGCCGGCTGCGTACAAGAACCCGCCATTCCGGACGGCAGCATTGATAGGAACTGCGGCCGTGCGTAAAGTTGCGTCAACGCCTGTGCCCGGCTGCGTTGCCGTGTTCGCCATGCCGGGCGCTTGAACAATAAGAACCCTCGGAGGAAAATCCGTTGCGCCCAAATCCATTGAAGCCACGGCTCGCGGCGGGGGGCTGTGCGTTCGGAACGATGACGTTCGAGTTCTTCACGCCCGGCTATCCTTCGATCTGCCGCGAGGCCGGCGCCGAATTCATCCTCTATGACATGGAGCATTCGGGCGTCGGTTTCGAGACTGTCAAGGCGCAGTTCGCATTCTGCCGCGGGCTCGATCTGGTGCCTCTCGTGCGCGTTCCCTCCGGCGACTATCATCACATCGCCCGCGCGCTCGACATCGGTGCGATGGGCATCATGGTGCCGATGGTCGAAACATCTGAGCAGGCCAGGGCGATCGTTGGTTGCACGAAATATCCGCCCACCGGGCGTCGCGGCGCCGCGTTCAATGTCGCGGCGCATGACGACTATGCCGGCGGAGCCGAGACCGACAAGATCGCCGAGGCAAACGCGCGCACGATGGTGATCGCGCTGGTGGAGACCGCTGATGGTATCGCGAACGTCGATGCGATCGCGGCGGTCGACGGCGTCGACGTGGTCTGGCTCGGCCACTACGATCTGACGAACTTCATGGGCATCCCGGGCCAGTTCGACCATCCGAAATTCCTTGGCGCTGTCGATAGGCTGGTCGAAGCCTGCGAGAAACACGGCAAGACACCAGGCTTCCTCGCCGGCGACGAGAAGTGGGCGCGCGATTTCCGCGCCAAAGGCTTTCGCATGATCGCCTACGGCGTAGATACGCTGTTGATGCAGTGCGCGCTCGCCGACGGCATCAAGCTGCTGCAGGGGACGTTGAAGCCATAGCGGCCAGGGCGACGGTTCGGGACGGTTCGCCGCAGTTCGACGAACTCCGCCAATTTCGGTGGACAACGGGATAGAGCAGATCAAGCAATGGGTGTGTTTACCGAGGAAGTGACGACGACCTTCGAAGGACATCAGATCGCATGCAGCGCGGTCCCGGATATGGAGAAGGCGGGACGGATGATCTTGAAGCTGTACATCGACGGGCAGCTGGTTGAATCATCCTCCGGTGTGTCTCTTTAAACCCGCACGGCCTTGCTGTGTGGCGCGTTGAAGACGGGAGAGGCCAACCGGATTGTGGAAATTTATGCGTCCGGATTTTTCATGAAGCGATTGAATATCCATGTCGACGGCAAGCACATAGCGCGAAGCTAACGACTGTTGCCTGCATCTGTCATCGCGACAGCGGGATTTTGTTGTGTCATTGCAAGATGATCCGGGCAGAGTTATCAGCGCCTGACCTCGCAGGACGCCAGTGGTATCAGCGACTTTACCAGCCTCCTGCAGGTGCCGATCGATCCGGAAGCGGTTCCCCACAGGCCGATCTACGCCTTGCGTTTTGGGCGTCGATAGGTTTTAAGCCCGGTAGCTTTCATGACCGCAGCCATGAACGGGAAGCGATTTGCGTGGCCTTGCCGCGCTCCAGACCGAGTTATGCAACCAGCGTAGCGCGTGCGCTTCAATCCGTTCTCCCCCACACAGAAAGGTAATTTTCAATGGCCAAGATGACCAAGACTCAGTTGATCGATGCAATCGCAGAGGGAACGCAGCTTTCCAAGAATGACGTCAAGGCCGTCATCGAGCAAATGGCCACCGTCGGCTACAAGGAGCTGAATGAATCCGGTGAGTTCGTCATTCCCGGCTTCGTCAAAATGTCTGTCGTGAACAAGCCGGCGACTGAAGCCCGCAGCGGCATCAATCCGTTCACGAAAGAGCCGATGGAATTCGCGGCCAAGCCGGCCAGCAAGTCGGTCAAGGCGTCGCCGCTGAAGGTTGCCAAAGACGCTGTCTAGGGATGACGAAGCGGCCGGCGTTCACGGGAACGGCGGCCGCTACAGATCGACCACCACGTAGTCGCTCTCGACCGAGACCGCGATGGTCTCCGCCACATACGGCCCCTTCACCACGCTGGTGCCAGGCTCGACATTGACGGGATAGGCTTTGACGCGGAAGCGTTTGGGGTCGCAGTAGGACTGGCCGGTGCGGATATCGAATTCCCAGCCGTGCCAGGGGCAGCGGATGATTTCTCCGAGTTTTGTATACTCGATCTTGCCGGGGTCCGAAGATGTGGCGAGCCCGATCAGCGGTCCCTCGCATAGCGCCGCGCCTTGATGCGGGCAGCGGTTCAACAGGCCGAAAAACTCGCCCTTGACGTTGAAGATCGCGATCGGCCGCTCGTCGATGGTGAGGAATTTTCGTGTCCCCGGCGGCAACTCGTCCACCGGGGCAATGACATGCCGGGCCATCAAGTTATCCCGTACAGCTTCTTTGCATTGTCGAGATAGAATGCCTGCTTGTTGGCGTCGCTGACGCCGGGGGGCAGCACGCGCGAGGGCTCGTCGAAATCCCAGTGCGGATAGTCGGTCGCGAACAGCAGTTTGTCCCAGCCGATCCATTCGATCAACTCGAACAGATGCTCGCGCCGTTCCGGATCTTCCATCGGCTGCGTGGTCCACCAGATGTGATCGCGGATATATTCCGACGGACGGCGCTTCAGATGCGGCACCTCGCTGCGCAGCCGGTCGAAACTCTTGTCCAGCCGCCATGAAAGCGACGGCGCCCAGCCGAAGCCGGCCTCGATCATCACCATCTTCAGTTTGGGATAGCGCTCGAACACGCCCTCGAGCACGAGGCTTGCGAGCGCGGTCTGCTGGCACTGCGAATGGCCGACCATCTCCTCGATGTAAAAGCTCGGCCAGCCGGAAGCCGTGATCGGATTGCCGCCGAAGCCGAAGGCGTGGACGCCGACGGGAAGGCCGATCTCCTGCGCCGCCTCATAGATCGGCCAGTAGCGGCGCTGGCCGAGCGGCTCGACATTGCGGCTGAGCAGCAGCACCTGCACGAAATTCTTGTCGCCGGCGCGCTTGCGGATCTCGGCGGCGGCGGTGGGGCCGTCTTCATTGCCGACGACGATCGAACCTTTGAGACGCGAATCCTTGCTGGTCCATTTCTCGATCTGCCAGTCGTTGATCGCGGTCGCCAGCGCCGCGCTGAGATCGTGGTTACGCAGGCCCTGCCCGGTGTCGAGCGGGTTGAGCACGCCGAGCGTGACATTGTAGGGGTCGAGCAGCTGCTTCTGCATGAACGACAGCGAGGAGCCTTGCTTGCCGCCTTCCGGCGGATAGGCGTCGCGGCGCGAGGCATTCGGCTGCGCCTTCGGATAGGGCGGCCCTTCCATCATGCCCTGATAGGCGTGCTTGCCGTAGGTCTCCAGATGCGAATGCCAGCGCTTTGCCAGGAACGGATAGAGCTCGGTCCCGGTGGCGCGCGCGGGATGAATGTCGCAATCGGCGATCGCGGTCTTGACGCTGACAGACGCTGACGGCTCGGTGCGGAACTGCACATTCATGGCGTTGCCTCCACTAGAGTTTGATCCAGCTTCGCTGGATTAAACTCGTCGCTGTTATTTCGTTTGGGCATGATCTTGTCCGAAAACCGGATTCCACTTTTCGGGATCATGCCCCCGCGCGGGCTGCGTTAGACGAGGATAGGTCGCGTGCGGATTATCGATCATGATCTTGCGCACAAGACCTTCCGAAATTCCCTCCGGCAGCACCTCGTCGCCGTCGAATTGCCAGTGCGGATAGTCGGTCGAGAATAGGAGCAATTCGTCCGACTGCATATGGTCGAACAGGCGATTTAACGTGGCGGGATCCGGCGGCGCGTCGACCGGCTGCAGCGAAAAGCGGATGTTGCTGCGCACAATTTCCAGCGGCGCGCGGTCGACCCAGGGCGTTTCCATCCGCACCCCGCGCCAGAACTTGTGCAGCCGCCACAGATATGACGGCAGCCAGGTGAAGCCACTTTCCAGCATCACCATTTTCAGCTTCGGATGCCGGGCGAACACGCCCTCGACGATCAGGCTGGTCAACTGGGTTTGGAACGCCTGCGCTTGGGCAACGTAATCCTCGACATGATAGGAACCCCAGCCGACCGAGGTCGGCGGGTTGTGATAGGCGCTGCCGGCGTGGATGCCGATGGCCAGCCCGAGCCGCTCGGCGGCGGCATAGATCGGCCAATAGGCGCGTTTGCCGAGCGGTATGTCGCCCATCACAAGCATCAGCACCTGAACGAAACGCGGGTCTTTGGCACAGCGCTCGATCTCGGCGACTGATTTTTCCACGCTCTGGGTCGGGATCACGATCGAACCGCGCAGGCGGGAATCCTTGTCGAGCCACTCTTGCACCAGCCAGTCGTTCAGCGCGCGGCAGAAGGCGTCCTGCATGTCCTCGGAAAACACCATCTGCACGCCATACAAGGGATTGCAGATGCCGTAACTCACCTGAAACCGATCAAGCGCCTGCTTTTGCATATCGCTGAGGCTGGAGCCCGGCTTGCCCTGCGCCGGACGCCAGTCGGGGCGCGCGCTGATCGGCGAATTGGCCGGATAGGATTGCGACACCAGATCGGTCATGCCGCGCGTCGTCACCTGGTCGCGCCAATAGTCGTTCATGTACGGGAGCAGGCTGGTCAGATGGGGCACGGCGGGATGCAGGTCGCAATCCACACCGCCTGCGATCGGTGACGTCATGACGTTTCCTTTGCCCAAGTTTCCTTGCCCATGTTTCCTTGCCCGGTTTCCCGTGCACGGCCGCGGTCTCACGGCATCTTGTAAGCCGCGCCGCTTGGTTCTTTGGCCGCATTCAAGCAGGCTGGCCGGTGCGCCGCAACTCGGCAAACGCTAGCCCCCTGTGCTAGGAAAACATGGGTCGGCCCTTAGGAGATTTTGATGATTCGGACTGGAAGCACGGCGGTTGCCATCACCCTTTTGCTGGCTGGCGCGGTAGCCGCGCAGACAGCGCCCCCTGCCCCGCCTGCCGCACCCCCGCCGGTCGATTTCTCCAAGGTCGAGATCAAGACCACCGACCTCGGCGACAACGTCTACATGCTCGAGGGCCAGGGCGGGAACATCACGGTGGCGGTGGGCAAAACCGGCATCATCATGGTCGACGGCCAGTTCGCGCCGCTGCACGACAAGATCAAGGCCGCGATATCGACCATCTCGAACCTGCCGATCAAATATCTCATCAACACGCATTATCACGGCGACCACACCGGCGGGAATGAAGCCTTCGCCAAGGACGGCGTCACCATCGTTTCCGACGTCAACGTCAAGATTCGCCTGGCGGAGGGAACCACCAACGGCCTGACCGGCGTCAAGACGCCGCCCGCCGCGGCCGGCGCGCTGCCGAAAAAGACCTATGCCGGCGGGACGCTCAAGATCCGGCTTCCCGGCCGCGTCGCCGACCTCAGGCACATCGCCCACGCCCATACCGACGGCGACACCTATGTGTGGTTCAAGACCGCCAATGTGCTGTCGACCGGCGACACTTTCACCAATGGCCGCTATCCCAACATCGACTTCGCCAATGGCGGCAATATCAAGGGCATGATCGCGGCGGCCAACGCCTATCTCAAAATGACCAATGCCAAGAGCCGCATCGTGCCGGGCCACGGCCCGATCGCCGACAAGGCAGCTCTGACCGAGTATCGCGCCATGCTGGTCACCGCGCGGGACCGCATGGCGAAGCTGGTGAAGGAAGGCAAGAGCGAAGACGACGTGGTGGCCGCCAAACCGTTCGCCGATCTCGACAAGAAATGGGCGCCGACGGAGCTCGCCTCCACGAACTTCATTCGCGTCGTCTATCATTCGCTGGCGGACAAGCCCGACAAGAAGTCATTGCTGAAACAAATGCTGCGCCGGAGTTGAGGAATGAAAGAGCTCGTAACGATCGCCGAGAAGATCGCCGTCAAACTGATCGAGCGAAAACAAACGATCGCGATCGCGGAATCCTCGACCGGCGGCCTGATCTCGGCGGCGCTGCTGTCGGTGCCCGGCGCATCCGCCTATTTCCTCGGCGGCGGCGTGGTCTACACCCGCGACGCGCGGCGCATCCTGATGGATATTTCCGATGAAGCGATGAAAGGCCTCCGCTCGGCGTCGGAGCCCTATGCCAAACTGCTGGCGAGCCAGGTGCGCCAGCGCTTCGCCACCGATTGGGGCCTGTCCGAGACCGGCGCCACGGGACCGACCGGCAACCGCTACGGCGACGCCGCCGGCCACAGCTGCATGGCGGTCGCGGGCCCGCAGAATGCAGTGTTCACGCTCGAGACCGGCAGCGCGGACCGGCAGGCGAACATGCAGAAGTTTGCGAGCACGGCGCTGGGCCTGTTGTTGGAGAATGTGTCGCGATAACCACCATCGTCGTCCCGGCCTTGAGCTCAGATGCGCAATTGCGCATCGGGGGACCCATACCGCGTGATCTCTCGATGAAGCCTCGGTAGCAGAGGCCTTTCGCAAAACTTCTCCCTGTGGTTATGGGTCCCGGCCCCCCGTGCGCCATTGCGCACTAGGCCGGGACGACGCCGGAATATCCGCCAGGCCATGATCGCGCGACGCTTATCGCTGCGGTCCCGACAGATTCACCTCCCGCTCCGCCCGGAACACGTTGCTGTGCAAATTGGCGATCCATTGCCGGCCGCTGGAGGTGACGTTGAGATAGCGGATCGCAAGCTGGATCTGCGGCGCGACGTTGGTCCAATAAAACTGCGGAAATCGATAAACGATGTCGGCGGGCGTCGCGTAGCCCAGCGTCTTGTTCAGCCCGATCTCCTCGAACTCGTAAAACAGCGCATTCGACTTGCGCATGTAATTGGGATCGCCGAGCTGGCCGATCAGATCGGCCGCGCGCAGCAGCAATCCCTCCTCCTCGTTGAGGTCATCACCATCGTTCGGACTCGTGGCGTAGGGAAAACGGGTGTATTCGATCGCCCGGGAAATCCGGGCCGCGTCGATTTCCTCCACGGCATCGAGCCGCTCGATCACGAACAGCTTTGAGCGGTCGACATGGTAGGGCGCTAGCGCGGCGTCGGACGATCCAACCGGAAGATGGACCTTGCGGCCGCTGAGGTCTGCAACAAAGGCGTCATCCTCGTCGCCCTGGACGACGCCGCGGACATATCCGATATCATGGGCGAGGCAGGCCATGATGAAGTTGGCGTAATCGTCGGCCGTGGTGGCGCGCGCCAGCGCGCGGCCGACCAGGATGTCGTGGCCCACCAGCGTCACCAGCATGGTGTGCTCGATGTTGTGATACAGCGCATCGCTGTTGCCGATGCACTCCAGGGTCAGCCGCGCGGCAAAAGGCAGTAGTTTCGTCAAATCGGAATGCGAGGCGCCGAACCGTCCCTCGGTTTCCCGTGACAGGAACGAACCCAGCGCTTGCGCGGTCAATTGGGGGATTGTGATCATCTCGGCACCCGCTCCCGTCTATGGTCGCGCCGCGACGACGGCCTGCGCCGCAGCATCCCGGCTTTCCGATCGCTCACTTATCGAAGGCTATCCTATCACCAATCCCTGCGCGACCGGCTGGGTATATCCGCCGCACCCTTTGAAATGTCTGATCGGCGATGCCCGTGATGCGCTCGGGGAAGATACCTGCTCTGCCGTCGCGGCGACGGCTGGATCATGGCGCCGCGCCTGACTATAATCCGCTGAAACATCCAGGGATCGCAGCCATGCAACAGCCGTTCGACCGCGCCGCAGAAGACCTCGGCAACTCGATCCATTTCGAACATGTCAATGTCTTCGTGCCCGATCAGCGGCTGGCGACGTTGTTCTATGTCACCGGGCTCGGACTGACACGCGATCCCTATCTGATGGTGTCGGACAGCAACATGTGGGTGAATGTCGGCAGGAGCCAGTTTCATCTGCCTGATGGTGAGGCACAGGTGCTGCGCGGCCATACCGGCATCGTCATCTCCGGCCGCGAGGCGCTGCTCGAACGGCTGGCGTCGGTCGCCAAAAAGCTCGAAGGCACCAAATTCGCGTATCGCGAACACAATGATCATGTCGAGGCGATCTGTCCCTGGGGCAATCGCGTGCGCTGCTATGAGCCGGACGCCGCGCGCTTCGGCCGCATCACGCTCGGCATTCCCTATGTCGAGTTCGACGTGCCGGTTGGGACAGCGAAAGCCATTTGCGGCTTCTACCCCGAGATCATGGGAATGCCGGCCGAATTAAAAAACGGCGACGGCACCACGGCGCGCGTCAAGGTCGGCAAGGATCAATATCTGCAATTCCGCGAGACCGACCGGAAGCAGCCGGAATTCGACGGCCACCACGTGCAGATCTACATCACGAATTTCTCGGGCCCCTACCGCAAGCTCCTGGAGCGCAATTTGGTCTCGCAGGAAGACAACCCGTACCAGTACCGGTTCAAGGACATCGTCGACCTCGACAGCGGCAAGCATCTGTTCACGGTCGAGCACGAGGTACGCAGCGCCACGCACCCGATGTTCATGCGGCCGCTGGTCAACCGCAACCCGGCAGAGACCAACCGCACCTACGCGCCCGGCCACGAACAATGGGCCTGGGCGATGGGACCGGACGAATATGACAGGCGGTCATAGCCGTCGTCCCGGCGAAGGCCGGGACCCATACGCCGAGTCCCATCGTTGGGCAGTGGCGTTAGATACCTTCCTTGAATTACTGGCGCCGCGGAGTATGGGTCCCGGCATTCGCCGGGACGACGACGGTTTATAGAGCCAGGACGGCAGGTTTCACTCGAAACTCGACCCTATTAACGTTACATCTTAACCAATCATTAAGTATGCGTTTGCGGGCCCGAAAGGCCCGACCTAGCGTGCATCAGGGAGCGGCTTGGGGGAGCCGCCTGGAAACCAACGATTGGTATGTGCCATGGCGTATAGAATGCATTCGGCGCTTGTCGCGTCTCTCAGCGCAGCCGCGCTTTTGTTAGCCGCGGGCGATACGTTCGCAAGATCAGGAACAGCGCCAGGTGGCGTGCGTTCGGGGTCTCATTCGCCGGCCGCCCACGGTTTCGGACATCACCGCCGGCACAATGTCGGGACCTACTGGCCGGGAGGCGGCGGCTATTACTATTCGCCCTCTAACGGCGAGACTGTGGTCGAGGCGCCCCAGTCCACCACGCGCGACATCCGTTACACCTATACTTATGACGTGCCCTGGGATTGGGCGCATCGCTATCCGCCGAACGTTGTGCCGTCCGACCGGCCCTATGTGTCGAGCTGCTCCTCGGAGCCCGTCACGGTTCCCGGACGCAACGGCCAGACGACCATCAACATCACGCGGTGTTATTGATAGGCCATCAGTGTCGTCCCGGCCTAGTGCGCAATTGCGCACGGGGGCCGCGACCCATACGCCGTGTCGCTCGCTTTAAGGGACGCTGTTCGACGAATTTTGCAAACCACTAAAGCCTGTGGTTATGGGTCCCGGCCTTCGCCGGGACGACGAGATCCACCAAAACCGGGACGACGAACTACTTCTCCCTGAACGAACGCATCAGCTGATCGCTCAGCGGCTTCATCAGATACGAGAACATGGTGCGGTCGCCGGTTTGCACGAAGGCTTCCACCGGCATGCCCGGGATCAGCTTGTTGTTGTCGCCGAGGCGGGCAACTTCTTGCGGCGGCAACGAAACGCGGATCGTGTAATAGGTTTGCCCGGTGCGCTGCTCGGTGGTGACGTCGGCCGAGACCCTGGTGACCTTGCCGTTCAGTTCCGGCGTGGTGTGCTGGTTGAAGGCCGATAGCCGCAGCAATGTCTTCTGGCCGATCTGCAGCTTGTCGATGTCCTGCGGATTGACCTTGGCCTCGACCGAGAGATCGTCGGCCTGCGGCACGATCATCATGATGGCGTCGCCGGCGGTGATCACGCCACCGACGGTATGCACCGTCGATTGCAGCACCATGCCGGCCTGCGGCGCCCGGATGTCGATGCGGCGGAGCTGATCTTCCGCGGTGACCTTGCGCTCGACGAATTCGCCGATCTTGTCGTTGGTCTCGCGCAAATCCTTGGAAACCTCGCTGACCAGTTCCTTGTCGATCTGGATGATCTGCAGCTCGGTCTCGGTGATCTTGCCCTTGGCCTGCGCGCGCGAGGCGATGTATTGCGCGCGTTCGCCCGACAGGCGGGCGGAATCGCGCTCCAGCGTGGTCAGGCGCGAGATCTGGATCAGGCGCTGGTCGTAGAGCTGGCGGACGCCGATCAGTTCCTTTTCGACCAGTGCGATTTCCTTGTCCTTGGCTTTCTCCTGCGCCGAGAGGCCCTCGATTTCCTCATTGAGTTGCATGACCCGCTCGCGCAGCTGGGCCTTTTGCCCGGCGCGGCCGTGGACACGAACCTCGAACAATTTGGTTTCGCTCGCCATGACGTCCCTGACGTCGGCATCGTCGGCGCGATCGGCCAGCAGCGGGGGAAACTTGATCTTGTCGGTGCCGCGCTGTTCGGCCTCCAGCCGTGCCGCCCGCGCCAACAATCCGTTGAGGGTTTTGACAACGATCGCCAGGCTTGCCTTGACCACGGTCTCGTCGAGGCGGACCACGATGTCGCCGGCCTTGACGGTATCGCCGTCGCGCACCCGCACTTCGCCGACCACGCCACCGGTCGGGTGCTGCACCTTCTTGACGTTGGAATCGACCACCACGGCTCCCGGCGCGATCAGCGCGCCGGAGATCGGCACCGTCGAGGCCCATCCGCCGAATCCGCCCACCAGCACCAGCATCAGCGCCAGGCCGACAACCAGATGCGACCGTATCGAACGGCGGGCGCCTTTCAACTCCTCGCTCATGATTTGGCTCCAGGGGCAACGATCTTGATCGGCGCGGGCGGCGGCGGGACGGCGCGCTGCAGCACCTGGCCGAGAACGGTTTCCTTCGGCCCGAACGCCTGCATGCGGCCGTCCTTCAGCACCAGTAATTGGTCGACCGCCTCGATGCCGATCGGCCGGTGCGCCACCACGATCACGATGGCGCCGCGCTCGCGCGCGGCGCGAACGGCACGGGTCAGCGCCTCGTCGCCCTCGGTGTCGAGGTTGGAGTTCGGCTCGTCGAGTACGATCAGGAAGGGATGGCCATACAGCGCCCGCGCCAGCCCGACGCGCTGCGCCTGCCCGGCCGACAACGCGGTCCCCTGCTCGCCGATCTGGGTGTCATAGCCCTCGCGCATCTTGATGATCATGTCATGCACGCCGGCCTCCTTGGCCGCGGTGATGATCGCATCCGATTTGGCGTCGGGATCGAAACGGGAAATATTATGGGCGATCGAGCCGGCGAACAATTCGACGTCCTGCGGCAGATAGCCGACGTGACGGCCGAGCACGTCGGACGACCATTGATCGAGCGCGGCGCCATCGAGCCGCACCTTGCCGCGCACCGGCATCCAGACGCCGACCAAGGCACGGATCAGCGACGACTTGCCCGATCCACTGGGCCCGATCACACCGACACCGGTTCCGGCCTCGACCGCAAAAGTGACATCCTGGACGATGACCCGCTGATCGCCGGGCGGCACGATGGTGACGCCCTCGACCGACAATCGCTTCGACGGGCTCTGCAGCAAGGTTTGGGTGTTCTGCGCCGGTATCTGTTCGAGCAGCTTGGTGAGGCGATGCCAGCTCTGGCGCGCCGCGACGAAACCCTTCCAGTGCGCGATCGCCAGATCGACCGGCGCCAGCGCCCGCGCGCTCAGGATCGAGCCTGCGATGATGATACCGCCGGACGCCTCCTGATGGATCACCAGATAGGCACCGACCGCCAGCACCGCCGATTGCAGCATCATGCGCAGCACCTTGGCGATTGCGCCGAGGCCGCCCGCGACGTCGCTGGCGCGCTGATTGCCGGCCAGATAGGTCTCGTTGGCTTCGGTCCAACGCTTGGTCAGCCGTCCGGCCATGCCCATCGCGACCAGCACTTCGGCGTTGCGCCGGCTGGTCGCCGCCAGATCGTTGCGCCGCGCCGCCAGCATCATGGCGTCTTTGGCCGGCTGGCGCGACATCACTTCGGTGATCACGGTGAGGATCACCAGGATGATGGCGCCGACCAGCGCGGTAAGGCCCAGCAGCCAGTGGAATGCGAAACAGATGGCGAGGTAGAACGGCAGCCAGGGCAGATCGAAAAACGCGCCCGGCCCCTGGCTGCCGAGGAAGGAGCGCACGTTATCGAGGTCGCGCAGCGGCTGCAGGCCTTCATTACGGGCGCCCACCATCAGCGGCAGGCGCACGATGGTATCGAACACGCGGGCATTGATGGCTTCATCGAGCGCGGTGCCGATGCGGCCGAGAATCCGGCCCCGGATCAGGTCGAGGCCGCCCTGGGCGACGTATAGTCCCCCGGCGAGCACGACGAGGCCGATCAGGGTCGGCACGCTCCGGCTCGGAATCACGCGGTCATAGACCTCCAGCATGAAAATCGAGCCGGTCAGATACAGCAGATTGATCATGCAGCTCATGACGCCGACGCCGATAAACGCGTTGCGACAGGCGCGCAGCGCAATACCGAGTTCGGACCGCCGGACACCGGGAGCAGCTGCCATCAATTCGTGTCTCTGCAAAAGGGATTAGCTAACGGGCTGGTTCTACCGATGTTTGTGGCCAGCGTCTATTTAAGTCACGTTAACCTGATGCGGTTCATGCCCCCGCCGGCGGCAGGACGTGTCTGGCCGAAACACCGGGAAATGAGCCTGCAGAGCGGGTTAGGCGGGTCCGGCGCGGGGCTTTGCCGGTTCGGCCGTCGCAAAAGGCGCTGGAATCACTGCTATCGAGGCCCGTCCAATTTCGCCGTGCAGGTCGAACACCCACTCCCGGTCCTTAAGGCCGCCTGCCGGCCGCCAGCGGGTTTCGGCGCGGCGCCCGGACCCGCGAATGACCGCGCACCGCCTTACGGACCGTGGTAGGTTCCGCGCCCTGGCTGCACCCGCCGTGCAGGTCTCGACGGAGTTCTCGCGGCCACATGATCAGTTTTGATACCGATGGCTTGCGGCCGGACGAACGCTTCGATCACTGGTGCGAAGTGCGCGCCAAGGGACTGTTCGGCGTCACCATCGAGGTGTCTCGCGAGCGGCGGCCGGATTTCCACGGGCGGTTCTCCGCCTACGAAACGGGTGGCGCGACCGTCGCCGAACTGCAGGCCTCTTCCTACAGGGTCAGCCGCACATGGGCTGACATCAAGCGCATGTCCGGCGACAGCCTCAACATTTTCCAGCAGGTACGCGGCCCCGGCATGCTTCGCGCCGGCGAGGAGCGTGTCCATATGATCGCCGACGGCACGATGACCATCGCCCATTCCGACGTGCCCTTTGCCGGGACCCCAATCCGTTCCGACGGCTTCCATTTCCGCGCGCTGAAAATTCCGGTCACCGGCAATGCACGGCTCGCGGCCGGCGCGGAGAATTTGCTCTGCGAGCCGTTATTGCCGGAGACGCCGGTCGCGCGACTGATCGAAGCCATTTTTGCGGCGATCGTCGAGCAGCGAATAGAGGCGGCCGACGCCGACGCCACCATTCGCCATATCGCGCAACTGGCGCTGCTGGCGCGCGGCCGGGTGACGCCAGGCACGCCGGAAAGCCGCAACGCGGTGCGGCACGGCTATCTGCAGATGGCGCTGGCGTTGCTGAGAAGCCATCTGCTGGAGCCGGATCTGTCGCCGACGCGGGTGGCGCGAGCATTGAATATCTCGGTGAGGCAGCTTCATCTGCTGTTCGAGCCGACCGGGCAGTCGTTCGCGCGGACGGTGCTCGCGATGCGCCTCGCCGAAGCCCGGCGCCAGATGGAATCCATGCCGCTTCGGCCGGTGGCGGAAATCGCCTCTGCCAGCGGCTTCGACAGTCTCGCCACGTTCTACCGCACCTTCCGTCAAACCTATGGGATGGCGCCGGGTGACCTGCGCAAGGATTTGCGTCTCGGCTGAGTTGCTGCCCTAGAGCCTTTTCCGTTCCGATGGAATCGGAACGGGGCTCTAGATTCTCTTTTGACGCGTTTTCTTGACGCGAACCGGTGTCCACTTCGCTCGAAAACGCTCTATCTCCGGCCGCGAACCAGCCGCACCACCAGCAGCAAGATGACGGCGCCGATCACGGCATTGATGATCTCCCTGATCACGCCGGTGCCGATGTGAATGCCGAGCTTGGGCAAAAGAAGGTTTGCAACCAGCGCACCGGCGATGCCGACGAGGATGTCGCCGATCAGCCCAAAACCGGTGCCGCGCACGATCTTGCCGGCCAGCCAGCCGGCGACGAGCCCGATAAACAGGATGACCAAAATGCCCTGGTTGGATACGTGCACCTGAAAATCCCCCGCTTCGCGCGCGTCATCCGCCCCGCGGTTTTAGACTACCGGCAATTCCCCGATGTGACGACCTGAATCTGCCCGCCACGCCGCCTGTGGTGGAACTGTCAATCGCAGTCCGCGTTATCCGGCAATGACGCAACCTGATATTTGGTATGTAAGTTTTGGGCCGGAGCGGACCGACGAGAGTGCGACGAGCATGGTCCGTTCGACCCGCAAATTTAAATCGGAAGTCGACGCCAAGCTGTTCGCGATGCAGATTCTGGCGAAGGGCTGGTCTGCGAGCGCAGGCACGCTCAATCCGCACCAGCCCAAGCAGATCGTGGGGCCCGCCCAGATCGAACAATGGGCGGATCCGGGATTGGGTGGATAGCGCGTTTTCGTCATGCCCGGCCTTGTGCCGGGCATCCAAATCTTCGCTTCATTACCAAGAAAAGACGTGGATGGCCGGGCATAGGCGAGCGGAAGCGACGCCGTCCTTCGGACGGCTATGCCCGGCCATGACGATGCTTTATGTGACTGGGGCCGCTCAGATCGCAGCGATTTCCGCCGGTTCGGCCAGAACGCAGCGCGCGATTCGATCCGGCGCAACCTGCACATTCGGCGGCAGTTGCTCGGTGCAGCGCGGCTGCGCCACGCTGCAGCGCGGCGCGAACGAGCAGTTCACCGGCGCCTTGTCGAGCGACGGCGGCGTGCCCGGGATGGTCTCCAGCCGCTGGCCACGTTTGGCGCCGTGGGTGGTCGATGCCAGGAGCCCGCGCGCATAGGGATGTATCGGCGTCCGAACGATGTCGCGCAGCTTGCCCTGCTCGACGATCTGGCCGGCATACATGACAGCGACGCGGTCGCAGATTTCGATGGCGACGCCGATATCGTGGGTCACGAAGATCACCGACATGCCGAACTCGCGCTGCAACTCGCGCAGCAAGAGCAGGATCTGGATCTGCACGGTGGCGTCGAGCGCCGTGGTCGGCTCGTCGGCCAACAGGATCTTCGGCTTGCAGGCCAGTGCGAGGGCGATCATCGCGCGCTGCCGCATGCCGCCGCTCATTTCATGCGGATAGGCATCGAGGCGGCGCTTGGCGGAGGGAATCCGCACCACTTCCAGCATTTCCAGCGCCCGCGCGGTGGCCTCCTTCTCGCTCTTGCCTTCGTGACGCATCACGGATTCGGAAATCTGCCGGCCGATCGTATAGACCGGATCGAGCGCCAGCGCCGGCTCCTGGAAGATCATCGAGACGGTCTGGCCGCGAAACTTCGACAATTCGTCGTCATCAAGCGCCAGCACGTCGCGGCCCAGAACGTTAACGCTGCCTGAAATCTGCGTCCGCTTCTTCGGCAATAGCCGCATCAGCGCCCGCAGCGTCACGCTCTTGCCTGAGCCGGATTCACCGAGCAGGCCAAGCACCTCGCCCTCGCCGAGCGAGAGCGAGATGTCGTTGACGGCGTGCACGGTGCGCTCGCCGGTGAAGCGGATGCTGAGATCGCGGATTTCGACGAGGTTGGTCATGCCGGTTTGGGTACCTGTTTATGATAGTCCGTGGCGCGCTGGAACGCGGCGCCGATCCGCAGCAGCATCGCCTCGTCAAAGGAGCGGCCGATCAATTGCAGGCCGACCGGCAAACCGCTTTTGGTGAAGCCCGAGGGAATCGAAAGCGAGGGCAGGCCGAGGTAATTGACCGGGCGGGTAAATTTCGTGATCCGCTGGATCACGGCCTCGGCGTCGCGGCTGTTGCCGACATCGCTCTCGGCGATGGTTGCCGCCGGCATCGGCGCGACCGGCGCAATCACGGCATCGGTGCCGGTGACCGCCGCGAGATACGCCGCCAGCGCCGGACCCCGCCAGCGCATCGCTTCCAGATACGACACCGCGGGGATTGCGAGACCATTCTGCAGCCGCATCAGGACCTGCGCGCCGTAATCCTGCGGCCGCTCGATCATCCATCTTTTGTGGAACGCCGCGGCTTCGGTCGCGAGCACAATTTGGCAGGCGGCCGTGAGCTGGCGCTGGTCGGGCAATTCGACCGAGACGATTTCGGCGCCTTCTTTCTTCAGCGTCGCGATCGTCTCATCGAGCACGCGCGCGACTTCGGCATCGAGATCGTCGACATAGAACGCGGTCGGCACGCCGATCCTGAGGCCTTTGAGCGAGCCCTTGGTGGCCGCCATATAGTCCGGCACCGCCAGCGTGGATGCGGTGAGATCATCGGGATCGGCACCCGCCATCAACCCCAGCAGCAGCGCGCAATCTTCCACGCTCTGCGCCAGCGGACCGACGGTATCAAGCGATTGCGACAGCGGCATCGCGCCGGCGCGGCTGACGCGGCCGACCGTCGTCTTCAACCCGGTGACGCCGCAGAAATGCGCGGGCATCCGGATCGAGCCGCCGGTGTCCGATCCCAGCGCCGCAAAGGTCAGCCGTGCGGCGACCGCCGAGCCCGAGCCTGACGACGAGCCGCCGGTGATGTGATCGACATTCCAGGGATTGCGCACCGCGCCGTAATGCGGGTTGTGGCCGGTCGGCCCGTAGGCGAACTCGACCATCTGCAGCGAGCCGAGCCTGATGGTACCGGCGTCCTTCAGACGCTGCAGCGCGGTCGAATTCGTGGTGGCGACGAAGTCGCGGCGGATCTTCGAGCCGCAGGTAACGACCTTGCCGGCCTCGTAATACATGTCCTTGTGTGCCAGCGGCACGCCATGCAGCACGCCGTGCGCATTGCCTTTGGCAAGCGCGGCATCGGCGGCGGCGGCCGCCACCAGCGCCTCCTCCGCCTCGATCGCCATGAAGGCATTGAGCCGTGGCTGCCATTGCGCGATGCGGTCGAGACAGGATTTTGTCGCCTCGCGCGACGAAACTTCCTTGCTGGCGATCGCCTTGGCGACCGACACCAGCGACATCAAGGCGGGTTCGGTGCTCATTTCGACACCCCGGAGTTCTGCGCCAGAAGAAAGCTCGCGGGCTCCAGGTCGAACGGCAGGGTGCCGGCGACCGGCGCGAAGCCTTCGAACGCCGGCCCGATCGAATTGGCGATCCGCTCGGCGACTTCGGCGGTCACCGGCACGCCCGCGACATCGGTCATGACCTTGACCTCTTTTGGACTGGGTTTTGTCATTGCGGATTTGCTCCCTTATGCGTTTTTCTTGGTCGTTTCTTTGGCTGGTGCGCGGCTGTGCCCTGATCCCGGAATGGCCATGTAACACGCCGCCTGGTGACCCATTGTATCGAGGTCGCTGAGTTTTGGCGTCGCATTTGAGCAGAGCGGCTCCGCATATGGACAACGGGTGTGAAACCGGCAGCCCGGCGGCGGATCGATCGGATTGGGCGGATCGCCCGTGATCGGCGGCGTCTGGGTGCGGTTGTCAGGATCGGCCGACGGCATCGCCGCCAGCAGCGCCCGCGTATAGGGATGCGCCGGCTCGTCCCAGACCTTGTCGACCGGACCGAGCTCGACGACCTCGCCGAGATACATCACCAGCACGCGATCACTGATGTAGCGCACCACGTTGAGATCGTGGCTGATGAAGAGGTAGGTGAGCCCGAACTCGCGCTTGAGATCGGCCAGCAGATTGAGCACCTGGGCTTCAACCGATTTGTCGAGCGCCGATACCGCCTCGTCGAGGATCACCAGCCGCGGCGACAGCGCCAGCGCGCGCGCGATGTTGACGCGCTGGCGCTGGCCGCCGGATATCTCGTGCGGATAGCGGTTGGCGAAGGTCTCGGGCCGCAAGCCGACCTTGCCGAGCAGTTCACGCGCCAGCGCCCGCGCGGCGGCATCCGCCATGCCGTGTACCTTCGGGCCGAACGCGATCGAATCCTCGATGGTGAGGCGCGGGTTGAGCGAGGCGTAGCTGTCCTGAAACACCATCTGCATGCCGCGGCGCAGCTCACGTAATGAGAGTGCGCGGCCGACCTGCATGCCGTCATAGATGATATCGCCGGCGTCTGACTTCATCAGATGCATCAGAAGCCGCGCGGTGGTCGACTTGCCGCAGCCGGATTCGCCGACGATCCCGACGGTTTCACCCTTGGCGATCGAAAACGAGACGTCGTCGACCGCGCGGACGGTCTTGCGCGCGCTGAACAGATCACCGCGCACCGGGAAATGCTTGGTCAGGCCGTTGACCTGCAACAGCGGCTGCGCGGCGCCGCCGACATCCTCGATCTTTTCCAGCAGTTCGACCGACGGGCTGCTCTCGTTCATCGCGTCAGTTCCTGATGTCCATGGCGCTGCGCATACCGTCGCTGAGCAGATTGAAACAGATCGACACCGCAAAGATCATGGCGCCGGGCAACGCCGCGACCCACGGATTGACATAGATCGCGGTGCGCAGCGTGTTGAGCATCAACCCCCATTCCGGCTCCGGCGGTTTTGTACCCAGACCGAGGAACGAAAGGCCGGCGGCGAGGATCATCGAGACCGAGATCAAGCCGGTGGCGTAGACAAAGATCGGGCCCAGTACGTTGCCGAGCATGTGCACGCGCATAATGGTGAAGGGCCCGGCGCCGGAAGCGCGCGCGGCCTCGACGAAATCCATGTTGCGCACCCCGGTCGTGACGCTCTCGGCGACGCGGGTGATCTGCGGCACGAACACGATGGTCAGCGAGACGATGGAGTTGACGATGCCGGCGCCGAGCGCGCCCGAAATCGCAATCGCCAGCAGCACCGACGGGAATGCATAGAACACGTCCACGGTGCGCATGATCGCGGTGTTGAGCTTGCCGCCGACGTAACCGGCGACAAGACCAAGCGATGTGCCAATCATGAAGGCGAGGATCACGGGCAGAATGCCGATGAGCAGCGACAGTCGGCCGCCATAGACCAGCCGCGCCAGCATGTCGCGGCCGAGCTCATCGGTGCCGAGCGGATAGTTCGGCGTGCCGATATGGCGAAGCCGGCGGATCATCGAGCCCTGATAGGGATCGGCCAAACCGAGCCACGGCGCCAGCAGCGCGGACAGGAAGATCAGCACCAGAATGAAGGCGCAGACCATGCTGACCTTGTCGCGCCGGATGCGGCGGCCGACGGTGGCCCAATAGCCCCGCGCCTGGGTGGCCGGTGCCGCCTGCAGGGCGGTATCTGTGATCGCGCTCATGCTCAGCTCCGCTTGATGCGCGGATCGATCGACGCTTGCGCGATATCGACCAGGAGGTTGAGGGCCACGAAGAACAGCGCCAGCACCAGGATCGTGCCCTGCAGCAGCGGCAGGTCGCGCTGGAAGATCGCCGAATTCAGCAGCAGCCCCGAACCCGGCCATGAGAATACGGTTTCGATCAGGATCGAGCCGCCGAGCATATAGCCGAGCTGAAGGCCCATCACCGCGAGCGCGGTCGGCGCGGCGTTCTTGATGACATGGCGGAACACATCGGTCTCGCGCAGGCCTTTTGCGCGCAGCGCCTCGACGAAATCCTGGCTCAGGATGTCACCGGTCAAAGCGCGCACCGTTCGGGTGACGATGCCCATTGGAATGACGGATGTCGTGATCGCGGGCAGGATCAGATATTTCATGTGCTCCCAATCCCAGCCCCAGGCGCCCGAGCCGCCGGGACCGGCGCCGACCGCGGGCAGCCAGTTGAGCTGCACCGAGAAAATGATGACCAGCACCATGCCGAGCCAGTAATGCGGCACGGAAACGCCGGCGATCGCGATCGAGGTCGCGACCTTGTCGATCCAGGTGTCGCGGAAATAGCCGGCAATCAGGCCGAAAAACAAACCCAGTGTGAAGCCGATCGACGCGGCCGCAATCGCCAGCGTCACGGTGTTGCCGACCGCGCGCAGCACCTCTGATAGCACCGGACGGCCCGTGGCAATCGAATTGCCGAGATCACCGTGCAGCGCACGCCACAGCCAGAGCCCGAACTGGACCGGCAGCGGGCGGTCGAAGCCATAGGCCGTGCGCAATTGCGCCGCGAGTTCCTGGCTGGCGTCCGCCGGCAGCACCGCCACCAGGGGATCGCCCGGCGTGATGTGGACCAGCAGGAAGCACACCAACGCCACGCTGGCCACGATCGGGATCACATAGACGATACGGCGGGCGATATAGACGAGCACGAGACATTCTTTCTTGCTTCTCCCCTTGTGGGAGAAGGTGGCGCGCGCAGCGCGCCGGATGAGGGGTTCAATCCGCAGAAGCGGTCATTGCGAATGAGAGAGGGGTATCCGCGGAGAGAACCCCTCACCCGTCTTCGCTTCGCGAAGCCACCCTCTCCCACAAGGGGAGAGGGAAGCACACGCGAAGTATTACGCCTTACGGCGCGATCGTCACCGGCGAGAAGTCGACGAACCAGCTCTTCGGCTGCACGAAGCCTTTCACCTTCGGGCTCATGGCGCGCGGAGACACGTCATGGGCGACATAGAGGAAGGCGGCATCGTCGACCGAGGCCGCATGCAGTTCGGCCAGCGCCGCATCGCGCGCCGCGGGGTCGAAGGTCTGGCGTGCCTTGGTCACCAGCTCATCGAATTTGGGATTGTTGATGTAGCCCCAATTGTTCGACACCGGAGGTGCCATCGACGACTGCAGGAAGCGCACCAGCGCGAAGAACGGATCCATCGCCGCATAGGTCACGTTGGTGGCGTTGGCGTTGTTGGCGGACGCGTCCTTGGCGCCGCGGCGCCAGTTGGTGAACAGCGTATTCCATTCGATCACGTCGAGCTGGACGTCGAAGTAACATTCAGCCAGCGCCTGCTGCAGATATTCGTTCATCGGCAGCGGTTGCATCTGGCCGGAGCCGGACGCCGAGGTCTGGGTCTTGACCGTCAGCTTCTTCGACGGACCGTAACCGGCTTCCTGCATCAGCTTTTGCGCCGCCTTCAGGTCATACTTGATCTCGAAGGTCGGCTTGCCGCGCCAGGGATGACCGGCCTCGAACGTGCCGGTCGCCGGCACCATCAGGCCGGCGAGCAACCCCTCCTTGAGACCTTCGCGATCGATGCAGAGATTGGCGGCCTTGCGAACGCGAATGTCGTTCCAGGGCGAGCCTTCAATGCGCGAGAACTGCCAGGGCCAGACATGCGGCGATTCGTTGGCCTGCAGGGAGAAGCCGCGTGCCTTGATTTCCTTGACCGCATCGGGCGCGGGCGCCTCGACCCAGTCGACCTGACCGGAGAGCAACGCCGCGGTGCGGGCATTGGCTTCCGGCATCGGCAGCAGCACCATCTTGTCGACCTTGGGCACGCGCGCCTTGTCCCAATAGCCCTCGTTCTTGACGAGTTCGAGCCGCTCGCGCGGCGTGAACTTCGACATCTTCCACGGGCCGGTGCCCGAAGCCTCGCGGGCGAACGCCGCCCAGGCGGCCTGCGATTTCGCCTTGGCATCCGCGCCCTCAGCCGACTCGAACAGTTTTTGCCATTTCGAGGGGCTCGCCATGAACAGATTGGTCAGGTTGATCGGCAGGAAGCTGTCGGGCTCCTTGGTGGTCAACTCCACGGTCAGATCGTCGATTTTCTTCGCGGAGGCCAGCGTCGGCATGCGCGAAGCGGTGACGCCGACCTGGCTGGCGTCGAAATGCGGCGCATCCTGCTTCAGCACCTTCTCGACATTCCACACCACAGCGTCGGCATTGAACGGCGAGCCGTCGTGGAAGGTGACGCCGGGACGCAGCTTGAAGGTCCACTTCTTCTTGTCGGCATCATCGACCTTCCATTCGGTCGAAAGCCCCGGGATCATCACGCTCGCCTTGCTGGCCGAGGAGAGGTCCCACATGGTCAGCGCGTCATACATCGTGAGGCCGGTGAAACGGTTGCCCTCAAAGCCCTGGTCCGGCTGACCCAACGTGCGCGGAATATCGGCAGCCGTCATGCCGATGCGCAGCACGGTTTCGGCGCTGGCGGCCAGCGGCAACCCCGCCGCCATTGCCATCGCCAGCGCGACCGCCGTCGCGGTCTTCTTTGATTTCTCGTTACGCATATGCAGCAATCCCTTCTCTACTTCAGGTGACTATTTCTTATGCAAAGTTATGCAACGCCTGTGCCAAAAGAGATAGTTCTTCGCGAAATAGCCATGTGACATATGGTTTCTTCCCGCTCCGCACGAAGAAAAGCCAGTGATGCCTATTCTGGCATCAAGCTTGCAAGTTGGCATTAGGTATTCAGCATACTGCCAACGGAGTTTAGTTCATGCGCACCCGCAATTCGATGCTACTCGTCGCCGCTATGGCGTTCGCCATCGGCGCCCTGCCGGCCACGCCGGTGCGGGCCGAATCCGTGGTGCGCTACGGAATTTCGATGGCCGATATTCCCCTGACCACGGGTCAGCCGGACCGCGGCGCCGGCGCCTATCAGTTCAGCGCCTACACGATCTACGATCCGCTGGTGGCCTGGGAAATGGACGTGGCTGACCGGCCCGGCAAGCTGGTGCCGGGGCTCGCGACTGAATGGAAGGTCGACGACAAGGACAAGACCAAATGGCGTTTCAGTCTGCGCAAGGACGTCAAATTCCATGACGGCAGCACGTTCAACGCCGACGCGGTGATCTGGAATCTCGACAAGGTGCTGAACGAGAAGGCACCGCAATTCGACAAGCGCCAGAGCGCGCAGGTGAAGACCCGCCTGCCCTCGGTCGCCAGCTACGCCAAGATCGACGACGAAACCATCGAGATCACCACCAAGGCGGTGGATTCGTTCTTCCCCTACCAGATGCTCTGGTTCCTGGTCTCGAGCCCCGCGCAATATGAAAAGCTCGGCAAGGACTGGGACAAATTCGCCAGCCAGCCTTCCGGCACCGGGCCGTTCAAGCTGACAAAGCTGGTGCCGCGCGAACTCGCCGAACTCACCAAGAACGCGGATTACTGGAACAAGAAGCGGATTCCGAAGGCCGACAAGATCGTCCTGATTCCGATGCCGGAAGCGCTGACGCGCACCAATGCGCTGCTCGCCGGCCAAGTCGATCTGATCGAAACGCCGGCCCCCGATGCGGTGCCGCAGCTGAAATCCGCAGGGATGCGCATCGTCGACAACATCACGCCGCATGTCTGGAATTATCATCTCAGCGTGCTGCCGGGCTCGCCCTGGACCGACATCCGCCTGCGCAAGGCGCTCAACCTTGCGATCGACCGTGAAGGCGTCGTCGGCCTGATGAACGGCCTGGCAAAGCCCGCCAAGGGTCAGGTCGATCCGTCGAGTCCCTGGTTTGGCAAGCCCAGCTTCGAGCTTAAACATGATGTGGCGGCGGCCAAGAAACTGGTCGAGGAAGCCGGCTACTCCAGGCAGAAGCCGCTGAAGGCCACCTTCATCATCGCGCAGGGCGGCACCGGACAGATGCTGTCGCTGCCGATGAACGAATTCCTGCAGCAGAGCTTCAAGGAAATCGGCATCGAGATCGACTTCAAGGTGGTCGAGCTCGAGACACTATATACGCACTGGCGCAAGGGCGCGGCCGACGAGATGAACGCTGGCATCACCTCCAACAACATCGCCTATGTCACCTCGGATCCGCTCTACGCCATCGTGCGCTTCTTCCACTCCGGCCAGATCGCGCCTGTCGGCGTCAACTGGGGCGGCTACAAGTCACCAAAGGTCGACGCGCTGATCGACGAGGCCAAGCAGACCTTCGATGCCACCAAGCAGGACGAATTGCTGGCGCAGGCCCATGCCCAGATCGTCGACGACGCCGTGCTGGTGTGGGTGGTGCACGACACCAACCCGCATGCACTGTCGCCCAAGGTCAAGAAGTTCGTGCAGGCGCAGCACTGGTTTCAGGATCTGACGACGATCGGGCTGGAGTGAGGGTAGTTGTCGTCCCGGCGAAGGCCGGGACCCATAACCACAGGCATTCGAGGTTACGCACAAGTCGTCGAACATCGTTCTTTAAAGGATAGGCCGCGGCGTATGGGTCCCGGCTCAAGGCCGGGACGACGTAAGCTACTTCGTCAGCAGCGCAAACGCGCCGTTCCAGTCATCCGGCGGCGGCGCTTCCTGGAAGTTGAGGATTCGCTCTTCGTAGAGATTGAACAACAGCTCGAGCGAACGCACCTCGTCGGTGTGGCGGCCGCGTTCGATCGCCGCCAGCGCGCCTTGCCAGTCGCGGCCGCGATAGCAGGCCAGCATCTCGATGGTCAGGTTGCGCAAGCGCTGGAAACGGCCGGACTGCGCGGTGTCCTCCCGTCCGGCGATGGCGTAGATCACCTCTGGCTCCTTCTTGCCCTTGACCATGATGAAGTCGAGTTCGAGGATCGCGAACCTGTCCTTGACCGCGAGCGCGGTTTTCGAGCCGACGATGATCGGGAAGCCGTATTCCTTGGACTGGCCCTCCAGCCGTGAGGCCAGATTGACGCTGTCGCCGAACACCGAATAGTCGAACCGCATGTCCGATCCCATGTTGCCGACCACGCAGGTTCCGGTATTGAGTCCGACGCCGACATTGAGCGGAATGAACGGGCGGCCCTCTTCCTCGGCTTCCTCCATCCGCTCCTGATTGAGCTCGTCGACACGCTCCAGCATATCGAGCGCCGCCTCGCAGGCGTTGAGCTGGTGATCCTTGTCGTCGAGCGGCGCGTTCCAGAACGCCATGATGGCGTCGCCCATATATTTGTCGATGGTGCCCTTGCGGTGGAGGATGGCGTTGGTCAGCGGCGTCAGGAAGCGGTTCATCAGCGCGGTGAGGCCCTGTGGGTCTCGCTTGTAGGTCTCCGAGATCGAGGTGAAGCCACGCATGTCGGAGAACATGATGGTCATCTCGCGCTCCTCGCCGCCGAGCACGAGCTTTTCCGGCGACTGCGCCAGCTGGGCGACCAGCGCGGGCGACATGTACTGGGAGAACGCGTTACGGATCTGTTTGCGCTGCTTCTGCTCCCGGACAAAACTCGAGAAGATCAGCGTGAGATAGATCGACGTCGTCGATATCAAGGGATAGGTGAAATCGATCAGCAGCCGGTGCTGCGAGTAGAAATACCAGGACGTTCCGATCAGCGCGGTGGCAAACGCCGCACCGAGGGCGACCAGCGTGACCGGTCCGAACAAGGGCGCGAACGCGATCACCAATAATCCGAACAAGACCGCTGTGGCGAATTCGATCGAGATACCGAAGATCGGCTGCGAGATCACCTCCCCGGTCAGCGCGCTCTCGAGCACCTGGGCGTGGATTTCCACGCCGGGCATGGCGCGCGACACCGGCGTGGTCTTGATATCGTTGAGACCGACGGCCGAGGTGCCGATCAATACCAGTTTGCCGGCGATCTTCTCGGGCGCAACGGTCTTTTCCAGCACGTTGATCGCCGGGACATAGAGCGACGCATCATGCCGGGCGTAATGGACCCAAAGCTGCCCATTGCCGTCGGTCGGCAGCTGAAAGCCCTTGATGCCGAGGCTCTTGATGCCGGCCTTTTCGGCCTTGATCAGGATCGTGCCCGAACCGGTGGCGACGCGCAGCATCTCAAAACTCAGCGAGGGCATGGTCTGGCCCTGCGCCTGCATGATCATCGGCACCCGCCGCACGATACCGTCGCGTTCGGGCTTGATGGTGAACAGCCCGCGTCCGGCCGCTGCGTGCTCCAGCACCTTGGTGTTGCGCAGCAGGCCGGGGAATTCGAACATGAAGCGCTGCGGCTCCTCGCCGAGCATCGCAAGCCCGGTCACCGGAAGCGTCTTGTCGAGCACACCCATTTCTTCCGGCAAACCCGATTCACCCAGCACCACGCGCGAGGCGCGGATGGCATCCGCGAAAACCTGGTCGTTGCTCGGCAGCGAACGCAACCGGCTGCGGGTTTCCTCGTCGAGATTACGGTAGGTATCGGCGACGAATTCCGGGTTGAGCCGGTCGGGCTCCGAAAACACCACGTCGAAGGCAATCACGACGGCGCCGAGATTGGTCAGCTCCGTTACCAGATCCGCAAGCCGCGTCCGCGGCCACGGCCATTGTCCAAGCTTTTCCAGGCTTTTGTCGTCGATATCGACGATGGTGACCGGACGCGCGGTCTTCTTCCGCGGGTCGACGCGCTGGAAGGCGTCGAAGGTTCGAACGCGGATCTCTTCGACCGGAGCAGGGTCCCACACGCGCAGCGCGGCAAACCCGATCAGCAGCGCCACGCACGCCAGCCGGGCATAGCCAAAGCGCCGCTTGAACCACCGCCAGAATATTCTCAGCCGCTTCATGCTGCTTCGGTATCACGGGCAGGCAGATTGTTCCAACGGGTTGCGACCCGCGCCGCGGCATTATGGGACCCCGGCGCTTCCATGAGGCTGCTCGCCCGCTTTCCCGGCGGACCATGGCTGGCCAGGGTGGCATTGGGGGGACCATCGGGATTGACGAAACCGGACACTGCAGGCGGAACCCCTCGGCCGCCGTCCCGGCCTCACGATCCTGTCGCGCGCTGCTGCGGACTGATGCGCCGCTATTTTCTCGCCGGACCGACGGCAAAATATGGCCACGACCGGCGCATGCTCGGCCTATGCTGTGGCCGCTGATCCGCAACCATTGCCTGGTTCACGACAAATATTACGCCGTGCCGGACGTGCTGACGGTCAAGCTGCAGGATCCGAAAAGCAAGGTGGGCGCCGGCTATCAGAACGCGGCGACGGCGCGTGAAGAGGCTGAGCGGCTGGGGATTCCGCGGGTCTTGTAAGAGAACGTCTACCGCCGCTGGAGCGTCGCGGTCAGTTACCGATGCCGGGATGGAGGATGAAGTCGTTGGCCGTGAGGCTCGCGACTTGCTTCAGCGTGACGTTGTCATCGCCGCCGAGCCAGAGCACCATATCCGCCGGATCGTTCTGGCTTGGCGCCGCATGGTCATGGAGCCATGCATCAATCGTTTCAGGGTTGATCGTTTCGAAAAACGCCCTGAGATCGATGTGGTCCTGCCCCGGCGTGAAGTCCGTGATCGTGTCGTTGCCATCACCGACCCGGAACACGAACTGATCGGCGCCCGCGCCACCGGTCAGCGTATCCGTATTGCCTGTCGCGAAGATGACATCCTTCCCGTCCGTACCGGTCAGTTCGACATCGATTTCGCCAGTCACATTGAAGATGAAATTGACCGTGTCGGAATGGCCGAAGCCATCAGTCACGGTGAACTTGACCGAGTCATTCTGCGGCTGAGAGCCGCCGCCGGGATTGTATGTGACACCAGCAACAGCAACAGCACCAAGCGCCTCGTCGATATCCTCAAGGTCACCCGGATCGATCGACACGCTGCTGACCAGGGGCGCCCCGGTGGTCGCGGTAAAGGTGAAGGTCTCGGTCTCCGAGGCGTCGGCATCGGTGACGTAGAGTCCGGAAACCATCGTTACTCCATCGCCGAGTTCGGAGAGGGTGAACAGGTCCGTTTGGATCACGGGCGCCGCGTCGTTGGTGCCGGTGATCGTGATGGTCTCGGTCTGTGCGACCGTCGCACCCTGTGCATCGGTCACGTTGTAGGACACCACGATGGTGGTGTGCTCATCGACCGCGAGATGATCGAACGCCGGATTGGTCGGATCAACCGTGAGCGTATGGCCGTCAGCGCCGAGCGATACGCCAGCCGGCACTGTACCCGAGGCCACGCCACCATCAATCGCGTAAGTCACGCTCGCAACATATAGCGATGCAGTCTCGCCATGATCGACGTCGGATGCACCGATCAACAGGTCATGGGTGAAGGCGGCATCGCCCTCGTTGACATTATCGGACAGCGCCGCCGCAACCACCGGCGCATCGTTGGTGCCATTGATCGTGATGGTCTCGGTCTGTGCGACCGTCGCACCCTGTGCATCGGTCACGTTGTAGGACACCACGATGGTGGTGTGCTCATCGACCGCGAGATGATCGAACGCCGGATTTGCCGGATCGACCGTGAGCGTATGGCCGTCAGCGTCGAGAGAGATGCCGGCCGGCGCCGACCCGGAGGCCGCTCCGCCGTCTACCGCGTAAGTCACGTCCGCAACATAGAGCGTCGCGGTCTCGCCATGATCGACGTCGGACGCGCCGTTCAGCAGATTCCTGGTGAAGGCGGCAACGCCCTCGTTGACGCTATCGGTCAGGGCCGCCGCAACTACCGGCGCATCGTTGGTACCGGTGACGTCGATCGTCAGCGTCGCCGATGCGGTCGCGCCGTGGGCATCGCGCATCGTGTAGGTAAACACGTCGAAGGCATGCTCGCCCTGCGTCAGCGTCTGGGTCGCGGCCTTGGTGTTGTTGAGCGTGTAGGTCCAGGCACCGCTGGTGTCGATTGTCACGCTGCCGTAAGCGCCGGTGACCACGCTGGCCACGTCACCGGTCAGGGGCCCGGTCGGCGTTCCGCTGGCGACGCCCTGCACCGTCTTGCTGTCGCCGGTATCAACGTCGAGATCGTTGGCGAGCACATTGCCCGACGCGGTATCGACACCGTCAAACGCGGTATTCTCCGAGTTCACACCCTGCTCGGTCACCGGCGCACCCGAATTGACGTCGGTCGCAGCGACCGGCGCCGCATTGGCCACCGGCATATCGTTCGCGCCGGTGATATCGATCGTCAACGTCGTCGTCGACGTGCCGCCATGATTATCGGCTTCGGTATAGCTGAAGACGTCGCTGGCGTGCGCGCCTTCCGCCAGCGCGTCGGTCAGCGGATTATGGTTGTCGAGCGTGTAGGTCCACGTGCCATTGTCGTTGAGGACCAGCGACCCGTAAGTGCCGACGATGACCGTACCGACGCCGGTCGTCAGCACGCCGCTCAGCGTACCCTTGGCAACCCCGATGACGTGATGGGTATCGGAAAGGTCGACGTCGGTATCGTTGGCGAGCGCGTCGCCCGACGTGGTCGAGACGCCGGCCAGCACAGTATTGTCGCTGTCGTTGCCCGCCTCGACGATATGGCCGACGTCGGCGTCGGCAACGGCGACCGGCGTATCGTTGGCGCCGGTGACGGTGATCGTGACGGGCTGCGTCGAGGCGACATGATGCTCGTCGCTCACGGTGATGTCGTAGGTGACTGTCAGTGTTTCGCCATAGGCCAGAAAATCAAACACGCCATCGGCCGCGCTGTAGCTGAAACCGACCGAGCCGAGGCCGGTGCCCGTGCTGTCGTGTAAGGTCAGCGTCAACACGCTCGCCACCGTCAGCACGCCCTCCAGGTTACCGCTGAGAGACAACGTATGGCCGCTCGAATCGTGCCAGGCAAACGCCGGCTTTGAACCGACCGCCCCATGCGTGTCGCTCAGATCGACGTCGCGGAACGCCAGCGAGCCCCCGGCGGTGTCGGAATCAGTTGAGCCGGTTGTGTTCGTCCGCTCGGCGATCGGATGCAAGGCGGACCCGGTGGCGCCGGAAACGTCAACTGCGACTTCCGGCGCGTCGTTGCTGCCGGTGACGGTGACGGCGACATGTTCCGTCGCGATGCCGCCATGAAGGTCATCGATCTCCACCGTATAGGTGAGCGTGACCGACTCACCATCGGCGAGGTAGTCGAACAATTGATCCGACGCCGAGAACTTCCAGTTTTGCGAACCCGGCACACCGCCGGTGGTATCGCTCAATGTGCCAAGCGACAGCCAGTCCAGTTGGTCGGAATGGCCGGCGAGACCGGTCGTCACCCCTGATGCGGCGACATCGGTGATGGCGGCATCGTGCCTATCGGTCAGATCGACATCGGTGAACTGGATCGTGCCGAAGGCCTGATCCAGTGCCTGCGAATCATGGGTGTTGACGAGTTCCGCGATGGCGCCGGTCTGCAGACCGCTGGTGATCGTCGGCGTGTCGTTGGTGCCGATCACGGTGACGTCGGCGCCGTTGATCGAGATGCTGACCGGCGTGTACACCACGCCGCCATGGCCGTCGTCGACCTTGATGACGTAGTTGAGGATCAGCGTCTCGCCCTTGGCGAGGAAATCGAAGGCATGGTCGGCGATGCTGTAGGTCCAGGTCGCCGAACCGTTATGGCCGTTTCCGCCCCCCTGCACCACTTTCAAGGGAACCTTGACGGCCGCAATCGCCGCCAGTTGCGCCGGCGTCAGCGTCGCGGTGGCGTTATGCCCCTGCGCATCGAGGTATCGGAACGGCTCGTTTGTCGAGAGCGCCGCACTCACCACCGGACGGTCGGTCAAATCGGTATCGGTAAAGGTGACCGTGCCCGAGATCGTATCGATCGTGGTATTGCCGGTGCCGTCCCGCTCGATGACGGTGCCACCGCTGGTGGCAACGGTCGGCGCGTCATTGGTGCCTGATATCGTGATGGTGAAGGTCTTGAACGTGATCTCGTTGTTCGCCGCGAAATTATTGTCGACCCGCGCCAGATAGGTCAGCGTCAAGGTCTCGCCGGCAGCCAGGAAATCGAAGGCGCCGTCAGGGACGCTGTAGGTCCAGGTCGCCGTGCCGCGGTTTTTCTGGTTGGGATCCTGCACCACGCTAAGCGGCACTTCCACCGCCTTGATCGCGGCTATCTGCTCTGATGTCAGCGATGCGCTGACGTCGCTGTGCTGCGCGTTCTCATACTTGAACGAGGCAAAACTCGCCTGGGCGGTCGGCACGTCGCCCGGATTGAGGTCGGAATACGCGATCTCGCCGGTCAATTTATCTTGCGCGGCGCTGCCGGTCAGGCCTGCGCGCTCGGTGAAAGCCGCATTGGAGGTAATGACTTCAGGCGGTCCCGGAATGCGTTCGCCCGATTTGACTGATGTGTTGGTGGTCGTCGGAGTTGGCGCGGCGGCGACCGGGGTGACCGTCACTGTCACGGGGACGGTTTCGCCGCTCGCCAGTCTGACGAACACATTTTCCGGAACCGGCGAATCGGTGAACCGGTGCAGTTGCTGAGGATTGTTCAGGTCGGTGAATTTCAGCTGGAAGACATCGGAGATGATCTTCTGCGCATCGGGCGACAGCTGCACGGAGGAGAGAAAATTGACCGTGCCCTGGCCGCTGACGATGGTCTGCGTTCCGGCCTGATTGACGGTCGCGATCGGCGTCATCGTGGTCTTGTCGAACAGGATGTAGGAGCCGGTGGTGCCGTCGGGCTCGACCAGCACCTGGAATTTCGCCGGCGGCGCGCCGCCTTGCCCCGGCACGGCGAAATCGATTTCGACCAAGACCGCGGTGCCGCGGATACCCATGGTCGCAACCGGCGTGTCGACCTTCATGTCGCCCTTCTTGGCGGTCGCGCCGGCGACGAACGATATGGTGCCCTGCACCAGGCTGATCAGCGACGAATTGTTCGACCCGTTCGGGTCGTAGATCATTTCGTTCAGCACCATCCTGGCGTTCGATGCGAGACCGAACACGCTGCCGTCGATGAAGGTGATGCCGAGCGTCGAATCGGAACCGGACTGGACCACGTCGCCTTTGTTGACGTTGTCGCCATTGTTCAGAATGATCGAAACGCCGTTGCGGATCGCTGTCGCGGTGCCGACCAGCTTGGTGACATGGCCGATGACCTGGGCCACGCTCGGGCTGCCGTCGGCCTGCGCCAGCTGGGTGTGACCGGTCAGCGCGTTGACAATATTGCCGGTCAGATGGGCGCCATCGGGTGATGCCAGGGCTGCGCGCTTCTCGCCCTTGAAATAGTCATGCAGCACCAACTCGCGGCCGCCGCCTGATAGAACGAGGTCGACACCCGCGCGCTTGAAATCGCCGGTGAAGAGCAAATGGGCGTCTGGAACGATAATGGCGCCCGACGGCGCATGCGTGGAAACACTGTCGACCTGGAGGTGCCCACCCGGGTGAGCGCCGTGGCCGTCAGGCAGCACGTCGGTAAATTTACCGGCCAAAGTCAAATGAGCCCCGCCGCCGCTAAGGTTAATACAAATACAATATTCAAAGGTCTAAGCTTGCATATCACGGATGGTCTCCTACGGAACCATCCATTTTTTGTGCAGATTGCTTAGGTTAGAGCCGTTTTCTAGATCAGTCTTCTCGATTTTTCTCAAGCACATCTAGTACTCCTCTGCCATACACAGAGGAATACATGGATAAGCTTGAGCACTAGGGAGATTAGTTGAGATATTCGCAGCAAAACAACTGCGGTCTATACTTACCAATTCGATTCCCCCGTATAACCCCGGTATATGATGCGATTTACCAAGTCAAAACTGTGACTTGGCTTACAACTCACGCGAATCTGACCAGATTAGTCATATTAACCTGAAAACAACGATAACGCACGGTTAAGCGCCATCCCATGGATGGGGCAGTCACGGCTCCGCAAAGGTTCGATAAAATTTTCGGGAAACCGGCGAGACAAATTTTAAGCTGTTTCGCGCTTTCCGGCCTGATATCGCGGGTTTTAAGCAGATCAAAAGCCGACCTACCCACTATGCCCCCAGCGAAATGATCCGGTCACGAGTAGGTTAACGAGCCTGCCGATAATGCCCGGACTAGGGGTGTCAGATGGCGATCTCAAATTATCCGCGTGCGTTGCGCGCAGCCTTCCTCGCGTGCGGCCTGTCCATAAGCGGCTTGGCCTGGTTCGGACCGGCGGCCGCCGGAACGCTGCTGTCACCTGGCGCTGCGGTCCTGGTCAAGAAATCCAGCCAGCCGTTCGGGCAGCCCACCGCGATGCTTCTCGACGGCGGATTGCACGAGAAATGGCAAAGTGTGCAGCGCCGCCTCGACGATGAAATGGTGCAGCTTGCGCTGTGCGAGGGCGACCGCGAAGGCTGCGTCTCGCCGGCCGCGCTGCAATTTCTCGCCATCATCGATGCCGCCAAGCTCCGCGAGGGCCGCGCCCGACTCGGCGAGATCAACCGCGCCGTCAACCTTGCGGTGCGGCCGATGAGCGACCTCGCACAATATGGCCAGCTCGACGTCTGGGCCTCGCCGCTTGCGACGCTGACGCGGGGCGGCGACTGCGAGGATTACGCCATTGCGAAATTCGTGGCGTTGCGCCGGGCCGGCATTGCGCCCGACGATCTGCGGATCGTGATCATGCGCGACACCGTCCGCGGCGAGGATCACGCGGTTGCCGCCGCGCGGCTCGACGGGCACTGGCTGACGCTCGATAACCGCCGCATGGCGATGGTTGAGGATTCCGACATCCGCAATTACCGGCCCACCTTCGTGATCGATCAGCACAGCGTCATGCGATACACCGATGCGCCCCTGCTCACCGCCGCATCCGGCAATCCCGAAGCGCCGGTCGTCATCAGCGCGCTGGCAGCGCCCGGCGTTGTCACGCCCGCCAATCAGGCTCCGACGAAAGCCGATTGACAGCAATCCTGCCGCAATTTCATCCGCGGCGACGATGGAGCAACTGCGTGCTGCATCACGCCCTCGCTGCAGCGGACCGGACGGGACGTCGCGCGATCCATGATCGCGCATCTGGGATATCGGATACAAGGCATCCCGCAATTTTCATTGCACGATCAGATTCAGTGTAAGTCATCAAGCCATGCTGCAGTGCAGCCGGAACGTATGTTCATTCCGTTTGGCAAAAACATGACGAGACAAATTTTCTCTTTTTCTTTTCGCACTCGCGTTTGATTGACGCCGTCATTCCCACCGGCATACCATTCCGACAGATCCGCTAGAGATCATTGGAGGGGACTAGGATGACACGTTCGCCGCGCGGTGATTCTGCTTGCCGTTTTTTTCCTGAAAGCTTTTCCAATCTGCATCGGCCGGTTCGCCTTGCGCTGGCGATCGGGTTTGGGCTGGCGATCTCCTCCACGGCGGCGCTCGCGCAAAGTCCCGCCAAGGGATCGCCGGAGCACATCAAGGCCGTTACCTCGGCGGTCGACGGCGCCTCGATCAAGGCCAACACCGCGACATCGAACGACTGGCCGACCATCGGCCTCGACTATGCGGAAACGCGCTTTTCCAAGCTGAACCAGATCAACACCGACAACGTCAAGAAACTCGGCCTGGTGTGGAGCTATCCGCTCGAATCCTCCCGCGGTGTCGAGGCAACCCCGGTGGTCGTCGATGGCATCATGTACCAGACCGCCTCCTGGAGCGTGGTGCATGCGATCGACGCCCGAACCGGCAAGAGACTCTGGACCTTCGATCCCGGCATTGACAAGGAGAAGGGTTACAAGGGCTGTTGCGACGTCGTCAATCGCGGCGTGGCGCTCTGGAAGGGCAAGGTTTTCCTCGGCGCCTATGACGGCCGCCTGATCGCGCTCGACGCCGTCACCGGCAAGGTCGTCTGGGAAAAGGACACCATCGTCAGCAAGGAGCACTCCTACACCATCACCGGCGCGCCGCGCGTATTCAACGGCAAGGTCGTGATCGGCAATGGCGGCGCCGAATATGGCGCGCGCGGCTACGTCACCGCCTATGACGCCGAGACTGGCAACCAGGCCTGGCGCTGGTTCACGGTGCCCGGCGATCCTTCAAAGCCGTTCGAAGATGAATCGATGGCGGCAGCCGCCAAGACCTGGGATCCGGCGGGGAAATACTGGCTCAACGGCGGCGGCGGAACGGCGTGGGACACCATCACCTTCGATCCCGACCTGAACATGGTCTATGTCGGCACCGGCAACGGCTCGCCATGGAATCGGGATCTCCGCAGCCCGTCCGGCGGCGACAATCTCTATTTGGCGTCACTGGTGGCGCTGAACGCCGACACCGGCAAATACATCTGGCATTATCAGGAAACCCCCGGCGATCATTGGGACTACACGTCGACGCAGCCGATGATCCTGGCGGACATCAACATCGATGGCGCGCCAAGGAAGGTCATTCTTCATGCGCCGAAGAACGGCTTCTTCTTCGTCGTCGACCGCACCAACGGCAAGTTCATCTCGGCCAAGAACTTCGTCGATGTGAACTGGGCGACCGGTTACGACGCCAATGGTCGTCCGATCGAAGTACCGGCGGCGCGCGGCAAGGAGCCGTATGACAGCGTTCCCGGTCCATATGGCGCGCACAATTGGCATCCGATGTCGTTCAATCCGCAGACCGGCCTCGTTTATCTGCCGGCGCAAGGCGTGCCGCTGAACCTGACGCCGGAAAAAATGTTCGTTCACAACGCACCGACTCCCGGCAAGTTCGGCGCCACCACCGGCTGGAATGTCGGCATGGTGCTGGACGCTGTCCCGCCGAAGAATCCGGCGTTCGGGCGCCTGCTGGCGTGGGACCCCGTGAAGCAGAAGGAAGTCTGGCGCGCCGAATATGTGGCGCCATGGAACGGCGGCACGCTGACAACAGCCGGCAATCTGGTATTCCAGGGCACGGCCGACGGACGCTTCGTCGCCTATAATGCCACGACCGGCGAGAAGCTCTGGGAATCGCCGACCGGGTCCGGCGTCGTCGCGGCGGCCTCGACCTATATGCTCGACGGCAAGCAATATGTGTCGATTGCCGTTGGCTGGGGCGGCGTGTTCGGGATCGCGGTACGCGCCACCGAATTGCGCAGCCCGGGCACGGTCTACACGTTTGCGGTCGACGGCAAGGCGCCACTGCCGACTTTCGTGAAGTATCAGACCGAAGGCCTGCTTGCGGGCGTCAAGTACGACCCGAAGGACGTGCCCGACGGCACCAACCTCTATGTCGCCGCCTGCGCCACCTGCCACGGCGTGCCCGGCGTCCACAATGGCGGCAATGTCCGTAACCTCGGCTACGTGCCCAAGGAGACCATCGAGAACCTCAAGGACTTCGTGTTCAAGGGCCCGTTCCGCGACCAGGGCATGCCGGACTTCACCGGCAAGCTCACCGAAGCGGACGTGACGAAGATCGCCGCCTTCATCCAGGGCACGGCGGATGCGATCAGGCCGAAGCCGGCCGAAGCCGCGGGACAGCCGAAGCAGTAACCCAACTCGTCATGGCCGGGCTTGTCCCGGCCATCCACGTCTTCGTTCTTTATGCCGCCAAGATGTGGATGCCTGGGACGTAGGCGAGCGGAAGCGACGCCGTCCTTCAGACGGCGATGCCCGGGCATGATGGAGAAGAGAGGGGACCTCGCTCAAACACGAAAGGGCTGCGCGACATGATCGCGCGGCCCTTTCTTATTGGAGCGTGCATTGACGATGGCCGACTGATTGCATCCAGCGCACCACGGGGGGCTACTCAGCCGAAGCCGACCTCATTCACGGGAAAGGCGAAGCAGCTACAGCCGTCATTGCGAGCGAAGCGAAGCAATCCATAGGCAACAAGCAAGAATGGATTGCTTCGTCGCTTCGCTCCTCGCAATGACGCAGAGATCGACATCGGCAGGGGACAAAAAAAGGGCTGCGCGAGGTGATCGCGCAGCCCTTCGTCGTTTGGAAGGCGAACCTTCGGATGGCGAGCCTTAGAACATCAGGCCTTCCTTCACCAGCACCCAGCGGCCGTTCTTGACCTGCTGGACCTGGGTAACGGTGGTGGCGAGATGGTTGGTCTTCGAGAACACGGTCGGCGGCGAACTGAAGATATCCTGGAACTTGTCGCCGGACTCCAACGCGTCAAGCAGCTTCTGACCGGTCAGATCCTTGCCGGCCAGTTTCACGTAATGCGCAAACGTCATTACCGCATTGTAGCCGATGATCGCCTGGGTATTTGCGTCGGTGCCGAAGCTCTTCTTGTAGTTGACGAGCCAGTCCTTCACTTTTCCCTTCGCGGTGTCTTCGTAGGGAATTTCGAAGCCTGAAGCGGCATAGAGCCCTTCTACCGCTTCCTTGCCGAGCGCCGGCACTTCGAGCACGTTCACCGGCGTGGCGCCGAGGAAGGTGACATCCCATCCGAGCTTCTTGGCTTCGCTCATCGTGCCGATCGGCTCGCGGAGCACGGCGCCCAGGACGACCAGATCGCAGCTGTCGGATTTCATCTTGGCGACCTGCGCGCTGAAGTCGGAAGCGCCGCGCTTGTAGCTGGTGATGGAGGCCGGTGTGACCTTCATCGCGGTGAGTTGCTGGTTGAAGCCATCGAGCACGTTCTTGCCGTACTCGTCGTCCTGATACATGATGCACGGCTTCTTGAAGTTCTTTGCCTCCATCATGTATTTGACGGCCGCGCGGGTGCTCTCGACGTATGGCAGCAGGTTGTTGAATTTCAGCCGTTCCTGCGGCTTGGCCGGATCGAACTTGAAGGTGAATTCAGCCGCCGTCAGCGGAAACAGCTGCATCACCCCCGCTTCGAGCAAAATGTCCTGCGAGGCGAGCACGGTGGGCGATCCCATCGGGCCGACCATCGCGAAGATCTTGTCGCGCTCGACCATCTTCTGCGACGCCAGCACCGCCTTCTTCGGGTCGTAGCCACTGTCCTCCACGATCAGCTTGATCTTGCGCCCGTTGATACCGCCGGCGGCGTTAACTTCCTCAACCGCCATCTTCATGCCGTTGGAAACCGGAACGCCCCAGCCCTTGATGGGGCCGGACAGATCCTGATGGGTACCGATGACGATCTCGGACGCCGAGATGCCTTCATTGGTGATTTTGGTTTGGGCGTAGGCCGGCAGGTGGGTCAGCGCAAGGGCGCTCACCGCAAGGCACAACGCCCTAGACGATTTCGACATTGCAGTCTCCTCTTCGTTGGCCCGTGTTGAGCGAAGGGTGGGGCCTTCTTGTCCTTCGCCGTTTCTACAAATTTTGCTCAAAGTTCGTCCGTTACGCCACCGCCTGTTCGCCGTACATGGCGCCGATCTCGGCCGCGTAACGCTTGTTCACAAAACTGCGCTTCAATTTCATGGTCGGCGTCAATTCCTCATCCTCGGGCGTCAACTGACGCTCGATCAGGAAAAATTTCTTGATGGTCTCGACCCGCGCGAAGTTGACGTTGACCGCCTCGATCTCGCGCTGGATCAGGTCCTGGATCTCGGGCGCGCGGCACAGGCTCGCGTAGTTGGTGAAGGGAATGTCGTGGTCCTGCGCGAATTTCTCGACATTCTCCTGGTCGATCATGATGAGACAGGTGAGGAACGGCCGCTTGTCGCCGATCACCACCGCGTCCGAGACGTAGGGTGAGAACTTCAGCTGGTTCTCGATCTCGGACGGCGTGACGTTCTTGCCGCCCGAGGTGATGATGATGTCCTTCATCCGGTCGGTGATCTTGACGAAGCCCTCATTGTCGATCGAACCGACGTCGCCGGTGTGCAGCCAGCCTTTGGCGTCGATGGTCTCGGCGGTCTTCTCCGGCTGGTTGAGGTAACCCATGAACAGGAAGTCGCCCTTGATCAGGATCTCGCCTTGCGGGGAAATCGCGACCTCGCCCCAGGGCGCGGCCTTGCCGACTGAGCCGAGCTTCATGCGGTCGGGCGGCATCACGGTGGCCACACCGCAATTCTCGGTCTGGCCGTAGACCTCGCGCATGTCGATGCCGAGCGCGAGATACCAGCGGATCAGATCCGGCGCGATCGGCGCAGCCCCGGTGAAGGCCAGACGGCAGCGATCGAGCCCGAGCATGCGGCGTATGTTGCGGAACACCAGCCAATAGGCGAACTGATTGGCGATCCGCAAGGTCAGCGGCGGCGTTTTACCCTCGAGCTTGCTCTCGGTCACGCGATTGCCGATTCCCAGCGCCTGGCGGTACATCCAGTTCTGGAACGGCGTCGCGTCCTTGAGTGCAATCGTAATCCCGGAATAGAATTTTTCCCAGATCCGCGGCACCGCCAGGAACGCGGTCGGCTGCACTTCGCGCAGATTGTCCGGCACGGTTTCCGGGCTTTCGGCGAAATTCATCACCGAGCCCAGCGCCAGCGAAATGTAATAGCCGCCGATCCGCTCGGCGACATGGCAGAGCGGCAGGAACACCAGCCGCTCTTCGGCGTCGGTGGAGGGGAATAGGTCGTTGGCGTGGCGCATCTGGTGCGTGACGCTGCGGTTGGAATGCATCGCGCCCTTGGGCGGACCGGTCGTGCCTGACGTGTAGACGAGGATGGCCAGATCGCCCGCGCCTCGGCTTGCGATCATCGTATCCCACAGCGCCGGATCGTCGTGACTGTGGTTGCGCCCGAGGGCGGTGAATTCGGCCAGCGACATCACCATCGGGTCGCTGAAGCCAGAGAGGCCTTCCATGTCGAACACGACGATCTTCTGCAGGGTCGGGCAGCGTTCGCGGCAGGACAGGATCTTGTCGAGCTGCTCTTCATCCTCGGCGAAGATCACGCGTGTCGAGGAATCGTTGATGAGGTATTCGACCTGGACCGACGAGTCGGTTGGATAGATTCCCGATGAGACGCCGCCGGCGCAGAGGATGCCCATGTCGGCATACACCCATTCGGGAACCGCGTTCGCGATGATCGACGCGACGTCGCCCGCCTTGAAGCCGGTGGCATGCAAGGCGTAGGCGATATCCTTCGATATCTGCAGCCACTGCCGCCAGCTGGTCGGCTGCCAGATGCCGAACGTCTTTTCGCGGATCGCCGGCCGGTCGCCGCGCGTTTCCACGGCCAGCAAAAAGCTCTTCGCGATCGTGTCGGCGACCGTCAGCACTGCCGGTCTGGCCATGCGTCTTCCTCCCTCTCTCGCCTGCGTCCGACGCCGGTCTTGTCAGCCGGTCTTGTTTTCGGAGCTGGCTCGAATTTAGCTCCAAATCACTAGGAACGCCAAGGTCTTAACTGCGGCGTTTAGCGCCATGTCTTCTTCTTTTTCCAGCGTCGCTCGCCGCGCGCGCCCTCTTCCTTGGCGCCGAGATAGAATTCCTGGATGTCCTTTGAATGCATCAGCCGCTCGCAGCTGTCGTTCATGACGACCCGGCCGATTTCCAGCACATAGCCATAGTGCGCCGTCTCCAGCGCCACCTTGGCGTTCTGCTCGACCAGCAGGATCGACATGCCCTGCTCCTCGTTGACGCGCTTGATGATGGTGAAAATCTCCTTCACCAGGATCGGCGACAGCCCGAGCGAGGGTTCGTCCAGCAGCAACAGCGTCGGCCGGTTCATCAATGCACGCCCGATCGCCAGCATCTGCTGCTCGCCGCCGGAGAGCTGTCCGGCCGGCTGATTGATGCGTTCCTTCAGCCGCGGGAAATAGCCGTAGACGCGCTCAAGATCCTCGGCGACGCCGTCGCGATCCTTGCGCGGATAGGCGCCCATCATCAGGTTCTCGCGCACGGAGAGGAACGGGAACACTTCGCGCCCCTCCGGCACGTGGCTTAGGCCCAGCCGCACGATCTTGTCGGCTTCCACGCGCTGGATCGACTTGCCCAGAAATTCGATCGAGCCCTTCTGCGGATCGAGGATGCCGGAAATGGTTTTCAAAACGGTGGTCTTGCCGGCGCCGTTGGCGCCGAGCAGTGTGACGATCTTGCCACGCGGCACTTCGAGGCTGATGCCCCTGATCGCCTGAATCGGCCCATAATAGCTCTCGATATTGCTGAGCTTCAGGATGATGTCGGGAGCGCTCATGGCATCATCCTCATGCGCCGAGATAGGCCGCGACGACGTCGGGATGGCGCTGCACTTCGGAAGGTGACCCCATCGCGATCACCTTGCCGTAGTTCAGCGCGATCACCCGGTCCGACACCCGGTTCACCAGCGACATATCGTGTTCGACCATCAGCACGGTGATGCCGAGGTCGGTCTTCAGGTCGCGAATCCAGAACGACATGTCGCCGGTCTCCTCGACGTTCAGCCCGGAGGACGGCTCGTCCAGCAGGATCAGTTTCGGCTCCGAACACAGCGCGCGCGCGAGCTCGATCACCTTGCGGACGCCGTAGGGCAGCCCCGAGATCAGCTTGTCGCGATAGACTTCGAGGTCGAGGAACTCGATCACCTGCTCGACCCGGCGGCGATGCGCCTTTTCGTGCGCGCGCACGCTCGGCAGGAACAGCAACTCCTGCCACAGCTGCGTGGTGGAGTGGCGGTGCCGGCCGACCAGGAGATTGCTCAGCATCGTCGCGTTCTCGAACAATTCGATGTTCTGGAAGGTGCGGGCAATGCCGAGGCCGGCGATTTCGTAAGCCGGCTGCTGGGTGATGTCCTGATCTTCGAAATAGATCTTGCCCGAGGTCGGCGGGTAAATGCGCGAGATCAGATTGAAGATCGAGCTCTTCCCCGCGCCGTTGGGGCCGATGATCGAGAGGATCTCGCCCTTTTCCACCGCGAAGCTGACGGCATCGACCGCCTTGAGGCCACCGAAGTGCAAGGACAGGTCTTCGGCCCGGAAATAGCTCATCGGTTCCGCTCCGACTTCACATAGATTTTCTGCCGCTTGAAAGTGGCGCGCTTGTAGAGCGGGAACAGCTGGAAGAAGAGCTTTATCTTCAGCCAGCGTCCGTAGAGGCCGAGCGGCTCGAACAGCACGAACAGCACGATGATCAGGCCGTAGATCGCGCCCTTGAGGCCGTTGGCGGAAGCGATGGCGGCGGCCTTGCCCTGAATTTGAGACGCACTCTCCTTGCCCGCGCCAAACGTCGAGGCAACGCCCGCGATCATGCCGGGCAAGTCGTCCTTCAGATAGGTCAGGAGCGGATCGATCATGACCAGGAAGATCGCGCCCAGCACCGCGCCGTGCAGACTGAACGAGCCGCCGATCAGGATCACGATGATGAACTCGATCGAGAGCAGCAGCGTGAACATTTCCGGGCTGATGAAGGACAGTTTGTGCGCGAACAGGCAGCCCGCAAACCCGGTGATCCCTGCGCTGATCGCAAACGACTTCACCTTGTAGAGAGAGACGTTGATGCCCATGCTGCGCGCCGCCGTCTCGCTGTCGCGGATCGCGACGAAGGCGCGGCCGGTCGGCGAACGCAGGAGGTTCAGGGTGCCGACGATGGTCAGGATCAGGAAACCCAGACAAAGGAAATAGAAGGTCGGGCTATCGCGCGATATCGCCATGCCGAACACCTGCATGGTCTTGACGCGCATGCCCTCATTGCCATGGGTCACGCTTTCCCAGCGAGCCAGGATTTCCTCGACGATGAAGGCAAAGGAAATCGTCGCAATGACGAGATAGATGCCCTGCAGCCGCAGCGCCGGGAACCCGACCAGCGCGCCGACTACGCCGGTCAGCAGGCCTGCGGCCAGGAAATATACCGGAAACGGGACGTTGTATTGCTGCAGGAAGGCCGCCGTATAGGCGCCGATGGCGAGGAAGGCGGCGTGGCCCAGCGACGCCTGCCCGGTGAAGCCCGTCAGGATCATCAGCCCGACGCCGACGGTGGCGTAGATGCAGACGAACACCAGCTGGCTCATGATATAGCTGGAGAGCACGAACGGCGCGACCGCCAAGAGTGCCAGCAGCACGCCGTAGGTGACCAGATAGCCGCTGTGCGGCATCAGGCGGATGTCGTCTTCGTAGTCGGTCTTGAAGAGAAAACGCATCTGCCCCTAAACCTTCTTGCGCGTGTGCACGCCGAACAGGCCTTCGGGCTTGAGCAGCAACACCACGAGGAGAACGAGGTAAGGCGCGACGTCTTTCCAGCCTTGCGGCAGATAGAAGCCGGCCATGCTCTCAATCACGCCTATCAGGATGCCACCGACCACCGCACCTGGAATCGATCCGAAGCCGCCAAGCACCGCGGCGGGAAACGCCTTCAATCCCAGCACCAGCCCGACGTTGGAATGAATGAAGGTGATCGGCGCCAGCAACACGCCGGCGGCGGTTGCGACCGCAGCGCTGATCGCCCAGACGATCGACACCACCCGCTTGACCGGAATGCCCATGTAGTAGGCAGCCAGCATGTTCTCGGAACTGGCGCGCATCGCGGTGCCGAGCGTGGTGCGGTTGAAGAACAGATAGAGCAACCCGCAAAGGATGACGGTCGCGGCGATCACCGAGAGCTTGTCGTGGGCCAGCACCAGCGAACCGATCCGCAACACGCCCTGGCTGAACGGGGTGTCGATCTTGAGATCGTCGGTGCCCCAGATCATGCCGGCGATGGAGCGCAGGAAATATCCGAGCCCGATGGTCGCCATGATGATGGAAAACTGGGGATAGCCGAGGATCGGACGCACCACCACGCGTTCGGCCAGCATGCCAAACAGCGCCATGCAGATCACAGCGCCGGCGAATCCGAGCCAGTAATTGAGGCCGAGCATACCGATGAAAGTGAAGGCGAAGAAACCGCCCAGCATCATCAAATCGCCCTGGGCGAAATTGACGACCTCGGTGGCCTTGTACACCAGCACGAAGCCGAGCGCGATCAAGCCGTAAACGCAGCCAAGCGCGATGCCACTCACCAGTTGCTGAACGAAGTCCAGCATCGATTCCCCTCCCCCGGATGCCCCGCGATTCTACGGATCGCCTTAACGCATCCTGCCTTCGCGCTCTTGTGTCGAAGCGCTGAAAGTCACATATGTCCGTCCCCATTGAGACCAAAGCGCCGACGACTGTCAACAGAGCGCTGGTTGCGGCCCGCGTTAACAATTGCGCAGAAATGCCGCAGGGCGGAAGTTGGCTTCAAAGTAGCCTTGGAAGCGTTCATATCGGCGCGATTTGGGGTCTTCGATTCACCGCACCGAAAGTTCTTGGGTCCATGGTTCGCGGCGACACATGAAACCCGGACCGTCCCGACCTCATGAACCCCGATGTATCAGCGCTGCAGGTGCGAGGGTTAACGAAGCGTTTTGACCGCCCAGCGGTCGATGCGCTCGATCTCACCGTCCACCGCGGCGAATTCTACGCCCTGCTCGGCCCCAACGGTGCCGGCAAGACCACGACGTTGCGCATGGTGGCCGGCCTGCTGCGACCCGACGCCGGCGCGGTCTCAATATTGGGCATCGATGCGCTCGCCGATCCCGTCGCCGCCAAGCAGATCATGGCGTGGGTGTCGGACGAGCCGATGATTTATGACAAGCTGACGCCACTGGAATATCTCGAATTCGTTGCCGGCCTCTGGGGCGTCGATGCTTCGATTGCCGAATCCTCCGCGCAGGATCTGCTGGTGTCGCTCGGGCTCCAGCCGCATCTGCACGAACGCTGCGAAGGATTTTCGAAAGGCATGCGCCAGAAGGTGGCGCTGGCCGGTGCATTGGTCCATGACCCCCGCCTGATCATCCTCGATGAACCTCTCACCGGCCTCGACGCGCTGTCCGCGCGTCACGTCAAGGGACTGTTGCAGGCACGCGTCCGCGCCGGCTGCACCGTGATCATGACGACGCATATTCTGGAAGTCGCCGAGCGGATGGCCGACCGCATCGGCGTCATCGCCGCGGGCCGGCTGGTGGCCGAAGGCACGCTCACCGAATTGCGCCAGCAGAACGGCCGCAACGACACCAGCCTCGAAGACATGTTCATTGCACTCGTCGACACCGACGCGGCCGCATGAGCTCGGCCGCTGATCTCACCTGGTTTGCCCGGCACGAAATCCGGCTGGCGTGGCGCGAATGGCTCGCCATGATGACGGGCGCGCGGCGAAAACGAACACGCGCCGTGATCGGGCTGCTCGTGCTCGCCGCCTTCCTGCATCTGCCGGCCTATGCGGTGATCGGCCGCTTTGCCGATCTGCAAGCCCCGCTCGACAAGCCGACGCTGATCGTCATGTCAGCAACGATCTTCCTGGCCTGGGCCCTGATGCTGTCGCAGGCGATCGAATCGGTGACACGCGTGTTCTATGCGCGCGCCGACCTCGATTTGATCATGTCGTCGCCGGTCAGGCTGACCAACATCTTCTCGGTGCGGATCGCGGCAATCGCGCTCTCGGTCACGGCCATGGCGCTGCTGTTGTCGAGCCCCTTCGTCGACGTCCTCATGATCGTCGGCGGCATCAGGTGGTTCTCGGGGTTTGGCGTCGTCATCGCCATTGGCCTGTCGGCCGCGGCGGTTGCGATCGCGATCACGGTATTGTTGTTTCGTTTGATCGGCCCGAGCCGGACGCGGCTCGCTGCGCAAATTCTCGCCGCCGTCATCGGCGCGGGTTTTGTCATCGCACTCCAGGTCGCCGCGATCCTCTCCTACGGCACGCTGTCGCGGTTCACGGTGCTGACGTCGGACGCCGCCGCGGCCTACGCTCCCGATTTCGACAGTCCGTTGTGGTGGCCGGCGCGCGCCGCGATCGGTGACGGCGAAATGCTCTCGCTTCTGCTGGCCGGCAGCCTCGTGCTGCTCGGCGGCGTGATGGCGGTCTTCTCGCCGAAATTTGCCGGCACCGTCGTCAGCGCTTCGGCAACGGCAACGACGATCCGTCGCGGATCTCGCGCGACCTCGTTTCGTCGCGGTTCGCGGCAGGCCGCGCTGCGCTGGAAGGAGTTCATGCTGCTGCGGCGCGATCCCTGGCTGGTGTCGCAGAGCCTGATGCAATTGCTTTATCTGGTGCCGCCGGCGCTGATGCTGTGGCGCAGCTTCTCCGATAGCTCGGCCGCGACCGTCCTGATCACGCCTGTGATTGTGATGGCGGCCGGACAACTCGCCGGCGGTCTCGCCTGGCTGACGATTTCAGGCGAGGACGCCGCGGACCTGGTCGCGACCGCTCCGATGCCACCCGGCAGCGTGATCCGGGCCAAGGTCGAGGTGGTGATGATCGCGATCGGCGTCATCTTCGCTCCCTTGGTGGCTGCACTGGCCTTTGCGTCACCCCTACAGGCAGCGGTCACTGCCGTCTTCGTCGTCATCGCCACTGTGTCGGCGGCCGCGATCCAGCTGTGGTTTCGCGTCCAGGCCAAACGCAGCCAGTTCCGCCGCCGCCAGACCTCGTCACGCATCGCGACATTTGCTGAAGCGTTCTGCTCGATCGGATGGGCGGCGACCGCGATCCTCGCCGTCACAATCCCGATAGCCGCCGTCATCAGCGGCGCCATGACCGCGCTGATGCTGGCCGGAACGTGGAAGATCAGCCCGCGAAGGGATTGATGCGGAAGCGCCCGGTATTCAGCCGTGAACCGCGGCAGACCGAACCCCGACAAAGCGATATCCTATTGAAGTTGAGGGCAGATTTCCGGCAAGCCTGACTGGCTGGAAGGCCACGCCGCCGTCATCGATTCGTTTGGCTGGCTGGGCTATCTTGCCGGAGCACTACCGCGGCACCATGTGGCGGGAATGAGCACACAGGAGAGGAAGCGCGATGAGCGAAACCATCAATGTCCCGGCGGTCATGGTGGACGCGTCCGCGGTCGCGCGGATCAAGTCGGAGATCGACATCTCCGATCGGTCGCGCATCGTTACCTTCGGCGATCGCGCGCAGCGATCGGTCGTTGAGTTCGCGGACCGCATCCTCGCCCAAACCCAGAACCGGGAGCTTGGGACAACAGGCAAATTGTTGTCGGACATCCTGGGCAAGGCGCGTGGACTCGATCCGGCGACGCTCAAGGACAGCGGCTTTTTCACGCGCCTGTTCTCCTCGATGGAATCGCGCTTGCGGCGGTTCTCCGAACAATTCGGTGACGTCGCCTCCCAGATCGACCGCGTCTGCGTCGAACTCGACCGCAACAAGGAAACCTTGCGGCGCGATATCGCCGTGCTGGACGAACTGCACGAACAAACCAAGGCATCGCTCGGCGACCTCGATTCGCATATCGCCGCCGGCAAGACCTTTGCCGAGGACTTTCGCCGTGGCCGGCTGGTCGAACTGGAACAGGCCGTGAAGGCAGCCGGCGAAGGCAGCGACGCCTTGCTGGCGGCGCAAACCTATCAGGATGCCGCGCAGGCGCTCGACCGGCTCGAGAAGCGCGTCTTCTATCTGCAGCAGGCGCGCCAGATCGGCATTCAACAGCTGCCGCAGATCCGTATCGTGCAGTCCGGCGACGAGACCCTGATCGAGAACCTGCAGGCGACGACCGAACTCGCGATCCCGGTCTGGAAGCAGAAGATGATCCTGCTGCTCGGCCTCACCCGTCAGAAGTCCGCGCTCGATTTGCAGAAGACCGTCACCGACGCCACCAACGAGATGATGAAAAAGGCCTCGGAGATGATGAAGACCCAGGCGATCGAGATCGAAAAGCAATCCCAGCGCGGCATCATCGATATCGCGACGCTGGAGAAAACCAATAGCGATCTGGTCGACACGATTTCGGGCGTCCTCAACGTCCAGGCGGAAGGCCGCAAGAAACGCGCCGAGATCGAGCAGCGAATGGCGCAACTGACCGACGAGTTGAAGTCAGCGATGTCCAAGTCGACGACATGAAGTCCGCGATGCGACCTTGCCTTGCCGGCCTGCGGTTCGCGCTGGCGCTCGGCATTTCGCGCGGTGCGAGGCTATAACGGAATGCTATCAGGCTTTTCAGCCATGAACTGGATCGCGGGCGGCGCCGCGGCAGCCGTGCTGCTGCCGGTGCTGGCGATCGGCACCGGCATGCCGTTCTGGATCGCCTGCATTGTCAGCCTGGCGGCGGGCGGCGGGCTGGTGACTGCATTTTCGCCGCGCAAACCGTTCGAGAGGCTGGATGCCAGCGGGGCCGCGCGGGGCAGAATCGAATTCGCGCGGGAACTGCTGACCGACGCCGAGCCGCTGGTGGTGCGGCTGGAGGTTGCCGTGAGTTCGATCGGCACGCCCAAGGTCGCCGACCGCGTCCGCCATCTGGCGCGGGTTTCCCGCGAGATATTCGCGGGCGTCGAGGATGACCCGTTGCGCATCGATCTGGTACGACGCTTCCTCACCTATTATTTGCCGCGGGCAGCCGAACTCGCCGAGGCCTATGCGCTGCTTGAAAAGGGCGGCATGCGCGACATGGCGCGGATCACCGCGACGGCTGAACTGATCGACCGGCTCGATGCCGCGTTCACCCATTACGCGAGGAATTTGCAGAGTCCCGACCTCGGCAATCTGGACATTGAGCTCAAACTGCTGAAGAGCTCACTCGACGAGGACCTCGGGCCACCGCCGCAACTCGGCGCTCCCTCGGGTCCAGGGAAGGGGAGAGTCTGATCGACGCCGGGACCGGCGGCTTACGTCTATCTGCGTCAGCATCCCGATCGGTTGGCGACGGCGTAGCCAGCCACTGGTCCAGCTTTGCCCGTTCGATCACGTCGCTGCTCTGGCCTACGCCTTGATCAATTCCAGCACCGCCGCTGCAAACGCCTCGGGCTCTTCCTGCGGCAGATTATGCCCGGCGCGCGGCACCACCCGATGAACCCGGCGGCCGGCGAATTTCGGCGCGCTCTTGCTGCCGTCGGTGGCCGGGCTCACGCCATCCCCGTCGCCGTCGAGCGTAATGGTCGGCACCACAATGGCGGGCTGCGTCGCCAACCGGCGCTGCAGATCGGCATATTGCGGATCACCCTCGGCAAGGCCGTAGCGATGGCGGTAGCTGTGGATCACCACCTCGACATAGTCAGGATTGTCGTGCGCGACTGCCGTCCGCTCGAAGCAGGCGTCGTCGAACTCCCAGTTCGGCGACCATTGCTGCCATAATAGTTTGGCGATGCCGCGCCGGTTGGCGGCAAGGCCGGCGCGGCCACGCTCGAGCTGGAAATAATACTGATACCAGAGCGCCACCTCGCGGTCCGGCCGCGCCGGCACCATCGCCTTGGCGATATCCTGAATGTTGTAGCCATTGATCGACACCAGGCCGATGCAGCGCTCCGGCCATAGCGCCGCGCCGACACAGGCCGCCCGGCCGCCCCAATCATAACCCGCGAACACCGCGCGCTTGATGCCGAGCGCGTCCATCAGCGCCATCAAATCCGCGCCCAATGCCGCCTGCTCGCCCGAACGCCGCGTCACCTTGTCGCGAAACCGGGTCGGCCCATAGCCGCGCAGATAGGGAACGATGACGCGGCACCCCTCGGCGGCAAGCTGCGGGGCCACGTCCACATAGGCGTGAATGTCGTAGGGAAAGCCGTGCATCAACATCACGACCGGCCCGTCCGCCGGCCCCGCCTCGTAATAGGCGGTCTTGAGCACGCCGGCATCGATGCTGCGCAGCGGCTCCAGCCGCTTCGAAGAAGGGGCGCGCGCGGCATTTTGACTTGGTGTGGAGGCTTGCTCGGTCAAGGCGTCACTCCGTTGTGGCATCCGGCGACACGGTATCGCCTAACGCCGGTGAAGCAAATGCGGCACAGGAGCTGTGCGCGATTGACATCATGACGGGCGCTGAATTCGGCGATACAGTATGCCAGCGGCCGTTGCCGCATACGGGTCATGCCATGCTGCGATCGCTTGCGCTTGCCACAGCCTTCCTCGGTTCGCTGATCATTCCGGCGACCGCGCAATCGCCGCTGCGCAGCGAATGCCTGGCGATGGCCAACACCCCGCCGCGGGCTGTGCCGGTCAGCCTCCGCCGCACCGCGGCCAAGATGGAGGAGGTCGCGATCACCTATGTCGGGCATTCCACCTATTACATCGACACGCCCGGCGGTGTGCGGATCGGGACCGATTTCAATGGCTACTACCAGACCGGGCGGCTGCCCGACGTCGTCACCATGAACCGGGCGCATTCGACGCATTTCACGCTGTTTCCCGATCCCAAGATCAAGCATGTGCTGCACGGCTGGGGCGACAAGGGGCAGCCTGCGCTGGTCGGCCTGCGCGTCGAGGACGTCTATATCCGCAACGTGACCACCGACATCCGCCGCTACTACGGCGATGGCGCCGGCGGCGAGATGATCCGGGACGGCAACTCGATCTTCATCTTCGAGGTCGCCGGGCTTTGTATCGGCCATCTCGGGCATCTGCATCACAAGCTCGACGACAGCCATTTCGCCGCGATCGGCCGGCTCGATATCGTGATGGTCCCGATCGACGGCACCTTTACGATGTCGCTCGACGGCGTCTCCGAGATCACCAAGCGCCTGCGCGCCTCCGTGGTGCTGCCGATGCACCGCTTCGCCACCCCGCTCGACGAATTCATGCGGCTGATCGGCAAGCAGTTCGAGATCGACCAGCGCACCGAGCGAACCCTGAAGATATCGCGGGAAACGCTGCCCAGCACGCCGACGGTGATCATTCTCGACGGCGTGTGAGGCGAAGGCCAGAATGTCACCGCCGTCATTGCGAGCGGAGCGAAGCAATCCATAGTGCGGCAAGCGGAGAGATGGATTGCTTCGCTACGCTCGCAATGACGAGAGAGCAACGACAATAATCAGGGAGTGACCATCGATGGCCGTCAGCACTGCACCCGCATCGAAGAGCGGGCTCTATGCCGATCCGCGCGAAGACTGGCTGGCGCAGCACACCGAGGAAATCATCGACCCCGACCGCCCGATCGTCGATCCGCACCATCATTTGTGGGACCGTGGCGGGCTTCGCTACATGATCGAGGAGATGGCGTCCGATATCGCATCCGGCCACAACATCATCGCGACCGTCTATGTCGATTGCCGCTCGATGTACCGCGCGCAAGGGCCCGAGGCGTTCCGCCCGGTCGGCGAGGTCGAGTTTGCCAACGGCGTCGCCGCGATGGCCGCAAGCGGCGGATACGGCAAGGCCGCGATCTGCGCCGGCATCGTCAGCCACGTCAATCTGCTGCTCGGCGAGGACGCCAGGCCGGTGCTGGAGGCGGAGATCGTCGCCGGCAACGGCCGCTTCCGCGGCATCAGGCATTCCGCGGCGTGGGATGCCGATCCCAATGTCGCCGGGATGTATGCGACGCGGCCGCAGGGCCTGCTGCTCGACGCAACCTTCCGCAAGGGATTCGCCTGTCTCGCCCCGCTCGACCTCAGTTTTGAAGGCTGGCTGTTTCATCCGCAGATCGGCGAACTCACCGATCTTGCCCGCGCTTTCCCTGACACCAGGATCGTGCTCGACCATTGCGGCGGCCCGATCGGCATCGGCAGCTATGCGGGCCGGCGCGAGGAGATCTTTGCGGTCTGGAAGGCCTCGATCCAGGAGATCGCCAGATGTCCCAATGTCGTGGTCAAGCTCGGCGGGCTCGCGATGGCCCTGCTCGGCTATGACTTCCATCTGCGGCCGAAGCCGCCGACCTCGGAACAGGCCGCCGCCGCGTGGCGCCCGTATATAGAGACGTGCATCGAAGCCTTTGGACCCAGCCGCTGCATGTTCGAGAGCAATTTTCCACCGGACAAGGGCCAGTGCAGCTACCAGGTGATCTTCAACGCCTTCAAGCGCCTCGCCGCGCAGTACAGCGAGGCCGAGAAGACGGCGATGTTCTCGAAGACGGCGGCGGACTTTTACAGATTGAAGCTTGGATGAATACGGTTGCCTTGCAACAGTGCTCCTCTGGCTCACAGACGGCAATTGAGTTGGACATCTCGTCCTGCGCAGACGTTTGTCAAAACCGCATCCACCAGTGCTGGCGGCAGCCATCAGGGTATTTTCGAACAGCGAGCCACACGAACGGACTGCCACGAAACAATTTTTGATTGCATTATTGTTTATCAGCGCGCACAAATACAATGAGATATTGGGGGTATTGCACGGCAGGGGCTTATCATGCGGAAAAAGGGCATTTCGCTTTCGACGCTGCTTTCCGTCGTGACGCTCACGGGCTGCGGAGTATTGGTACCGGAAATTCGTGATTTTCCCAATGCCGGGTCTGCTGCTCAGAACAATCTCTTGGTCCAGGCGATCGTAATCAGCATTCGATGTGAGCTGCAGGACGCAGTTACAAACGTCATCAACGCGGACGTCGACACTGCGAAGGCCAATCGCTTCTACTATGCTCAGTTTCTGAAAAATTGGGGAGCTCAGGTTGCGCTTACACTCCGGATGGAAGAGAAATCGAGTATTAGTCCCAACGGGGCCTACCTTCCGGTCTCGCCGCTCACTTCTGTCTTTTCGCTGAGCGGCGGACTTTCGGCGACGGCTGACGCGACGCGCGTCGACAAAATTAATTTCTATTACAAAGTTACCGAACTTTATCTCGGGCGCGATCGAAAGTGTATTAGAGATACAAATCCACCGCGAGACTCGCTGCTTATCCAGAGCGACTTGAAGCTCGGGGAATGGCTGGATGCGATGATTAACGGGTCTGCTACAGGCATTATCACAGCCGTCAGCAACAAGAACGTTCTCTCGCACCAAATTACATTCCAGGTCACGACAGCCGGGAATCTGACTCCCGCATGGAGGTTGGTGAGAGGGACAGTCAATCAGAGCGGCTCGTTCCTGACGGCAAGCCGAGACCGACAGCACGATCTGGTAGTGACGTTTGGGCCTCTCGATACAACGCAGAGCGGCAGCTTTCTGCTTCCAATAGCCGAAAATTCTCACACGTCGTCGCAATTGATAAGTGGCGTCACAACCGGCTTCAAGAGCGCGCTGGGACAGTAGCTGATGAATCGTGAGGCCTGGATGATTCAGAAGAGAGGATAAGGTCATGGCAAAGAAAGCGAAAAAGGCAAGTCCGAACAAAAAGAAGAAGGCCAAAAAGAAGCAAACTCACAAAGCCAAGCTGCTTGCACATCCGGCTACAGCAGAAATGATTGCCCGCGTAAACGGCTGCAACAAGCCCCCGATCCTGTGGCGTAAGCAAAGTGATGGGTCTTGGCTCGAATGCTTCCTGAAGCCAGATTGCACCTATGGAAATTGCCAGGTTGTCCTTCCAAGCCAAGTACCCCTTGCGATACGGAATAAGTAACCATGCAGCGAAGGAGGTGAGGCGACTACCGGCTCACGCCCATTCGCCCTTGCGGAATACCGGGACGCTGCTGCCGTCGGCGTGAATGCCGTCGATGTCGGTCTCGGCCGAGCCGATCATCCAGTCGATATGAATGAGGCTCTTGTTGCCGCCCTGTGCTGCGATCTGCTGCGGCGTCAGCTTGTCGCCGCCGACGAAGCATTTCGAGTAGCATTGGCCGAGCGCGATGTGCGAGGCGGCGTTCTCGTCGAACAGCGTGTTGAAGAACAGCAATCCGCTTTTCGAGATCGGCGAGGAATGCGGCACCAGCGCTACTTCACCGAGGCGCGCGGCGCCCTCATCGGTATCGAGCACCTTCTTCAGCACTTCCTCGCCGCGCGAAGCCCTGGCCTCGACGATGCGGCCTTCCTCGAAGCGCACCGCGATGTTGTCGATCAGGGTGCCCTGATAGGACAGCGGTTTTGAGCTCACGACATGTCCGCTCACGCGCCGGCAGTGCGGCGTGGTGAAGACTTCCTCGGTCGGGATATTGGCATTGCAGGTGATGCCGTTCTTGGCCATCGAGGCGCCGCCTTCCCATTCGTGGCCGTCGGCGAGACCGATCGTGAGATCCGTTCCCGGTCCCGAATATTTCAACGCGTGGAAGCGCTGGCCGTTCAGCCATTGCGTGCGCTCGCGCAGCACCGCGTTGTGCTTCTCCCACGCCGCGACCGCGCCGTCCTGATCGACGCGCGAGGCCGCGAAGATCGCGTCCGCCAGTTTTGCTACCGCGACATCTTCTGCAACGTCGGGAAATACCTGCTTCGCCCATGCCGGGCTCGGATAGGCGATGATGTTCCAGTTGGTTTCGAAATTGACGATCTTTTCCAACGCCGGCTGATAAGCCATCGAATTGGCCTTGCTGGCGCGCGCCACCTTGGTCGGATCCTCGCCCGACAGCAGCATCGGATTGTCGCCGACGATCGCCAGCCGCGCGGTGTTATTGCCGAACGCCTTCGCCATGCCCTCGTAGAGCCAGCCGGCGGCGCGATCGAACCCGTCATTGTGGCCGTAGCGATAGCGCGACAGCGTGATCTCTTCGTCGGACAGGAACGGCGTCACTAGGCCCGCACCGGCCTTGTAGGCATGCTCGGCGATTTTTCGAACCAGCGGCAGCGCCACCGACGGCGCGGTCAAAAGCAGGTCCTGGCCCGGCTGCAACTGCAGGCCGACCTTCACGGCGACCTCGGCAAGGCGGTCGAGTTTCACGGGATCGATCGGCGTCGAAAAATTACGTTCGTGTGCGGTCATGACGGGCCCTCAAATCAATCGTTGCTACAGAGATAGGTGAACCGGCCGGTTCCTTCAACGCTTCGACGCCGCCAATACGCGATCAACCATCTCGGGCGCGAGACCGAGGTAATTCTTCGGCGAGGTCAGGCGGTCGATGGTCGCGCGGTCGATGCGCAAGGAGACCCGCGGGTCCGCGGACAGCGCATCCGCCAGCGTCATGCCTTTTTCGTTGGCGACACGGCAGGCGTCGTAGACGACGTCGTGTGCCTCCTGCCGGCCGATGTCGGGCGCCAGGCCCATCATGACAGCTTCGGCGACGATCAACCCGCGGCTGATGTCGAGATTTTCCGCCATCTTCTTCTCGTCCACGATCAGGCCGCCCAACGCGAATTTGGCCTGATGCAGCGCGCCCGCGGTGAGGACAAAACTTTCCGGGATCGCCATCCATTCGGCATGCCATGGCCCGGTGGCGCGCTCAAAGTCCTGCACCATTGCGTCCAGCATCAGACCGGCATGCTGGCGCACGCCCTTAGCCGCCGCCAGCATCAGTTCGGATGAAATCGGGTTGCGTTTCTGCGGCATGGTCGAGGACGCGCCGCGGCCCTTCACGAACGGCTCGTAGAGTTCGGCAAATTCGGTCGAGGCCATGATCATGATGTCGAGCGCGATCTTGCCGAGCGAGCCGGTGACGAGGCCGAAGAAATTGATCACTTCCGCCAGCCCGTCGCGTGCGACATGCCAGGTCGAGACGGGCACACCGAGCCCGAGTTCCTCGCACAGCGCCTTTTGAACCTCGAACCCCTTGTCGCCGAGCGAGGCCAGCGTGCCGGCGGCGCCCGCGAACTGGCCGACAAGGACGCGGGGCTTCAATTGCGCGAGGCGCTCGGCGTGACGATCGAACATCGCGAGATAAATCGCGGTCTTGTAGCCGAACGTCACCGGCAGCGCCTGCTGCAGATGGGTGCGGCCCGCCATCGGCGTATCGCGGTAACGCTTCGAGAGATCGGCGAGGATGCCGCGCAGGGCGGCGATATCAGCCTCGATGATCTCAAGCCCGGCGCGGACCTGCAGGACCACGGCGGTATCCATGATGTCCTGCGTGGTCGCGCCCCAATGCACATAACGGCCGGCCTCGCCGCATTGTTTTGCCATCTGGTGCACCAGCGGCAGAATCGGATAGCCGACGATATCGGTCTCGCTGCGCAGCAGGTCGAAATCGAACGCCGAGACGTTCGTGCGCTTTGCGATTTCCTCGGCGGCTTCCGCCGGGATCACGCCGCAGCGCGCCTCGGCCTTGGCGAGCGCGATCTCGACTTCGGCGTAGCGCGAGATCAGGCTGAAATCCGAGAACACCTCGCGCATCGCCGGCGTGCCGAAGGCGTCGCGGAACAGGATGGAGTCAAGGACGGTGGTCGAGGTCGGAAAGGCGGGCATGTCGTTTCCTGAAGGGCAATTCGCTGGAATGACTCATGCCACAATCATTGCCGGTTGGGAAAGCCGATCACCATTTCTCGTGCATGGTCCGGACATCGAGCTCGAACGACCATGCGCGCGGCGGCTGTTTGTGCAGGAACAAAAAGCCGTCGACGATGCCCTCGATGCTGATCAGGCGTTCCTCGCGGCTGGCGGCCTCCGGGAAACGCGTCTTGATCTTTTCGCCGCCGATCGCGCCATCGACCACGACATGTCCGACATGAATGCCGTCGCCGGCATATTCCTTGGCCATCGCCTGCGCCAGGGTGCGCAAGCCCGCCTTCGACGAATTGAAGGCGCCGTAGCCCGAGCGGCCCCGCAACGAGGCGCTCGCGCCGGTGAACAGCAAGGTGCCCGCGCCCTTCGGCACCATGCGGCGGACCGCCTCGCGGCCGAACAGAAAGCCGCCGAAGCACACCACGCGCCAGCTTTGCTCGAAGTAATCGGCGGTCATCTCGATGATCTTGCCGGCCGTGTTATTGCCGGCGTTGTAGATCGCAAGTTCGAGATCGGAACCGGCCTTGTCGAAAAGCGCGATAGTATCGGCCTCACTGGTGGCGTCGGCTACGACCGCCGTAGCGCGCCCGCCGGCTGCGACGATGTCGGAAACGACGGCGTCGAGCGCCGCCCTGGTGCGGCCGGCAACCAGAACGTTGAGGCCCTCAGCGGCAAAGCGCTTGCAGAGTTGTGCGCCGAGACCCTGATCAGGCCCGACACCGATGACAATTGCCGTTCCCATCCATCTCTCCTGCGTTCGATGTCCATCAGCCATTTTTATATGACGATCGTCATCAATTCAATCGAAGGAGCTTCCGCTTTCCGCTGTTCACGAGGATATGAGCGCGTCGGGTGAATCACGCCGGCCGGTTGCCGGCGCCTCCTCAATCGCGGAATTTCTTCTTCTTTTTCCCAAATGCGGGCTTCGCAGCGCCGGCATGTTTCGGCTTGGCGGCGTAAGCGGGCTTCTCCCGGAACGGCCGCTTTTTGTCGTAACGCCTTTCCTTGTCGAATCCAGGCGCCTTTTCGCTGCGAGGCTTGTCGTTATACGACTTGCTGTCGCGGGATTTGCCGCCGGGCGGCTTGTTGTTCCAGGGCTTTTCGTCGCGAGGTTTTTCGTCGCGAGGCTTGTCTTCGCGAGGCTTGTTATCCCAAGGCTTTGCTTCCCGCGGCTTGTCCTGCCACGGCTTGCCGTGCGGCCTCGGTGCCCTCTCCTCACGCTCGCGCGCAGGCGGACGCTTCTCGGCCGCGGGTTCGCCCTGCGGGCCCTCGGGCAGCGGCTCGATGCGAATATTGTCTTCCTTGTCGGGACGGCGGAGGTTGCCGACAAATTTGTCGGCGGCACGCGCGGAAATCTCGAACTCGGTCGTCGTGTCCATGACGCGGATGGCGCCGATGTCAGTCTTGTCGATGCCGCCGCGGCGGCAGATCATCGGCAACAGCCAGCGCGCCTCGGCATTCTTGCGGCTGCCGATCGAGGCGCGGAACCAGACACTGTTCTCGCCCATGACGTGGCGCGCCGACGGCTTTTTCGACTTCGATCGTGGGCTGGCGTTGCGATCGTCACCGCGCGGCGCCCGACTATCCCTATCTCTTTCGCGGCCGCGATCCTCGCGGCCCCGGCTGCGATGTTCGCCGGTATCGATGATGTCTTCGGGCGAGGGCAGCCGTGAGCGATAGAGCCGCGCCAGTGCCGCGGCAATATCCTCGGCCGAGCGCTCGGCGAGCAGGGCTTGCGCCAGCATCAGATCTTCTGATGTGGTCTCTTCGGCGAACAGCGCATCCTTCAGCATGCGCTCCTGGTCGAGCTTGCGGATCTCATCGGCCTGCGGCGGCGTGCCCCAGATCGCATCGATGCCGGCCAGGTTCAGCAGCACTTCCGCGCGGCGCTTGCGCGCCGGCGGCACCAATAAAACGCTAACCCCCTTGCGGCCGGCACGGCCGGTGCGGCCGGAGCGGTGCTGCATGACTTCGGGATCGTTCGGAATATCGGCGTGGATGACAAGATCGAGGTTCGGCAGATCGATGCCGCGTGCGGCGACGTCGGTCGCAACGCAAACGCGGGCGCGTCCGTCGCGCAATGCCTGCAGCGCATGGGTGCGCTCGTTCTGGGTCAATTCGCCGGACAGCGCCACCACCGAGAAGCCGCGCTCCGACAATGTTGCCTGCAGATGCCGCACCGCTTCGCGGGTGTTGCAGAATACCAGCGCGCTCGGCGATTCGAAGAAGCGCAAGGTATTGACGACCGCATGGTCGACATCGCCGGGCGCAATCCGGATGGCGCGGTAATCGATGTCGGCGTGGCCGCCTTCGTCGCCGCCGACCTCGATACGGAACGCTTCCTGCTGATATTCCTTGGCCAGGGCGATGATGACGCGCGGCAGGGTCGCCGAGAACAACAGGGTGCGGCGGGTCTCAGGCGTGGTCTCGAGGATGAACTCCATATCCTCGCGAAAACCGAGATCGAGCATTTCGTCGGCCTCGTCGAGCACGACGGCCTTCAGTTCGGAAATGTCGAGCCGGTTACGCCTCAAATGATCGCACAGCCGCCCCGGCGTGCCGACCACGATATGGGCGCCGGCCGCAAGCTCGCGCTGTTCACGGCGCGGATCCATGCCGCCGACGCAGGAAACCACGCGCGCATCGGCGTATTGATAGAGCCAGGCGAGTTCGCGGTGGACCTGCAGCGCAAGTTCGCGCGTCGGTGCGACGATCAGGGCAAGGGGTGCGCCGGCCCGCTCGAACCGCTCGGCATCGCCGAGCAGTTCGGCTGATATCGCGAGGCCATAGGCGACGGTCTTGCCGGAGCCGGTTTGCGCCGACACCAGCAGGTCGCGGCCGGCGGCGTCATTTGCCAGCACGGCGGTCTGCACCGGCGTCAGGGAATCGAAATTGCGCTCGGCCAGGGCTCGGGCGAGCGGCGGACTTGTGGTCAGGGATGTCACGGGATCAGAACCTTAATGGGCGCAGCTGCGCCGGAAAGCCGAATAAAGCCTCGAACCATACGATTGAGGCTGCCGGCTGGAGGATGCGCGGGTCCGATGACCCGAACGATTTGAATGAGATAGGCACCCTTTAGGCCATTCGCAGCCAAAGCGCCATGGAATGTTGGTGGGGGCTGCATTGCGTCGTTAACGGCGGGGCTATGGCGTTGATATTACGGCATTATCCCGTCGTCCCGGCGCAGGCCGGGACCCATACCGCGTGATCTCTCAATGAAGCCGCGGTATCAAACACCTTTCGCAAAACTGCTCCCTGTGGTTATGGGTCCCGGCCTTCGCCGGGACGACAAACGCAGTTTCGCGATCTCGCGACGCATTGCGCCCGAGGTTTGCCAGAAACTTCCCGCCCTCTTCAAACAGAGGGCGCAGGGAAGACCGGGTGCGCGCTGCACCCGCGGTCCCGTGTGCGGTTTGCACTAAGTAGGCTGCACACGA
>NZ_JAFCLX010000042.1:0-63151 GCF_018130205.1 Bradyrhizobium sp. AUGA SZCCT0222
CCGGATGCGATCGCGCTGGTGTTTGGCGATGCGGAGCTGAGCTATGGCGAGCTGAACACGCGCGCCAACAGGCTGGCGAGGGGCTTGCGGGATTACGGTGTCGGCACGGACGTGGTGGTCGGCCTGGCGCTGGAGCGCGGCGTCGCGATGATGGTGGCGCTGCTGGCGGTGCTCAAGGCCGGCGGCGCCTATCTGCCGCTCGATCCGGATTATCCGCCGGAGCGGCTTTCGCACATGCTGCGCGACAGCGGCGCAGCGCTGGTGCTGACGCAGACGTCGTTGCTGGAGCAGTTTGCTCCCGTGCTCAAGGAAACCGGTGCCGAGGCGTGGCTGCTCGACGAGGCGGCTGGCGGTGAGGGTGGTAATGCCGACAATCTTGATCTCACGATCCATCCCGAGAGCCTGGCCTATGTGATCTACACCTCGGGTTCGACCGGCCTGCCCAAGGGCGTGATGGTTCGCCACGACGCGGTGACGAACTTTCTGGCGACGATGTCGGAACAGCCGGGGATGACATCGCAGGACCGCGTGCTGGGCCTGACCTCGCTGTCGTTCGACATTGCGGTGCTGGAACTGTGGCTGCCACTCACGCTGGGGGCGCGCGTGGTGCTGGCGGATCGCGCCGCCGCGCATGATCCGGGTCAGCTCAAGGCGATGGTGGCGGCGCAAGGCGTGACGATGATCCAGGCGACGCCGTCGACCTGGCGGATGCTGCTCGATCACGATGGGCCACAGCTTCCGCAAAGCTGCCGCGTGCTGTGCGGCGGCGAGGCGCTGCCGCCGGATCTTTCGCGTCGGCTGGTAGCGCAGGCCGGCGAGGTCTGGAATCTGTACGGCCCGACCGAGACCACGGTGTGGTCGGCCCGTCATCGCCTCGACGCGCAAGACGATAGGCCTGTGCTGGGCGGCCCGATCGGCAATACCACGCTGCACATCCTGGACAATGATCTCAATCTTGCGCCGGTCGGGGTTGCCGGCGAACTCTATATCGGCGGCGAGGGACTCGCGCGCGGCTATTGGCGGCGCGGCGCGCTGACGGCGGAACGTTTTATTCCCGATCCGTTCGGCACTCCCGGGGCACGGCTTTACCGCACGGGCGACGTCGCGCGGTGGCGGGCCGACGGCGTGATCGAATATATCGGCCGCTCGGATCACCAGGTGAAGATCCGCGGCTTCCGGATCGAGCTCGGCGAGATCGAGGCGCGGCTGATGGAGCAGGCTGCGGTGCGCGCAGCCGTGGTGGTGGCGCGTGAGGTTGGCGCTGGCCGCCAGCTCGTGGGCTATGTCAGCGGCGAGGCGTCGCTGGACGGCTTGGCGCTCAAGACGGCGCTGTCATCGGTGCTGCCGGACTATATGGTGCCGGCGCGGATCGTGGTGCTGGATCGCTTGCCGCTGACGCCGAACGGCAAGATCGACCGCAAGGCGCTGCCGGCGCCGGATCAGCTCGGCGCCGCCGAGCATGTCGCGCCGCGCACGCCAACCGAGGCCGCGCTGGCCGCGATCTGGGCCGACCTGTTGCGCCAGCCCAATGTCGGCGTCACCGACAACTTCTTCGAGCTCGGTGGGGATTCTCTCACCGCCGTTCAACTCATCAGCCGTATCAAGCGCGATCTCGGCCATGACCTGCCGCTGAACCGCCTGTTTGAAATGACGACCGTCGAAACCATGGCTGCCAGCCTCGCCCCGGAGATTCAGGTCGACAAGCGCGGCGATGACATCGCCGCGATGCTCGACATGTTGAAGGAAGTCGAATTTTCCGATGAGTGACACCGCCACCACGCAGAAGCAGCAGCTTCGCGACATCTCGCGGCGATTGATGCGCCTTGATGCGAGCAAGCAGCATGCGTTCCTGACGCAGCTGGCGGCCAAAGGCGTTAACCTGGCCATGCTGCCGATTGCGCGCCAGGAACGGACACGCGCGCCGCTTTCCTTTGCGCAGTCGCGCCTCTGGTTCCTGTGGCGAATGGATCCTGATAGCGCAGCCTACAACATCTCGGCGACCGTGCGGGTGCGCGGTAAACTCGATGTGCATGCGATGCAGCAGGCGTTCGACAGGCTGGTTGTCAGGCACAGCGCACTTCGTACGGTGTTTCGGCAAGAGGGCCGGGATGCCGAGCAGATCGTGCTCGATCCGCAACCGGTCGAGATCAGGCACGTCAAGGTGGACGGCCGCGACCGCGAACAGCAGGCTCACCTGCTGGCGCGCGAGGAAGCCGCGCGCCCCTTCGATCTCGAGGCCGGCCTGCTCATGCGGGCCGCCGTGCTGACGCTGGAAGAGGACGACAGGTTTGTCGTGGTCAGCCTGCACCATATCGTCGCCGATGGCTGGTCGATGGCGGTGCTGGTCGAGGAGTTCTGGCAGCTGTATGCGGCCGTTGCGCGAGGTGAGGCGCCGGCGCTGCCCGAACTTGATGTTGAATACATCGATTATGCCGAATGGCAGCGGCTCTGGATGAGCGTGGTCGACGGCGAGCGACAGATAGATTACTGGACGACGCGCCTTAGGGATCCTGCGGTGCTGCAGCTCCCCATCGATCGGGCGCGGCCGGCGGAGCCCGACCTTGCCGGCGCCGCGGTTCGCATGGAGCTTGATCCGAGGCTCGCCGATGCCCTGCGTGCTTTGGCGCGCACGCACAAGACGACGCTGTTCGCCATCCTGCTGGCGAGCTTCAAGCTGCTGCTCTATCGCTACACCGGCCAATCCGACATCGGCGTCGGTGTGCCGGTTGCCAATCGTCACCGGGACGAGACCCGGGGGATGATCGGACTGTTCGTCAACACCCAGGTGCTGCGCACGCAGCTTGACGGGCGCGCGGCAATCGCGGACTTCATCGCAACCGTCCATGCAGCCACGATCGAAGCCCAGGAGAACCAGGATCTCCCGTTCGAGCGGCTATTGGAGGTACTGCAGCCCAAGCGCAGCCTGAGCCAGAATCCTCTCTTCCAGGTTCTCTACAACCACCAGCGCCGCCGGACATCGGACAATTCGACCGGCCTGACCGGCCTGCAGATCGAAAAAATCGACCCCAATATCGACACCGTCAAGTTCGATCTGGCGCTCGACAGCGAAGAGGGACCGTCAGGAGAGATACGCGCGATATTCACCTACGCAACGGCTCTGTTTGACGCGGCGACGATCGAACGCCTTGCGGCGCATTGGATCACGCTCCTCAAGGCGATGGCTCAGGATTCGTCGCAGTCTATCGCCGGAATCGCGCTGCTTTGCGAGCAGGAACTGACTCAAATCAGGAGCTGGAACGGAGCAGACGCCGGTTCGGCGACGCCGTTCACGCCCGTGCATCAGACGGTAGCCCGCTTTGCCGCGCAAACGCCAGACGCGCCGGCGCTCGTCTTCGGCGACGACGTTATCTCGTATGACGAACTCAACCGTCGCGCTAACCGCCTTGCGCATCGACTGATCCGTCTTGGTGTCACCAGTTCCGACCTGGTCGGCCTGTCGGCGCAACGTTCGCCATCTCTCGTCGTGGCGCTGCTGGCCGTACTGAAGACGGGCGCGGCCTATCTGCCGCTTGATCCCGACCACCCGGTCAAGCGGCAGCTCGCCACCATGCGCGATGCCGGCGTGCGTTTTGTGCTGACGGATACGGCCAGTGAAGCGCTGACCTCGCAACCGTCTGGGGTCAAAGTTGTTCTGCTTGATGTAGTTGATCCTGATCAGGAGACGGAGAGCGATCCTGCGATCGCCGTGGGAACGCAAAGCCTCGCCTATGTGATCTACACGTCGGGTTCGACCGGACTACCGAAAGGTGTCGCGGTCGAGCATGGACCGTTCGCGATGCATTGCGAGGTGACTGCCGGCCTCTACGACATGGACCGGCATTCCCGCGAACTGCACTTCCTGTCCTTTACGTTCGACGGAGCGCATGAACGGCTCTGGACCGCGCTGACCTGCGGCGCCGCGCTGGTGATGCGGGACGAGAATCTATGGTCAGCCGAACAGACGCTGGACGTCATGCGCAAGCAGCGCGTCACCAACGCCGGCTTTCCACCAGCTTACCTGCAGCAGCTCGCCGACTTTGCTGAGTGGCGCGGCGATCCACCGCCGGTCTCGCTCTATTCTTTCGGCGGCGAGGCGATGCCGAAGGCCGGCTTCGACAAGGTCAAGCGCGCGCTCAAGCCAAGGACGTTGATCAATGGTTACGGCCCGACCGAAACCGTGGTGACGCCGCTGGTCTGGAAGGTCGATGCCAGCGAAGAGATTGAGGGCAATTATGCGCCTATCGGTCGCCCGGTCGGCCGGCGGTCTGCCTATGTCCTCGATGCTGATCTGAACATCGTGCCGGTCGGCGTAACCGGCGAACTGTTCATCGGCGGCGAAGGGGTGGCGCGGGGCTACTGGCGGCGCGGCGCGCTGACGGCGGAGCGATTTATCCCCGACCCCTTTGGCGCGCCGGGCATGCGGCTATACCGCACCGGCGATCTGGCCCGATGGCGTCCGGATGGCGTGATCGAATATCTCGGCCGCTCCGATCATCAGGTCAAGATTCGCGGTTTCCGGATTGAGCTTGGCGAAATCGAGGCGTGGCTGATGCGTCAGCCCGGCGTGCAATCGGCGGTCGTCATCGCCCGCGACGCCAGGGCAACCCATCAGCTGGTGGGTTATGTCTGTGGTGAAGGGGCGTTCGACGAGACGGCAATGCGCGCCGCGCTCGCGGACGGGCTGCCGGATTACATGGTGCCGGCCCGCATCATCAGACTTGAAAGCCTGCCGCTCACCGCTCATGGCAAGGTGGACCGTGAGGCGTTGCCGGTCCCCGACATGCACGCCGCCGCTGCACACGTCGCGCCGCGCACCGCGACGGAGACGACGCTTGCCGCGATCTGGGCGGAGCTTCTTGGCCAACCCCTGATTGGCGTCGACGACAACTTCTTCGAACTCGGCGGCGATTCAATCATCTCGCTGCAGATGGTGGGTCGCGCCCGGCAGGCCGGCCTGCTGATCGAGCCGCGTGACGTTTTCCGGCACCAGACATTGCAGGAACTGGCACTGGCGGCGCGTTCGGAACAGGCGATGCCATATGCCGAGCCCGAGAAGGATCTGGCGGGGAGCGAGCACCCGCTGTTGCCGATTCAAATGCGTTTCTTCGGCGAGGACGCCGGCGAACGCCACCACTGGAACCAGGCTGTGCTGCTGATGCCGCAGTCGCGGCTGGATTGGGCGATCGTGGAACGCACGGTCGCCGCTGTCGTGGCGCATCACGATGCGCTGCGTCTGCGTTTCGAAGAGATCGATAGCGTCTGGTGGGCGTCCTATGGCGCCGCGCCCCCGGTCTCCGAAATATTCTGGATTCGAAGCGGCATGCGCGATGCGGCCGAGGTGACGGCGCTGGCGTCAGCGGCCCAGGCGAGCCTGTCATTGCAAGGACCGCTGTTGCGCGTGGTCGGAATGGACCTTGCCGACGGCAGCCAGCGGCTCCTGATATCGGTGCATCATCTCGTCATCGACGGCGTGTCATGGCGGGTGCTGCTGGAAGACGTCGCATCGGTTTACGGCCAGATGGCGCAGGGCGCGGCCTCCGTTGCGTTGACGCCGAAGAGCCAATCCTATTCGTCCTGGGCCGCGCGCTTGAAAGCGCATGCAGGCAGCGTCGAACTGGCGGCCGAACTGCCGTATTGGATCGAACGCAAGCCCAACGCCGATCTGCCCTGCGACAACGATCATGGCGACGTCGATCGGGTTGCCGAGGGCGAGGAAATCTCGCTGACATTCGACGCGGGCCTGACGACGCGGCTGCTCAAGGAAGCGCCGTCCGCCTACCGCACCCAGGTCAACGATCTGCTGCTGGCGGCGTTGGCGCGCGCGGTATCGTGCTGGAGCGGGATTGACGATGTCCTTGTCGAACTCGAAGGCCATGGCCGGGAAGACATCTTCCCGGGTACGGAAATTTCACGCACGGTGGGCTGGTTCACCACCGCGTTCCCTGTTCGCCTGCCTAGAGGTTCGGGCGACGACGCTGCGCTGATCAAGGCCGTCAAGGAAGAGCTGCGGGCGATCCCCGCGCGCGGGCTGGGCTACGGCATTCTGCGCTATCTCGGCACCGAAGCGCAGCGCCATGCGCTTTCCGCAATCCCCGAGCCGCGTATCGTTTTCAATTATCTCGGCCAGTTCGATGCGAGCCTGGGTGAGGGGGCCTCGTTCAAGGTTGCGCCCGAGAGCGCCGGCGCCGCACGCAGTGCGAGCGCCCCGCTTGGCCGCTGGCTCAGCATCAACGGCCAGGTGCGCGACGGACTGCTGCGGCTGTCGTTCATTTTCGGTCGCAAGCGCTACCGGCGCGCGACGGTGGAACGCCTCGCAGAGTATTATGCGGCAGCCCTGCGCGAGCTGGTGGACCATTGCACCGGCGGCGCGCATGGGATTACGCCGTCGGACGTCGAACTCTCCCGTTTGAGCCAGGCCGACCTCGACGTTCTGACTGCGACGATCGATTGTCGTGAGATCGAGGACATCTATCCGCTGTCGCCGATGCAGCAGGGCATGCTGTTCCATGCGTTGCGCGATGGCGAAAGCGGAAATTATGTCAACCAGGTCGGCCTGGAAATCCGTGGCATCGATTCCGGCAGGCTGCGAGCGGCCTGGCAGGAAGTAAGCGCACGGCACGCGGTACTGCGCACTGGTTTCGCCTGGCGCGAACTGTCGGGCGCGGCCCAGCAGGTGGTGTATCGTCATGTGACGCTGCCGTTCGTCGAAGAAGACTGGCGCGAGCGGGCGGCCAGCATGGACCGCAGCGAACTCGAGGCCGCGCTGGCGTTGGCGTCGCAGGCCGAGCGGGCTGAAGGTTTCGATCTGTCGGATGCGCCCTTGCAGCGGGTGCGGCTAATCAGACTCGAGGAAGGCCGCCACTGGCTGATCTGGACGCATCACCACATCCTGCTCGACGGCTGGAGCTCGGCGCGACTGGTGGCCGAGATACTGCAGCACGAACGCGGCGGCCGATTGCCCGCCGTGCACGGCCGTTACCGTGACTATATCGGCTGGCTGCAAAGGCAGGATCGCGACGCATCGGCGGCGTTCTGGCGTACCGCCTTGGCCGAGTTGGACGAGCCGAGCTTCGTGGTGGATGTGCTGGGAGGACCTTCGAGCACAGGCGCAGCCGGTCACGGTTCGCTGGATCTGCTCCTCACTCCTGATCTGACCGCAAGATTACAGGCGTTTGCCAGGCGCGAGCGCGTGACGTTGAACACACTCCTGCAGGGTGCGTGGGCGCAACTGTTGCGGCGTCATACCGGACAGCGCGTTGTGTGTTTCGGAGCGACGGTGTCCGGCAGGCCAGCGGAGATCGCTGGGTCCGAGGAAATGGTCGGCCTCTTTATTAACACGCTGCCGGTAGTCGATCAGGCAGATCCGCAAGCCGAAATCGGCTCTTGGCTTCGCGGCTTGCAGGAGCGCAACATTGATCTGCGCGACCATGGCTGGATGCCGCTCTACGAGATCCAGCGCCTGGCCGGACGATCCGGCCGGCCGCTGTTCGACAGCATCCTGGTGTTCGAGAACTATCCGATCGATGAGGCCCTGCGCGGCGAGAATGAAAGCGGTTCGCGCTTTGGACGGGTCGAGCAGGTCTCGATCACTAATTATGCGCTCACGGTAGCGGTATTCGCCAAGACCGACGGCATCAATCTCGGTTTCCGCTATGACCGCGGCCGGTTCGACCAGGACCAGATAAGATATCTGCAAGCCTGCTTGTCGCGCCTGCTCGCGCAGATCGTGACGGATGCCGCCGCTCCGCTTGGCGAACTCACCGGGCTTGATGGCGATGAGGTCAGGCAAATGCTCGCCTGGAGTGGCGGCGCAATCGAGCTCGACAAGATTTCGGATTTTGGTGGCGGAACCGTTGCCCGCATCGAGGCGCAGGCCGCTGCTTCACCGTCCTCAATTGCGTTGGTCTTCGGCGATCAACGGGTCAGCTATGGCGAGTTGAACGCTCGCGCCAATCGTCTGGCGCGACAGTTGCGGGACCGCGGTATTGGCCGCGACCAGCTGGTGGGTGTCGCGCTGGAACGCAGCGTCGAATTGATCGTTGGTGTGCTCGCCGTCCTCAAGGCCGGCGCGGGCTATCTGCCGCTCGACGCGGATTATCCGGCTGATCGGCTGCTGCATATGCTGCGCGACAGTGACGCCGGGCTGGTGCTTACTCAAAGCCGGCTGCTTGAACGCCTCGCGCCCGTGATTGCGAAAGCGGCCGCGGAGGCCTGGACGATCGACGCGGAGAATAAGGCCGGGGCAGCGGAGCAGGGCAATCTCGATATCGCGCTTGATCCGGCCGGTCTCGCCTATGTGATGTACACGTCGGGATCGACGGGCATGCCAAAGGGCGTTGCCTGCTCGCATGGCGCGCTGGCCGCACGGCTCGGCTGGATGCAGGCGGAATACCGCCTCGATGCCAGCGAGACCCTGCTGCAGAAAACACCGTTCAGCTTCGACGTGTCGGTGTGGGAAATTCTGTGGCCGCTTGCGGTCGGTGCGCGCCTTGCGATCGCCGCGCCGGGTGCACATCGCGAACCGCGGCTTCTCATTGACGCGGTCGTTGCCCACGATGTGACGACGCTGCATTTCGTGCCGCCAATGCTCGAGCATTTTATTGCTGAGCCGGAGGTGGAACGCTGCGTGACGCTCAAGCGGCTGTTTGCCGGCGGCGAAGCCTTGTCTGCGGAGTTGAAGGCGCGCGTGCTCGCAGCCTTCCCCGACGTTCGCTTCGACAACCGCTACGGTCCGACCGAGGCCCTGATCAACGCGACGTTCTGGAATTGCCGCGACGACGGCGCGGTGCGCGTGCCGATCGGGCGACCGATCCCGGGCACGGCCATTCGCATCCTTGACGCCGCGCTGAACCTGGTTCCGGCCGGGGTGATGGGCGAGTTGTTCATCGGCGGCGTCGGGCTGGCGCGCGGCTATTGGAAGCGCCAGGGGTTGACGGCGGAACGGCTCATCCCGGATCCGTTTGGCGGTCCCGGTGAGCGGCTGTACCGGACGGGGGATCTGGCGCGCTGGCGCCCGGACGGCGCCATCGAGTATGTCGGGCGATCCGACCACCAGATCAAGATCCGCGGCTTCCGCATCGAACTCGGAGAGATCGAAGCGCGGCTGCTGGAGCAGCCCGGCGTACGCTCTGCGGTGGTGGTTGCGCGCGAGGTGGGTCTGGCGCGTCAGCTCTTCGGCTACGTTTGCGGGACGGACGAACTTGACGGGACGGACTTGCGCGCGGCGCTGTCGTCCGTTCTGCCGGACTACATGGTGCCGTCGCGAATCGTGACGCTGGAACGGCTGCCGCTGTCGCCGAACGGCAAGGTCGACCGCCGTGCGCTCCCGGCGCCGGACGCGATCGACACCGGCTCGGAGCACCTGGCGCCGCGTACCCCGGCGGAAATGGCGCTCGCGGCGATCTGGGCCGAACTGCTCGGCCGGCCTGTCGTGGGCCTATCCGACAATTTCTTCGAACTCGGCGGCGATTCGATTATCTCGCTGCAAATGGTGAGCCGCGCCCGACGCGCCGGTTACCTGATCGAACCGCGCGATGTGTTCCAGCATCAGACGCTGGAAGCCCTGGCGTTTGCGGCACGTACCGAGCAACTGAGCGAGACGCGCGCCGACCAGGGATTGGTATCCGGTTCGCATCGTCTGCTGCCGATACAGACCCGGTTCTTCGCAGAGGATGTTACAGAACGCGATCACTGGAACCAGGCGGTGCTGCTGCGGTCGAACGACCGGCTTGACTGGGAGGTCATGGGACGCGCGATAGCGGCCGTGCTGGCCCATCACGACGCGTTGCGGCTTCGCTTCGAAGCGAGTGACGGCGTGTGGCGTGCGGAGCATGGTGCCGCGCCGGACGTGGCTGAACTGTTGTGGCTCCGAAGCGCGGTTGATGGTGAAGCCGTCACGGTGCTTGCAGCGTCGGCGCAGGCAAGCCTGTCGCTGGCCAATGGTCCGTTGCTGCGCGCGGTTGGCATCGATGTCGCCGACGGCAGCCAGCGCTTGCTGATCGTGATCCATCATCTGGTTGTGGACGGTGTGTCGTGGCGGGTTCTGCTGGAAGACGTCGCGGCGGCGTACGGCCAGTTGACGCAAGGCAACACGGTTGCGCTTCCGCCGAAGAGCCATGCCTATTCCCTGTGGGGTGCCCGGCTGGAGGCTTATGCGTCGTCGTGCGAACTCGCGGCAGAACTACCCTATTGGGTGGAGCGCAACGGAGTTGCGGATTTTCCGTGCGACGACGATCACGGCGGCATCGACACCATCGCCGACGCCGATGAAATCTCGCTGTCGTTCGACGTAGAACTGACGCAGCGCCTGCTGACGGACGCGCCTTCCGCCTACCGCACGCAAATAAACGACCTTCTCCTCGCCGGCCTGGCGCGCGCCGTCTGGCAATGGAGCGGACAGGACGATGTCCTGGTCGAGCTGGAAGGCCACGGCCGCGAGGATCTGTTCGGCGATATCGATATCTCGCGTACGGTCGGCTGGTTTACGACCGCGTTTCCCGTGCGTCTGGCCGGCGGCTCGCAGGATCCGTCGTTGTTGATCAAGACCGTGAAGGAAGAGCTTCGCGCCATTCCCGGCCGTGGGCTGGGCTACGGCGTGCTGCGCTATCTCGGCTCTGAAGAGCAGCGCGCCGCGTTGTCGAAAGCGGCCGAGCCGAAGATCACGTTCAATTATCTCGGCCAGATCGACGGCGGCGCGGGAGAGGCGTTCGCCATGGCGTCCGAAAGTGCGGGCCCCTCGCGCAGCGCATCGAGCCCTCTGCGGCGCTGGCTCAGCGTCAGCGGCACGGTGCGCGAGGGCCAGTTGCGGCTGTCGTTCGGCTTCGGCCGCAAACGCTATCGGCGCGAGACGGTCGAGCGGCTGGCCGCGTTGTATGAGGCGGCGCTGCGGGAGTTGGTCGATCACTGCACCAGCGGTGCCAGCGGAATCACGCCGTCGGATGTGGCGTTGTCCGGGCTCAGCCAAACCGATCTCGACCGGCTGGAACTCGACTGGCGCCAGATCGAGGATGTCTATCCGTTGTCGCCTATGCAGCAGGGCATGCTGTTCCATGCGATGCACGACGGCGAGAGCGGACTTTATGTCAACCAGGTTGCCGCCGAAATACACGGCCTTGATGCCGGCAAGCTTCGTCTGGCCTGGCAGGCGGTCAGCGACCGCCATGCGGTGCTGCGCACCGGGTTTGTCTGGCGCGACCTGTCGGGTTCGGCGCAACAGGTGGTCTATCGCCACGCCGAGGTGCCGTTCGTCGAGGAGGATTGGCGCGCGCGCCTTGCGGTGCTGGAGCAATCCGGACTGGATGCTGCGCTTTCGGACGTCTCGCGGCAGGAACGCCTCGAAGGCTTTGACCTGTCGCGGCCACCCTTGCAGCGGGTCCGGCTGATTCGTTTGGGAGAAGACCGTCACTGGCTGATCTGGACCCATCATCACATCCTGCTCGATGGATGGAGTTCGGCGCGGCTGATCGCCGAGGTGTTGCAATACAGCGCCGATGGCCGATTGCCAGCCTTGCAGCGCCGCTATCGGGATTACATCGGCTGGCTGCAGAACAGGGATCGCGACGCCGCAGCCGCGTTCTGGCGCACGGCGATGGCGGAACGGGGGGAGCCGGGTCTGCTCTCGGATGGTTCGCCGGAACGCTCGAGCGGAGCAACGCCGGGTCACGGTGCGTTGGCGCTGGAAATGGACGTCGCGTTGACCGCGCGGCTGCAGCAATTTGCGGCGCGGGAGCGCGTGACGCTCAACACATTGGTGCAGGCCGCTTGGGCGCAATTGCTGCGTCAGCATACCGGGCAGGGCACGGTCTGCTTCGGCGTCACCGTGTCGGGGCGGCCGTCGGAGCTCGCAGGCGCCGAAGACATGGTGGGCCTGTTCATCAACACTTTGCCGGTCGTCGACAGCGCCAGTCCGCAGCAGAAAATCGGCGCATGGCTGCGCGAGCTGCAGGATCGCAATCTGACCATGCGCGAATTCGGCTGGACGCCGCTCTATGAAATCCAGCGCCTGGCGGGACGTCCCGGACGGCCGCTGTTCGACAGCATCCTGGTGTTCGAGAATTATCCGGTCGACAGTGCGCTCAAGGAGAAGAACCAGCGCGTCCGTGTCGGCGAGACAAGGATCACCGAGACCAGCAACTATCCGCTGTTCGCGAGCGTCGGTCTCGATGAGCGGCTGCGGCTGGTGCTCAACTATCAGCGTCAACATTTTGACGAGGCGCAGGTGGCGCGGCTGCAGGCCGCCTTCGTGCGGTTGCTGGAGGCGTTGAGCGCTGATGCGGATCGACCGGTCGGTATGATCGCGGCGAACGATCCTGTGGATGAGGCGCTGCTTTTGCGCATGAACAGTACCCGTCGTGACCAACCACGCCGGGGAATTGTCGAGCAGTTCGAAGAGCAGGTCCGCCGATCTCCGGATGCGATCGCGCTGGTGTTTGGCGATGCGGAGCTGAGCTATGGCGAGCTGAACACGCGCGCCAACAGGCTGGCGAGGGGCTTGCGGGATTACGGTGTCGGCACGGACGTGGTGGTCGGCCTGGCGCTGGAGCGTGGCGTCGCGATGATGGTGGCGCTGCTGGCGGTGCTCAAGGCCGGCGGCGCCTATCTGCCGCTCGATCCGGATTATCCGCCGGAGCGGCTTTCGCACATGCTGCGCGACAGCGGCGCAGCGCTGGTGCTGACGCAGACGTCGTTGCTGGAGCAGTTTGCTCCCGTGCTCAAGGAAACCGGTGCCGAGGCGTGGCTGCTCGACGAGGCGGCTGGCGGTGAGGGTGGTAATGCCGACAATCTTGATCTCACGATCCATCCCGAGAGCCTGGCCTATGTGATCTACACCTCGGGTTCGACCGGTCTGCCCAAGGGCGTGATGGTTCGCCACGACGCGGTGACGAACTTTCTGGCGACGATGTCGGAACAGCCGGGGATGACATCGCAGGACCGCGTGCTGGGCCTGACCTCGCTGTCGTTCGACATTGCGGTGCTGGAACTGTGGCTGCCACTCACGCTGGGGGCGCGCGTGGTGCTGGCGGATCGCGCCGCCGCGCATGATCCGGGTCAGCTCAAGGCGATGGTGGCGGCGCAAGGCGTGACGATGATCCAGGCGACGCCGTCGACCTGGCGGATGCTGCTCGATCACGATGGGCCACAGCTTCCGCAAAGCTGCCGCGTGCTGTGCGGCGGCGAGGCGCTGCCGCCGGATCTTTCGCGTCGGCTGGTAGCGCAGGCCGGCGAGGTCTGGAATCTGTACGGCCCGACCGAGACCACGGTGTGGTCGGCCCGTCATCGCCTCGACGCGCAAGACGATAGGCCTGTGCTGGGCGGCCCGATCGGCAATACCACGCTGCACATCCTGGACAATGATCTCAATCTTGCGCCGGTCGGGGTTGCCGGCGAACTCTATATCGGCGGCGAGGGACTCGCGCGCGGCTATTGGCGGCGCGGCGCGCTGACGGCGGAACGTTTTATTCCCGATCCGTTCGGCACTCCCGGGGCACGGCTTTACCGCACGGGCGACGTCGCGCGGTGGCGGGCCGACGGCGTGATCGAATATATCGGCCGCTCGGATCACCAGGTGAAGATCCGCGGCTTCCGGATCGAGCTCGGCGAGATCGAGGCGCGGCTGATGGAGCAGGCTGCGGTGCGCGCAGCCGTGGTGGTGGCGCGTGAGGTTGGCGCTGGCCGCCAACTCGTGGGCTATGTCAGCGGCGAGGCGTCGCTGGACGGGTTGGCGCTCAAGACGGCGCTGTCATCGGTGCTGCCGGATTACATGGTGCCTGCTCGTATCGTCGTGCTGGATCGCTTGCCGCTGACGCCGAACGGCAAGATCGACCGCAAGGCGCTGCCGGCGCCGGATCAGCTCGGCGCCGCCGAGCATGTCGCGCCGCGCACGCCAACCGAGGCCGCGCTGGCCGCGATCTGGGCCGACCTGCTGCGCCAGCCCAATGTGGGCGTCACCGACAATTTCTTCGAGCTCGGTGGGGACTCGATCATTTCGCTGCAAATGGTCAGCCGCGCACGCCGCGAAGGCGTCCTGATCGAGCCGCGTGACTGCTTTCAGCATCAAACGATCGAGACGCTTGCAGCAGTCGCCCGGGAAGTCCGGCTGCCAAAGGAAGCGCCGGCGCCGGTGCGGGGCTCGCTCTCGGGACTGAGCAGCGAACAGCTCGAAAAGCTCGCTCTCGACTGGAGCAGCATCGAGGACATCTACCCGTTGTCGCCGATGCAGCAGGGCATGCTGTTCCACAGCCTGCGTGATGCCGGCAGTGGCGTTTACGTCAATCAAGTCAGCGTTGAAATCCGTGGGCTCGATCCCGAACGCTTCCGGTCGGTATGGCAAGACGTGACCGCGCGTCATCCGATGCTTCGGACCGGCTTCCTGTGGCGCGAGCTATCCGGATCGCCGCTGCAAGCCGTCTATCGCGACGCAGCCGCGCCGTTCGAACAGGAGGACTGGCGCGGGCAAATCGTTACCGACGAACGCATCGCGGCGGCTCTAGCCGGCGAGCGGGCCGCCGAATTTGATCTCTCGGCGCCGCCCCTGCAAAGGGTTCGATTGCTGCGTCTCGAGGACGGCTTCTATCGCCTGATCTGGACCTATCATCACATCCTGATGGACGGCTGGAGCTCGGCGCGCTTTGTCGGCGAAGTGCTGGAGCGTTATTACGGCGGATTGTCCGCGGCGAACCCGACGCATTACCGCGACTATATCGCGTGGCTGGTTGCACAGGACGCGCAGGCGGCCGAACGCTTCTGGCGCGAACAGCTCAAGTCCTTCGACGAGCCGACGCAACTCGCCGATGCCTTCGGGTCTCGTCGTCATCCGGCTTCGGGTCACGCGCGCTGTTACACCCGGCTCGGCGAGACGGCGACCGCGCAGTTGAAGGCGTTCGCTCGCCGTGAGCGGATCACGCTCAATACCATTGTCCAGGGCGTGTGGGCGCTGTTGCTGCAGCGCTACACGGGCCAGCAGGCCGTGACTTTCGGCGTCACCGTCGCCGGTCGCCCGGCAGGCCTCGACGGATCGCAGCAGATGCTCGGTCTCTTCATCAACACGTTGCCCGTGATCGAATCGCCGTCGCTGGCAAGCACAGTCGGAGAATGGCTGCGGGCGCTTCAGGATCGCAACCTGGCGATCCGGGATTATGAGCACACGCCGCTCTACGACATTCAGAGCTGGGCCGGCCGCGGCGGCCAGACGATGTTCGACAGTATCATCGTGTTCGAAAACTATCCGATCGAACGCGGCATGCTGCAGAAGGGGGATGGCTCGCTGCAGTTCGATGGCCTGAAGAATGTCGACGTGACGAACTATCCGATGGACCTGTCGGTGCTCGTCGAGGAAACGCTTCAGGTCGAATATACCTATATGCCGAGCCATTTTACGCCAGCGCAGGCCGAGCAGATCAGGATGCAGTTCGAGCATCTGCTGGCGGCGCTGACGCGGGACGCTTCGGTGCTGCTTGGCGGCATCGATCCGGTCACGACGGTCGATGCCGGTGTTGCCGATAACTGCAATCGCCACGCGGTGCCTGCCGTCGCATTGCCGCTGGTGCATGAGGCGATCAGCGCACATGCGAAGCGTCACCCGGAACGAACAGCACTTACCATCGGCGGGAACGTGCTCTCGTTCGGAGCGTTCGACACCAAAGCCAATCGTCTTGCCCATCACCTGATTGGCCGCGGGCTCAAGCCCGAGCAGCGGGTCGGCGTCGTGGTCGAGCGAACCGAAGCCACGATGCTCGCGCTGCTCGCCGTCCTCAAGGCGGGCGGGGCGTACGTTCCGCTCGATCCGGAGCTTCCGTCCGAGCGACGCAAGTTTGTCATGCGCGATGCCGGGATTTCGTTCCTGCTGACGGGACAGCTCGAAGAGGACCTGGACAATGTTGAAAGAATCTCTCTTTCCACATTCGATTTCGATGCGGGCCCCCACCATGCGCCGCAACCGGATTTGCACCCCGAAAACCTCGCTTATCTGATCTACACCTCCGGTTCGACCGGGACGCCAAAGGGCGTGGCGGTTGCCCACGGGCCGCTTGCGATGCACTGTCACGTCACGGGAAGCCTCTACGAGATCGACGAGGGCTCGTGCGAATTGCATTTCCTGTCGCTGGCTTTCGACGGCGCGCATGAGCGCTGGTTGACGGTGTTGTCGCACGGCGCGCGGCTGCTGATGCGCGATGCGGAGCTGTGGACGCCGGAACAAACCGTCGAAGCTTTGCATGCGCATGGCGTCAGCCATATCGGCCTGCCGCCCGCCTATCTTCAGCAAGTCGCGGAATGGGTCGAGCAGGCGGGCAACCCACCGCCGGTCAAACTGTATTCTTTCGGCGGCGAGGCGATGCCGAAGGCGGGCTTTGACAAGGTCAAGCGCGTTCTGAAGCCGCGCATCCTGATCAACGGTTATGGGCCGACCGAAACCGTGGTCACGCCCCTGGTCTGGAAGGTCGATGGCGCCGCCGAATGCGATACGCCCTACGCGCCGATCGGTCTGCCGGTCGGTGATCGCAGCGCCTATATTCTCGATAGCTCGCTCAATATCATTCCCGCCGGTGTTGCAGGAGAGCTCTATCTCGGAGGCTTTGGGCTGGCGCGCGGCTATCAGGGAAAAGCGGGCATGACGGCCGAACGCTTCGTGCCGGACCCGTTCGCAGCGGCGCCGGGAGCACGACTCTATCGCACCGGCGACCTGGCGCGATGGTGCGAAGACGGCACCATTGAATATCTCGGCCGCAGCGACGACCAGGTCAAGATCAACGGCTTCCGGATCGAACTTGGCGAGATCCAGACCTCGCTTCTTCGGCACAAGGAGATCGAGCAAGCGGCGGTGGTGGCGTTACCGGGCGTTGCCGGAAGCCAGCTCGTTGCCTATGTCGCGCCGAAGGCGGCAAAGGCCTCGTCAGGAGCACCTGCCGAGGCGCTGGTCGACAGATTGACCGATTTCTTGAGGCGGACATTGCCGGTCTATATGGTGCCGGCACGGATCATGGTGCTTGATCGCCTGCCGGTGATGTCGAGCGGAAAGATCGACCGGCGCGCGCTGCCGGCGCCCGATACCGCGGCGCGAAGCTTCGTTGCTCCGCAGGGGGCTGCGGAAACCGCGATGGCGCGCCTGTGGGCCGACATACTCAAGCTGCCGCAAGTCGGCGTCACCGACAATTTCTTCGAACTGGGCGGCAACTCGATCCTCAGCCTCAAGGTCGTTGCCAGGTTGCGTCAGGACAAGAGCTTCGGCATCGAGATCAAGCTTCGCGATCTCCTGCAGAAGCCGACGATCCGGGCGCTGCTGGCAGATACCGGTGACGTGGCTCCCGCCGCTGCAGCGGCGCCGTCGGCATTGCTGCCGCTGAACGTTGCGGTTCCTGGAATGCATCCGGTGTTCTGTGTGCATGGTGGTTTCGGCACCGTCTTCGATTATGGACTGCTGGCGCGGCGCCTCCAAGGGCGCCGGCAGGTGATCGGGTTGCAATCCCGGATGCTTGTCGACAGTTCGTGGAGTGACCGGTCGCTCGAGGCGATGGCTGCGGATTATGCGCGCGAGATCAGACAGGTGCAGCCCCGCGGTCCGTACAGCCTGATCGGCTGGTCGCTCGGAGGGCTTCTCGTCAGCCTTGTTGCAGCCGAGCTCGAACGAAGCGGTGAACGTGTGGATCGTCTTGCCTTGGTCGACAGCTTCGTGCTGCGGACGCACGGCGGATCGAACCGGCAGGAAGCCGTAGCCCACTGGGCCGATGATCTCGCGGGATTGCTGTCGGCCGTTCTTCCGAACGCTGCATCCGGCCGTATCCATCCGCACGTGGAAGCAGCGAAACGCGCCGGCGCGCCGGAGACGTCCGCAAGCGTCCGGCGTCTGGCCGCGCAGATATTGGAAGAGGTGCAGGGACCATTGCCGGACGACACTCTGCTCGGCATCGACGATCTGTCGAGCGCCTTTGCAGTCGGGCGGCACCTGAAAACCCTGACGCAGAACGCCGCGCCGCCGCGTCGTCTCGCGGCCGCGCCGTTGTGCTGGTGGACGTCAGGTCGCCTGACGCAGCGCGATCGGCTGGAGACGCAGCTCCCGAATGCCGTTGATCGCGGCATTGTTGGCGACAACCATTTTACGATCCTCAGGGATGCCGATTTTCTCGATGAGATCTGCGCGCTGCTGGCTCCGGAGGCGACATCGACAACGTCGCAGGACCAGGTGCCGGAACCGGCGGAGTGAACAACCGTATGAGCCTTGATCCCGATATCGCAGCGCTCCTCGAGATGGTCCAGCTTGGGACCGAGAGCGGTGCACGCATTCCGTTTCCGCAACTGACCGCCATACAGGCACGCGCGGATTTCGACGCGTCTTCGCCGCTGCTCGACGTCGCCCCTCCGGCGCTGGCGTTTGAACGCGACCTCGCCCTGCCGACGCGCGATGGGGATGCCATCGCCGCGCGGCTGTACGCCCCGCGGGAGCCGGACGCGCAAAATCCCACGCCAGTTCTGCTTTATATGCACGGCGGCGGCTTTGTCGTCGGAAGTCTCGATTCGCATCAGCCCTTGTGCCGAGGCCTCGCCGCCGATAGCGGTGCGGCGGTGCTGTCGATTGGTTATCGGCTTGCCCCGGAGCATAAATTTCCGACGGCGTTCGAGGATGCCGTCGATGCGCTGGCCTGGATCGGTCGCGAGGGGGAGGTGGCCGGGCTGGACGCGGGCCGCGTTGCCGTTGGCGGCGATAGCGCCGGTGGGACGCTTGCCGCAGCACTGGCGATCGCAGCCAAGGCTGACCCAAGCCTGCCGCAGCCCGTTCTGCAGGTTCTCGCCTACCCAGGCCTGAGCGCACGGCAGACCTCGGATTCCTATAACCGGTATGGCTCGGGCTTTCTGCTCGAGCGGGACACCGTCGATTGGTTCTTCCGGCAATATCTCCGCGACGATTCCGACCGCGACGATTGGCGCTTTGCGCCGCTGGCCGCGCACGATCTCTCCGGGCTGGCGCCGGCGCTTTTTGTGCTTGCCGAATATGATCCGCTGGTGGACGAGGGGCGGGATTATGCGGCACGGCTTCGCGCCGCCGGCGTTGCCGTCGATCTCCAGATCTATCCGGGCATGATCCATGAGTTTTTGCGGATGGGAAATGTCGTTGCCAATGCCTTGCAGGCGCAGGCGGCGATCGGGCGGGCCCTGGCAAACGCTTTTAGCGCCTCCAGCGCCAGGGCTTGGACGGACACGAGGATTGAAGGTATGTCATGATGGCCTTCCGTCCCCTGGCCTTGGCCGCGAGAGCTCTTTGAGCCGATTTCCATGAACAAAAAGCCTGTCATTGCCTCAGATCGCCGGCCGTCGCGCCGCGCCGTTCTCACCGCAGGCGTGAGCCTCGGCGGAGGCGTGCTGCTCGGCAATTGGCCGCTAGGCGCAACGCAAGCCGCCACATCACAGCCCGGGCCGCGCGTTGCCGCGCTCGGTTGGGCCTGTGCACAGACGCTGCTCGCGCTCGGGGTCGTGCCGCTCGTGGTTCCGGAGATCGAGCGCTACGGCAGGCTCGTCGTCGAGCCGGCCGTCCCGTCAAGCGTTCAGGAAATCGGCCTGCGTTCGGAGCCGAATCTCGAGCTGCTGCAGAGTTTCGCGCCTGACATTATCATCATCGATCCCAGTATCACTGCGGCAATACCCCGGCTCAAGCTGATCGCCCCGGTCGAGATTTTCACGATTTTCAAGCCCGGTCGCCATCCTCTGGAAACCGCGCGCAGTTCGACGATGGAGCTCGCACAGCGGGTCGGCGTGCAGGCCGCGTGCGAAGCCTATCTCGCGCGCTTCGATGCAGCGATGGGCGGTTACCGTGAGCAGCTTCGCAACCGCGGCGGCAAGCCGCTCTATCTTGTCAGCGAGATCGCGCGCAACCGTGCGCTGGTGTTCGGTCCGAACAGCCTCTACCAGGAAGTGCTGAACCAGCTCGGATTGAAGAACGCATGGACCGGGCAGAGCGGTCCGTGGGGACATACCAGCGTCGGCCTTGAAGTGCTCGCGGCGGTGCCCGATGCGCGGCTGATCCTGATGAGTTCTCGGGTAGCGGATATCGAAGCTCTGCTCACGTCGAGCCCGGTGTTGCGAACCCTGCCGTTCCTACGGTCGGGGCGGTTGACGGTGCTGGGAAATCAATTCTTCTATGGCGGCGTGCCGGCAGCTGAGCGCTTCGCCCGCCTTCTCGCCGAACGTCTGCCGCAGGAAAAAAATGAGCAAGGTTGAGGCGCTGCCCGCCCGCTCCGGGATCGCGATGCACCCGGCGGTGCTGATCGGGCTGCTGTTTGCAGCAGCGGCTGCGCTGACGTGGCGGCATCTGTCGGGGTTTCTGCCGGCGGGCGCTTGGTTGCCGGTGCTGTGGCGCCCCGAGATCAACGATCCGCAGCAGATGCTGGTGCATTACACGGTGTTTCCGCGCATAGCAGTGGCGCTGCTGGCCGGCGCAGCGCTGGGCCTCGCAGGAACGGTCTGTCAGCAGGTGCTGCGCAATCCGCTTGCTGAACCGAGCACCCTTGGTGTCCTGAACGGAGCCTATCTCGCGCTGTCCGTGACAACCCTGTGGGCGCCGTCGCTGCTCACCTTCGGCCGTGAGTGGATTGCGTTGCTGGGCGGATTCGCTGCGTTTCTGTGCGTGTTCGGTCTCACCTGGCGCCGTGCGCTATCGCCGGTCGTGCTGGTGCTTGCCGGGCTGATCGTTGCTTATTATTGCGCGGTGACGACCCAGGCCCTGATATTGCTGAACCACGAATACCTCATCGGTCTGTTCATCTGGGGCGCGGGTTTCCTCAATCAGCAGGATTGGAACAACGTCGCGTTCCTTGCGCCGCGTTTCATCATTTCCTTCGTCCTGATCGCGGCGATGGTCCGCCCGCTGACCTTGCTCGGCTTCGACGACGAGACTGCGCGCAATCTCGGCCTCGGATTGACCGGCGCGCGGGTCTGCGCGCTTGGCATCGCGATCGCGCTCAGCGCTTCGGTTGTCAGTGTGGTCGGCGTGATGGGCTTCGTGGGCCTTTCCGCGCCGGCCATCGTCATGCTGTCAGGAGCGCGCCGTTTTCGTGACCGGCTGATTTGGGCGCCACTTTGCGGCGCGCTGCTGCTGTGGCTGACGGATGAGCTTGTGCTGCTGATCCCGCCCGGCTATCGCGAAATGCCGGCTGGCGCCGCCACCGCCCTGATCGGCGCGCCGATGTTGCTGCTGTTGCTGCCGCGGCTTCGGGCCACCGCGCCGGTGGGAAACCTCACGCCATCCGTTCCACCACGTCTCGACCATCCCTGGCGGGTGATCCTGTTCGGTCTGGCCTTGCTGCTGCTCGTGGTCTGGATCGCGCTGGCGGTCGGGGTCGGTTCAGAGGGCTGGAGCTGGAGCGGTCTGGCCGGCATCCAGGAGTTTCTGCCGTGGCGCTGGCCGCGCGTGGTGTCGGCCCTGGCTGCGGGGGCCACGCTGGCGGTGGCCGGCACGCTGCTGCAACGCATGACCGGAAACCCAATGGCGGCTCCAGAGGTGATGGGGATCAGCTATGGCGCCGCGATGGGTGTCTTAGTCCTGCTGTACGCGTTGCCCTCTCACACCCGCGCGGCGCAGATCGCAGCCGGCGCGATCGGCGCCTTCAGCGTGCTCGGCCTGGTTCTGCTGTTCAGCCGGCGATCCGAATTCAGCCCGGAGCGTGTGCTGCTGGCGGGCGTCGCCATGAGCGCGGCGTTCGGCGCGATCATGGCCATGGTGCTCGCAACCGGTGACCCCCGCATCGGCATGCTTCTGTCGTTGCTGGCGGGTTCGCTTTATCAGATCGGTCCGACCGAGGCTGCGATACTGGCCGTCGCCGCGATCATCCTGCTGGCACTGGTGCCGATGTTGTCGCGCTGGCTCGATATCCTGCCGCTCGGTCAGGCGGCCTCGCGTTCGGTGGGCGTATCCATGGCGCGAAGCCGAATCATCATCATGCTGCTGACCGCGTTGTTGACCGCGACCGCGACCCTGATGGTCGGGCTCCTAAGCCTGGTCGGCTTCATCGCGCCGCATATGGCGCGGATGATGGGGGCGCAACGCGCGCTTCATCAGGTAGCGCTGGCCGCGCTGATTGGCGCCACCCTGATGGTGTTCGCGGACTGGGCGGGGCGGATGGTGATATTCCCGTTCCAGATGCCGGCCGGCATCTTCGCGATGATGCTCGCTGGTCCTTATCTGGTGTGGCTGTTGCGCCCGCGGCGCGCGTAACGGGCTGCGATGGAAAGGCGGATGATCCGCCCTTTCATCGCGCAAAGCTGATGAGGTGGCTTTGATCCGGAGACGGCATCACCCCCATCGGGATGCCGTAGATGGTTTCGAGTTCGGCCGGCGTCATGATCTTGTCAGGCGCGCCGCGGGTTATCAACTTGCCCGAATGCAGCGCGATGATCTCGTCGCAGAAGCGGGCGGCCATGTTGACGTCGTGGAGAACGACGACGATGCCAAGGTTGCGCTCACGGGCGAGCTGCTGCACCAGCGACAGAACCTCGATCTGATGGGCGATGTCGAGCGCTGAAATCGGCTCGTCGAGCAGCAGGCATTCGGCGTCCTGCGCGACCAGCATGGCGATCCAGACCCGCTGGCGCTCGCCGCCTGACAGTGTGTCGACGAGCCGGTCCGCAAACGGCTCGATGTGGGTGAGCGCCATGGCTTCCGCGACCTTGTTGCGGTCGGTATCGCCAAATCGGCCGAGCGCGCCGTGCCAGGGATAACGGCCGAGCGCGACCAGCTCCTTGACCAGCATGCCGGCGGCGGGCGGGGTCTGCTGCGGCAGGTAGGCCACCTTTCGCGCGTATTCCCGATCGCTCCATTCTCGCAATGGACGCCCTTCAAAGCGGATCGTACCGGAGGAGTTTGGCTGCTGCCGCGCCAGCATCTTCAGCAAGGTCGATTTGCCGGAGCCATTGTGTCCGATCAGGCCGACGACGCTGCGAGCGGGAAGGGTCAGGGTCAGCGGTTCGAGCAACGCGCGGCCTGCCACCGCGAAGCTGACTTGGTCCAGTTCGAACAAGGGCATGGCCGCGTCGCGCGTCGCCGGGGCGGTTTCGGTTGGCAGAACTGCGTGCATGGGGAGCGCCTGGTGGAACTATGTGGTGCAGGGAGAACGCAGCCCGGCCGGTCCACGTATCGGACGTCGGGACGTCATGGCTGACGCAGGCTCCAATACGCGACCGCAAGATGCTGCTCGCGGGAAAGTTTTCGCTCATCGCGCAAATGGTTTCGCAGCGCCTTCAGCGCCTGTGCTTCGCAAGCGACCCATGCAAAGACCTCGCGATGATCGGGCCATCGCAGGGCCTTGACGGCATCGACCAGCAGCTGCGTCGTCCCGGCCGGACGGTCGCCGCGATGCAGCCAGCGAACCGACATGCCGGCTGGCGCGACCAGCGGAACCTCCTCGAGCTGGTCGGCGACTTCGATGAAGACGTCACCCATTGCCGTCGCCGGCAATGTTTCGAGAATGCGCGCGATGGCGGGCAGGGCGGTTTCGTCGCCTGCCAGCATAAACCAGCGCGCCGGACGAATACCTCGCCCGAGCGGGCCGGCCATGCCGCAAATGGCGCCGGCTCGCGCGTTGAGCCCGAATGCGGAGCCAGGTCCGGTATGGTCATGAACCACGAAATCGATATCGATCTCGCGGGTCTGCAGATCGATGCGACGGATCGTGTAGTAGCGGGTGAGAGGCCTGCGGTCCGGTTCGGGCCACATGATACGTCCGTCCGCGGCAGGCCACGGCCATTCAGGCTTGGCGAGGCCCTCCGGTGGAAAGTACAGCCGGACGTGCAGGTCATCGTCATCCAGGAAGCGCGTGATGTCGTCCCCGGTGAAAGTCAGCCGGCGCATGCGGGGCGTGAGATCGATCGCCGCTTTCAGCCGTACCTCGCGGAAATTGGCCAGCGTCCCGCCATCCGATTCATGGCCGGACCAGACGATCGTCGGTGCCTCGTCGCCTGCGAACTCGATGACGTGGGATGCTACGACCGAACGCAGCATTTCGAGGTGACCCTTGTCGTTGGCCTCGACACGAATCCTGAGTGTCTCGGCCTCGACGGCGAGCGAGCTGGTTCCAAACGGCAGTTTCGCCACCATCAGGCCGCCCTGATCCTCGAAGGCGATGTCATGCTCGGCCAGATGATCAATCATTCGGGCAGCAAGACCGGCGGCATCGGCAAGCTGGATGCGGGTTTCGGAGACGAGCGAATCCAAAGTCATTCTCCAGTCGGGCCTGCTCCAGTCGGGCCTGTCCGATGCTGGCCTGCGAGCGCTTCGATTTCCGGGTATCGCGGTCCGATACGGCGGCCGGATCCATGTCCTACGCGCTCTTCGGCTGCGATGCAAAGGGGGTACTACCCGACATTTTATTAACCGCGTTGCCGATCACAAATTAGAATCGATCGAAAAAGACCGGAAAATAACCGCTGGAATAGCCATGCTGCCATCATGTATTCGCATCACTCCAGCAAGGCTGTTCGTGTCACGACGGGCCGTGTAGGTTCGCTTCAGCCATAATCCAGCGCGGCACTCATGATGATCCCACCAAGCGGCCTGACCGCGCAGATATTGCATCTCCTGCGGCCGTATTGGCCGATTGTGCTCGGTGGCGTCGTCCTCGGTATTGTCGGCGGCGCCAGCGTTGCGGGGCTGCTAGCGGTCGTCAATCGTGGCCTCTATGCGTCGCAGAGCGATGTCGTGACGCTGCTTTTTGCCTTTGCGGGCCTGTGTTCGCTGATCCTGATTGGTTCGATCGGTTCCGATATAAGCGCCAATTATGTCGGGCAGCGGATCATTGCCGAGCTTCGGAAGTCGCTTGCGGCCAAGATTCTGGCGGCCCCGATCGACCAACTCGAGATTTACCGCACCCATCGCCTGATCCCGGTTCTCACCCAGGACGTCGACACGATCAGCGATTTCGCGTTCTTCTTCTCGTCCTTCTTCGTGTCCGTCGTCATCACTTTCGGCTGCATGGTTTACCTGGCGGTATTGTCGTGGCCGCTGTTTCTGATCACGGGATTGGTCATCATCCTGGGTTCGCTGGCGCATGCCTTTGCGCGAACGCGAGGGGTTCGGGGCTTCAATGCCGCCCGCGACTCGGAAGATGAGTTGCAGAAGCACTACCGGGCGATCGCGGAGGGCGCGAAGGAATTGCGCCTGAACCGCATCCGCCGGCAGCGCGTGTACGTCGACAAGCTCCAGCGTACCGTCGATCTGATCAGCACGGTGCAGATCAAGTCCATCAATCTCTTCGTCACCGCACGGGCGTTCGGCACGATGCTGTTCTTTGTGGTGATCGGCGTGGCGCTGACGCTGCGCCCATTCCTGTGGCCGGACAGTCCGGCCTCGGTCTCCAGCGGTTTTGTGCTGGTGCTGCTCTATATGCGGGGTCCTATTGACCAGGTGATAGGCATTCTGCCCGCACTCGGCCGCGCACAGGTGGCGATGCGCCGCATCGCTGAGCTCTCAGAACAGTTCTCCACGCCTGAGCAGGATTTGCTGGCTGCGCCTTCGACCGCGCCGGAAGCATCGGCCAGGATCGAATCGATCGAACTGCGAGGGGTATCGTACACCTTCCGCACGGTGCCCGGCAGCAATCCCTTCGTTCTTGGGCCGATTGACCTGCATATCCGCCAAGGGGACATCGTTTTCATTGTCGGCGAAAATGGCAGCGGAAAAACCACGCTGATCAAACTGCTGCTGGGCCTTTATGCCCCGCAGAGCGGCGCGGTGCTGCGCGATGGCCTGCCGGTCGTAACGGAAACCCGCGATGACTACCGGCAGCTCTTCACGACAATATTTTCCGACTACTACCTGTTTGAAGATCTTTTGCAGGGAGCGGGAATGGTGCCCGATATCGCGGAGCGGTACCTTGAGCGATTGGAGGTCGCGCACAAGGTTTCGGTTGAAAATGGCGTATTCACGACGACGGATCTGTCCACCGGCCAGCGCAAGCGGCTGGCTCTGATGAATGCATGGCTCGAGGAGCGGCCCGTTCTGGTGTTCGATGAGTGGGCGGCGGATCAGGATCCGGCATTCCGGCATATCTTCTACACCGAATTGCTGCCCGACCTGAAGCGCCTGGGCAAGACGATCATCGTGATCTCACATGACGACCGTTATTTTGGCGCGGCGGACCACCTTGTGCGGCTCCGGCATGGCAAGATTGTCGCTGGCGAGGCCAAGGTCCATAACGTCATGCAGCCGTCATCTGTTCCAACCGGTGCGCCAATTTAGACCTATTTTATTCTCGCGGAAAATTTGAATCTAAGTTCCGGCACCACCGGCGCGGGCCTTGAGTAGGGCATGCAACGTCCCGGCCTGGTCATTCATTGGTTTTGTAAGGAATCTAAACTGGGTGCGCTGGCATTCCTTGTCATCCTGCACGGGAGTGATTTACATCGCGTGCGTGAGCGAAGATCGCGTCTTGTTTGAAGCAATCACGTCAATACGAGTGCCGGATGAACAAAGCGTCGAGCTCCGCGAAAGATCCTCATGCGTTTCCGGTCGGGCCGCGCGCCGCCGCGACGGTCCTGCAGGACGGTGCGGAGCTGCGGGTCGTTGCAGGTGGCGCTACGATGATGCGTCTGCGTCTCGATGAGCAGCTGGATCATCTGAAGATGCTTGATGCTCCCGACGATCCGCGGCTTGCGGTGCGGGCGGTTTCAGCGGCTGCAGAGGCAATGTTCGGATGGCGCCCGGGTCTCGACCGGATTTTTCTGGATTCGGTCCGGGAGCCGATTGCGCGCGAATTGCTCGACGATGGCCTCGCCGTCGTGGCCGGAAGCAACCTCGTGCTGCTTCCGGATTTGGTCATGCAGCGTCGTGACAACTGGCTGGTCGATGCCGAGCGGTCGCCAATGCCGCAACTGCACGTCATGACGGACGGAAAACGGCATCCGCGGCGTCCGCAAAAGCCGGTGGGGATGGTGTATGCCCGCTTCATCCCCTGGCTCGCCGAGATCATCTCGTTCCGTGTCGCGGATCTGAATGATGATCTTCATTTGCTGCACCGCTGGATGAACGATCCTCGCGTCGACGCCTTCTGGGACGAAGCCGGCGATCTGGAAAAGCATCGCAAGTATCTGTCCACCATTCTGGCCGATCCGCACATGCTGCCGCTGATCGGCTGCTTCGGCGACGCGCCATTCGGCTATTTCGAGGTCTATTGGGCCAAGGAGAACCGTATCGCGCCGTTTTACGATGCCGATGATTACGATCGCGGCTGGCACGTTGTCGTCGGAGAGGACGCCTATCGTGGACGCCGCTACCTCAGCGCATGGCTGCCGTCGCTGATGCACTACATGTTCCTGGATGATTGCCGAACGCAGCGGATCGTCGGCGAGCCGGCGGCGGCGCATTCGCAGCAACTCCGCAACCTTGAACTCTCGGGATTCGCGAGGATCAAGAACTTCGATTTTCCACACAAGCGGGCCACCCTGGTCATGCTGCTGCGCGAGCGCTTCTTTGGTGACCGGCTGTGGCTACCGGCGGCGGCCGATCCGGCACCCACAGCCTAACGCGCGAACGGAGCGCAGCTTTATGTCTCATCAGCTTGCCATCGAGCACGACGTCATTGGCGTCGGATTCGGTCCGTCCAATCTCGCGCTTGCGATCGCGCTGGACGAGTGCGCCAGAAGGTCACGCTTGAAATGCACTCCTCTTTTCGTCGAGAGGCAGCGCCAATTTACCTGGCATGGCGGCATGCTTTTGCCGGGTAGCGATATGCAGATCTCGTTTCTCAAGGATCTGGTTTCGTTGCGTGATCCGACCAGTCCGTTCACCTTTGTGAACTATCTGCACAAGCACGGCCGCTTGCAGGATTTCATCAACTGTCGGACGTTCTATCCGAGCAGGATGGAGTTCAACGATTATCTGCGGTGGGTGGCAGCGCAGTTCAAGTCACAAGCGGCTTACGGCGAAGCCGTCGTTGCCATCGAACCCGTAACAGCGGGGCAGTCGGTGAATTCGTTGCGGGTCTATTCACGCAACTTCGCCGGCGGTGAAACGGTGCGGCTTGCGAAGAACCTTGTCGTGGCGGCGGGAGGTAAGCCCAATATCCCGCAGGTCTTCGCGAAAATCGCCGATGATTCCAGATTGTTCCACTCAAGCCGCTACCTCGATACGGTCGAGTCCGCCGGCCTCGGCGGCAAGGCGGCATGCGTGGCCGTTGTCGGGGGAGGGCAGAGTGCGGTCGAGGTGACGGTCGATCTTCGAAACCGTTTTCCGCACGCGAACATTGACCTGATCTTTCGCGGCCATGCATTAAAGCCGTCCGACAGCAGTCCGTTCGTCAACGAAATCTTCAATCCGGATTACACGGATTTTATCTACGCCCAGCCGGACGAGCGCCGGAATGCGATCGTTCACAATTTTCGAAATACCAACTATGCCGTGGTCGATTCCGATCTGCTCGATCAGTTGTATCGCTTGCTCTACCAGCAGCGCGTCAGCGGCACGACGGGCATCGAATTGCATCCGCGCAGCGAGATCACCAAAGTGCTCGCGGCCGTTGAAGGCATTGAAATCCGAACGGTCGATAAATTCGACGGTCGGGACCGCCGCTCCTGCTACGATGCCGTTATCCTTGCGACCGGCTATGACAGGGAAACGCCACACGCGTTTCTGGAGCCGATACGGCGCTATATCCAGGACGACGTTGTCGACCGCAATTACAGGCTCGCCACGAGCCCTGCGTTTCGGCCGCAAATCCATCTCCAGGGGTATTCCGAGGCCTCTCACGGCCTGAGCGACACGTTGCTCTCCGTTCTGGCCAGCCGTTCGCAGGAAATCGCCGAGTCGCTGCTTTTGACGATCTCGCGCCGCGAACTGATAGCCTAGAGCGTTTTCAAGCGAAGTGGACACCGGTTCGCGTGAAGAAAACGCGTCAAAACAAGAATCTAGAGCCCCGTTCCGATTCCATCGGAACGGAAAAGGCTCTAGCCTTCAGGCGGCGGGGCTATCAGCCGCCATTGCGAGACAGGCCCGAGCGCTGCTGGTAGTGAAAGAACGGCGGGTGATGGGCCTGCGTCGATGATCACCGAGTGCGGTGGAATGATGAATCCATGCGCGGCTGCCTTAAGTATGGCTTCCTTGAGGGTCCAGTAACGAAGAAACAGCCGCGAGCGGAATGCGGCAGGAGTGCTCCACAGGACCTCACGCTCTTCGCGAGCCAGGACGATCTCACTCACGGAATCCAGATCGGGGATTTCTCGCAAGGGCTCGACATCGACACCGACAGGCGAACGCGCAGCAGCGACAGCGACCACACCTCTTGCGTGACTCAGGCTGAAGTCGATGTCCGCCGAGCCTGTGACGAGCATCGGCTTGCCGTGCTCGGACGGCCTGAACCGCAAGGCGTCGGCAGCCTGCCCCACAATGCTCCCCAGTAAAAGGCGGACGCCGGCATGTGCGGCGAGGTAGCTATTTCGATCCTCAATGTGTACGAAGCGCACCAGGCGGCTGGCTTCCTCGCCATCGAGCACCGCGGCAGCTTGCTCGAAGCTGAGCGTGCCCAATCCATCGGTGTCTTGGTCGTGAGAGGGATGCACTGCCGCTAGCCAGAAGGCGATCTCCTCCGGTCTTAACGGCTCGGTCAGGCTTGGGATGCCTGCACTGGTCAACCATCGCACATCCAGGTCTTGTTGCGGTGTGTTGCATTTGGTTGCGATAGACCACGCGACGGTATTTCGTGCATTGGCCGTCGTTAGCGATATTGCGAGTTTGCCCTTTCCAGCGTCGTCGGATAGCGCCATGTCCATCGGCCATTTGGAGAAATTTTGAAGAGTAATGTAAGCTGTCGAGAAATCAAAATTATCCCTTCTCCGGCCTCCCCATGATGGATGGAGCGACAAGGTGCTGACGCCAACCGCCGGACAGATTGCCTGGGCCAACGAGGTCATTGAAGCGATGGCGGCGGCCGAACGCGAAGGGCGCGGGGCGCTCAAGGACCAAGAGCGGTGAGATGACCGCTCTCATGCACATCAAGTTGGCCAGGAAACTGCTCGATCGGGCAGTCAGCATCGGGGGAAAGCCGTGAGCGCACTTGAGGGGATCCGGGTCCTCGACCTCGGCACGTTCATCGCGGGGCCGCATTGCGCCACCATTCTCGGTGAATTCGGTGCCGAGGTTATCAAGATCGAGCCGCCAAAGACCGGCGACTCGCTTCGGCGTCTTGGAACCAATACCGAATGCGGCGATACGCTGGTTTGGCTCTCCGAAGCCCGCAACAAAAAATGCGTCACGCTGAATCTCGGGACCGAGCGCGGGCGGGAACTGCTGAAGCGCCTCGCCGCGAAATGCGACATCATCGTCGAGAATTTTCGGCCCGGCACGTTGGAAAAATGGGGGCTCGGCTATGAGGAGCTCAAAAAGATCAATCCCGGTGCGATCCTGGTGCGCATCTCGGCCTACGGGCAGGATGGACCGATGCGGACGCAGCCGGGCTTTGCCCGCATCGCGCATGCGTTCTCCGGCCTGACCTATCTTGCCGGCGAGCCCGGTGGCATTCCCGTTGTTCCAGGTTCGACATCATTGGCCGACTACATGTCGGGCATGTACGGCGCCATCGGCGCACTGGTCGCGCTGCAAGCCCGCAAAACGACCGGCGAGGGGCAATGCGTTGATCTTGCCCTGTACGAATCGGTGTTTCGCGTGCTCGACGAGATTGCGCCTGCCTATCAGAAGTTCGGCTATGTACGCGAGCGAATGGGCGCGGACGCGGTCAATGTCTGCCCGCACAGCCACTACCAGACCGAGGACGGCAAATGGATCGCGATCGCCTGCACCAGTGATCAGATGTTCGCGCGGCTGGCGGAAGCGATGGGGCAACCGGAACTGGCCTCGGCGGAACGATATGGTCCACAGACGCTGCGGCTGGCGGCCCGCGACGAGGTCAACCGCATCGTCGCCGAATGGGTCGCCTCGCTCGACCTCGACAGCGTCCTTGCGCTTTGTTCGAGGGGAGGCGTGCCGGCCAGTCTGATCTTCAGCATCGCGGATATTTTCGAAGACCCGCAATACCGCGCCCGGGGTAACATCCAAATGACGGACTCGCGCGCCGGCGAGATCGCGGTTCCCGGCGTCGTACCACGGCTGTCGGAAACGCCCGGCGAGATCCGCTGGCTTGGCGCGGGGCTGGGTGCCCAAAACGAGGATATCTACAAAGGTCTGCTCGAACTAAGCAGCGCAGAGATCGAAGATTTACGGTTCTCCGGCGTGATTTAAGTGATCACCACGGCTTGTATCCCCTGAGTGCGCGCTCGACCGTCACATCATAGAGCCGGGCTGCAGCCTTGCTCCGCCGGCAGTTCCTCGGCATTGGGGTCGCCCGGTGCCGTCGCCCAGGCCAGTTCGACGAGCGTCACAATCCGCCGACCTGCACCGTCGAGCTGGCAAACGATGAGGCCCTGCTCTTCGATGTAGGTCAGCAGACGCCGTGCACGGCGCAACGAATGTGAGCCATAGGCCCGGGCAATCGCTGCATCGCCCGGGCAGGGCCAACCTTCCTTCGCGGCGCGGGCGATCATCATGAAGACGCCCTGCATATCCTCCGGCAGAAGGGAGGCGCGGACCGAGACATCCTCCCAGCCGTCATCGTCAGCCATATCGGAGCCGAGCCCGGCGCGGGCGCGCGTCAGCATGCGACGGAAGTCACCCAGGTCCGGCACAGCCGAACCGAGGCCCTCTATTCGGCAGCGGACAACGAACTCCTGATAGAGGACGCCAATGGCACGGAACCCGGCGTCGGGTTCGGCCATGACGGCGCGCAGAATGCGGTCCACGCGCTCATGCCGCTCCGCCAGTGCCTCAGCGCTAAGCGGCTGCTCCACCGATTCGGGACGGATCTCCAGCGCCGCTGACTTCGCCGCCATGAGCTGGCCGAGGAGGTCGGGTGGCGACCGGCGCTGGGGCCGATTATGCTCGGGCGGCGGCGCTGCCAGGATGATGGCGTGTGCGTCCGATGTCGCTTCCGGCAGAGGCATCAGGCGCGGGGTCGCGTTGCGCGGCGTTGTATCCGTCGGACCAATGCGCAGCCCCAGCGGACGGCGAGACAGGGCCGGCCCCAGCGCCATGAATTGGCCGCGCTCCAGATCCCGGAAGGCCTCTGCCTGTCGCCGCTCCATGCCCAGCAGGTCAGCAGCGCGCGCCATGTCGATATCCAGAAAGGTTCGCCCCATGAGGAAATTGGACGCCTCGGCCGCGACGTTCTTGGCGAGTTTTGCCAGTCGCTGGGTGGCGATGATTCCCGCAAGCCCGCGTTTGCGGCCACGGCACATCAGGTTCGTCATGGCGCCGAGCGAGAGTTTGCGCGCCTCGTCCGAAACCTCGCCGGCGACGGCCGGCGCGAACAGCTGCGCCTCATCCACCACCACCAGCATCGGATACCAGTGGTCGCGGGCGGCCTCGAAAAGCCCGCCGAGGAAGGCGGCGGCGCGCCGCATCTGGTTCTCGGCGTCAAGCCCCTCGAGATTGAGCACCGTGGAGACGCGATATATGCGCGCTCGCTCGCCGGCGACCTGCAGGCCCCGCTCGGTATGGTCCTGGGCATCGATCAGGAGGTGGCCGAAACGGTCGGCAAGCGCAACAAAGTCGCCTTCGGGGTCGATGATGGTCTGCTGCACCCAGGGGGCGCTCTGTTCCAGCAACCGGCGCAGCAGATGGGATTTGCCCGAGCCGGAATTGCCCTGCACCAGCAGGCGCGTTGCCAGCAGTTCCTCAAGGTCCAGGTTAGCCGGGGCGCCTGCCGTTGTGTGGCCCATCTCGATCGCAACGGTCATGTCTCGACTCAAAGTCTCCCTGCGGAGGCGGGCTTAACAACCCGACCGCAGCCCGTCGAGCGCCCATTGGTCGGTTACTCACGTTCTCCACGGCTGGTCGAACGCTGGCATGGTCGTGCACTATTGGAAAAGACCGTCATCGTGGCCCACGCGATTCGATGTCTGGACAACGCGAAACCCAATATTGCTGGCAGAGCCGTCCGGGGTCGAGACACCTAATTCATCAATAGAGCCTCGTCCGGTAGCCTTCCTCCATGGTCTGCTCGGCCACTTCAACTGATATGGCCGCCGTCTGCTCGGCGATGATGCGGCCGAGGGTCGGGAAACTGTGGCGTTCGACCTGGGCTTTGGGATCCCACAATTTCGAGCGCATCAGCGCCTTGCCGCAATGGAAATAGCATTCATCGACATGGACCTTGAGCCCGATGATCGGCACGACGTTTTGCACCGCCAGCGGCGTCAGCAGGGCCGGATCCTGGGTGATCTCCGCCTTGCCGTTGATGCGCAGCGTTTCATTGATGCCCGGCACCAGGAAAATCAGGCCGATACCTGGCGAGGCCAGGATGTTGCCGAACGTGTCGACCCGGTTGTTGCCGCGGCGGTCCGGGATCAGCAGCGATTTGTCGTCGAGCACCGCGACGAAGCCCGGCGCGTCACCGCGCGGGCTCGCGTCGGCGTTGCCCTTGCCATCGCTCGATGCGAGGACCAGGAACGGGGAGAGCGCGATGAATTCGCGACAGAACTTGTCGAGATGGTACAGGACCTTCTTCTCGGCGAGCGGGCTTAGCTGCCCGAAATGCGCACGCAGATCTTCTGGCGTCCGGACCAAGGGCTTGCCGCCCGCGCCGTTGCTCTCCATGGCAGACCTCCTCCTGTCTTGTTGCGTTTTTACGCCACCTCGACACCGCACCAACCCGCGACGAACAGCGCCAGCGTCTTGGTGACCTTCTTCACGGATTCGAGTTCTACCCGCTCGTCGAAACCGTGCGCGTTTTCCATCCTGGCGCCGAAGCAGAATGCGGGAACATCGTAATCGAGCCCGTAGAAGCGTGTGTCGGTGAGGCCGGTGAAACAGGCGTCCTCGAGCGGGCCACCGAACACGGCCTCATACGCCGCTGATAGCACCGCCTCGCTGTCCTGCGCGCCGGTCACCTCATAACCCGGCGACAGGAAGCCGGACCAGACGACCTCAGGCGCGTTATCGGCAAGGAACGGATGGGTCCTGGCGGCCTTCGCGACGCAGGCGACGATCTCGGCCTGGCAATCGGCGATCGTCCAGCCGGGCAGGATGCCGATGCGGCAATCGACGTCGCACCAGGCCGGAACGCTCGAGGCCCAGTCGCCGCCCTTGATGATGCCGGGATTGAAATTGAGCGGATGTCTGACCTTGCCGAAAAAGCGATGGCTCCTGGCGCGCTCGTTCCACTCGGCCTCCAGTCCTTCGAGGGCCTGGATCAGGTGATAAGCGGCCTTGATGGCATTCGAGCCGGTGCCGGCGTGCGAGACGTGGACCGGCAATCCGCGAACCTTGAGGCGGAACCAGATCACGCCGACCTGGGCGCGCATCAGCTTCCCGTCGGTGGGTTCGGGGATCAGGCAGGCATCGGCGCGATAGCCGCGCTGGAGCGTGGAGAGGGCGCCGAGCCCGGTGCTTTCCTCCTCGATCACCGACTGCAGATGGATGCGGCCTTTCGGCGCTAGTCCCGCAGCCTTCAATGCATCGAGCGCGTAGAGCGCGGCGATGGTGCCGGACTTCATGTCGCCGGCGCCGCGGCCGTAGAGCCAGCCATCCTCGACGACAGGCCGGAAAGGTGGTCGCTTCCACATGTCGAGCGGGCCGGTTGGCACGACGTCGCAATGGCCCTGCAGGATCAGCGACCGCCCGGTTTCTTCGGCGGGCCTATAGGTTCCGACGACGGTACGGGCGCGCGAGAAATCGGTCTCGACCGGTCCATAGCCGGGCAGCGCCTTCAGGTCGTCCTGGTTGATGATCCAGTCGTCGACCTCGTAGCCACGCTGGCGCAGCAGACGCACGATCATGTCCTGGCACGGTGCTTCCTGGCCGCGCGTGCTCGGTATCGCCGAGAAGGCGATCGTGGTTGCGATCTGCGCCTCGAAGGCGGCCTCGACCGCGGCTTCGATGCGCTCGCGGGCGCCGGCGGGAAGGGGAATGACGTTGCTTTGCGACACGGGTCAGTCCTTGCAGGGTTTCACAACAAGATCGGCAGTGTGTCTCGGGAGCAGCATAGCGCTCTCATCATGCGAGCGCCTCGCGTTGTCGCGCGAAATTTGGCTGGTCGAAGAAGCGGCGCCCCGGTATCGCGTCGAGCAGGTCGCGCGTATAGGCCTCGCGCGGGTTGGTGAACACGGCCGCGGTCGTTCCTTCCTCGACGATGCGGCCATGCTGCAGGACGATGACGCGGTCGGCGATCTCGGCCGCGATGCGCAGATCATGCGTGATGAAGATCATCGCCAGCCGCATTTCGCGCCGCAGTTCGGCGAGCAGCGCCAGCACCTGTGCCTGCACCGAAACGTCAAGCGCGGATACGGCCTCGTCGGCGATCAGCACCTTCGGCCGCAGCGCGAGGGCGCGCGCGATGCAGATGCGCTGGCGCTGGCCGCCCGAAAATTCGTGCGGATAGCGATCGGCGGCCGAGGCGGTCAATCCGACGCGTGCGAGCAATTGCCGCGCCTGCGCCATCGCCTCGTCGCGTGCGGTGCCATAGGCCATCGGGCCGCGCGCCACGGCGTCGCCGACCTTCTGGCGCGGATCGAGGCTGGAGAAGGGGTCCTGGAATATGATCTGGAGACCGCGGCGCGCCTGGCGCAGCGCCTCGCCGCGGAGCAGCCGCAGGTCCTGGTGGCCGAGGCGGATGGCGCCGGAATCGGGCTCCGTCAGCCGCATGATCATGCGACCGAGCGTCGACTTGCCGGAACCGGACTCGCCGACAACAGCCAGCGTCTCGCCTTGATGCAGCGTGAGCGAAATGCCGTCGGCCGCGACCACTTCCCGCGGCGGCTGCAGCCAGCCGCGTTTAACGCGAAAAGTCTTGCGCAGCTCCACGACGTCGAGCAGCGGTGCGGCCTGCGATGCGGTCTCCCGGCTCTTCACATGCGCCTTCGGCACCGCGTCGATCAGTTCGCGGGTGTAGGGATCGCGCGGATTGCGCAACACTTGCTCGACCGAGCCGTGCTCGACGACCTTGCCGTGGCGCAGCACGACGACGCGATCGGCTACGTCGGCCACCACGCCGAAATCATGGGTGATGAGCAGCACGCCCATGCCGCGCTCGCGCCTGAGATCGTCGATCAGGCGGAGAATCTGGCGCTGGGTGGTGACATCGAGCGCGGTCGTCGGCTCGTCCGCGATCAGCAGCTCAGGCTGGTTCGCGGTGGCCATCGCGATCATGACGCGCTGGCGCTGGCCTCCGGAGAGTTCGAACGGATAGCTGTTGGCAAGCAGCGACGGGTTCGGCAGGCCGACCTGGGTCAGCAGCTCCTGCACCCTGGCCTTGATCGCGGCTGCCGGCGGCACCGGTTGCTGGTGCGTGAGGATCGTCTCCTCGATCTGTTCGCCGACGCGTTTCAGCGGATTAAGTGACGACAAGGGCTCCTGGAAGATCATGGCGGCTTTGCCACCGCGCAGCCGGCGCAGGGCGCGGCGATCGAGGGCGGCGGTATCCTGCCCGACCACCTTCACGGCGCCGGACACGATATCGACGCCTTTCGGTAGCAGCGAGAGGATCGCATGCGCGATCATCGATTTGCCGGAACCGGATTCGCCAACCAGGCAGACCACCTCGTTGCGCCCGATCGCAAACGACACGTCCTCGACCGCGAACGGCCGGTCGCCGCCTTCGGGCAGCGCAATCGAGAGCTTCTCGACCGAGAGCACGGATGCCGGGTCCTGCACGCTTGGGTTTGTCATGCGCGGCGCCTCGAGACGCGCGGATTGAGCACGTCGGAGAGGCCCTCGCCGAACAGGTTGATGGCAAGCACGGTGATCAGGATCGCGAGGCCAGGAAAGACGCTCATCCACCAGGCCTGCCGGATGACGGTGCGCCCGGCGCCGATCATGAAACCCCAGGACATCAGGTTCGGATCGCCGAGCCCCATGAAGGAGAGCGCGCTCTCCAGCAGGATCGCGGTCGCGACCGTCAGCGAGACGACGACGAGGATCGGCGAGATCGCGTTCGGCAGGATGTGTCCGAGCACGATGCGGGCCGTGCTCTCGCCCTGGCATAATGCGGCCTCGACAAATTCACGCCCGCGCAAGCGCAGGAATTCGGCGCGCGTCAGCCGCGCGAGCGGCGGCCAGCTCACCGCGCCAATGGTGAGGATGATGGTGAGAAGCGAAGGGCTGAAGGTCGCAACCAGCAGGATCGCCAAAATGAACGCCGGGACTGTCTGGAACAATTCCGTCACCCGCATCAGCACGAGATCGACTTTTCCGCCGAAATAACCTGACATGGCACCGATCACGACGCCGATCGTCATGGCGGCCAGCGCGGATGCGATGCCGATCAGCAGCGAGACGCGCGCGCCGTGCGCCACGCCCGCCGCGACGTCGCGGCCAAGCGTATCGCCGCCGAGCCACATCCCGTCCTCGCCGGGCGGCGTGAAGGGCGTGCCGTTCATCTCCCACGGCGAGACCGGGAATACGACAGGCGCCGTGATCGCGACGATCAGGACGATGATGAGCAGGACGAGCCCCGCCATTCCGCTCGGATGCCGCAGGAAAGCCTTGACTGCGTCCATCAGGCGGCTTCCGTCGTCATGCGCGGATCGATCAGGCGGTAGATCAGGTCGGTCACGAGGTTGAGAGCGATCACGATGACGGACAGGATCAGGAAGATGCCGAGCAGCACCGGATAGTCGCGCTGCAGCACGGCCTCGAAGGTGAGCCGGCCCAGGCCGGGCCAGGCGAACACGGTCTCGATCACGACCGCGCCGCCGACCAGTGCGCCCGCCTGCATGCCCGCGACCGTCACGACCGGCACCAGCGCGTTGCGCAGCATATGGCTGACGACGATGCGCGGGCGCGCCAAGCCCTTGGCCCGCGCCGTCTTGATGAAATCCTGGTGCGAGACCTCGATGATCGAGGAGCGCATCAGGCGGGCGTAGATCGCCAGATAAATCGCGGCGAGCGAAATGACAGGCATGATCATGTGCTTCATGATGTCAAAGATGCGCTCGATTGCCGTGTGCTTCGCGTTGATCGTCTCATAGCCGAACGGCGGCAGCCAGCCGAGCGTCACCGAGAAGACGAGGACGAGCATCAGCCCGAGCCAGAACACCGGCGTGGCGTAAAGCAACAGCGAGAGTACGGTAAAAACCGTGTCCGCAATGCTTCCGGCGACCAGACCCGCGAGCGCGCCGAGCGTCGTGCCGATCAGGAGCGCGAGACAGAACGCCGTCAGCGTAAGCAGCAGCGTTGCGGGCAGGCGCTCCAGGATGAGGTCGAGCACCGGCCGGCGCTGGCGATAGGAATATCCGAGATCCAAAGTCAGCACACGGCCAAGATGCGTGCCGAGCTGCACGAGATAGGGCCTGTCCAGCCCGTATTCCTTGCGCAGATCGTCGAGGATCTTGGGGTCGGCCGCGCCGGATTGCCCGGCCATGACCATGGCCGGATCGCCCGGTGCTGCGCGGACCAGCACGAAGTTGAAGGTCGCGATCACCAGAATGATGGCGACCAGCCGCACAATCCAGGCGGCGACCAAGAGCCCGATTCTTGCGGCGCTCCTGGTCCCCGTCACGATTTGTAGACCGAGCCGAAGGTCTCGTGGGAGCCGATCCCGGTCGTCACGATTTCCTTGAACGCCTTGTCGTAGATGATCGGGTATTCGAGCTCCAGGGTCCAGGCGACGGGCACTTCCTCGACCAGGATCTGCTGCACCTTGGAATAGAGCTCCTGCCGCTTGGCCTCGTCGAGCGCGACCGCGGCTTCCTCGAACAACCGGTCCACCTCGGGGTTTGAATAGCCCTGGGTGTTGGAGAACAGGATGCCCTTCTTGATGTTCGACGAGATGTAGGTGCGGGCGACGCCGAGTGCGGGATCGCCCAGTTGATAGAGCAAATTCTGCGTCATCTCGTAATCCCAGTTGCCAACCTTGTCGGCCCAGCCCGCCATGTCGGTGCCGACCAGAACGAGATCGATGCCGGCCTTGGAGAAGCTCTGGCGGAAGAACTCGCCGGCACGCTGATAGACCTCGCCATAGGGCGGCACGAGGTATTTGATCTCGGCCCGCTTGCCGTTGGCGCCGGGCTTCAGGCCCATCTCGTCGAGCAGCGCAATGGCCTTTTCGACCGAGAAATCGTAGCGCTTTACCTTGGGGTCGTAGAATTTGGTTTTCGACGAGATCGGACCGGTTGCGACCTTGGCGTTGCCGAAATAGACGCGCTTGTTCATCGCGTCGCGGTCGATCAGATGCATCACCGCCTGGCGGAACCGTTTGTCGTTCATCGGCGCGACGCGATTGTTCATCTCGAGCCACTGGTGCGGAGCGAAATATTCGTAGCCCTTGGTGGTGTATTCGAGGTTCTTCTGCGACTTGAAGCGCTGCACGTCAAAGAACTCGACGTCGGACCATTGCACGAGTTGGACCGTGCCATTCTCAAGCGCCAGCGCCCGCGAGGCGCTGTCCGGGATGATGCGGTAGATGATTTCGTCGAGATAGGGTTGGTCCTTGCGGTAGTAGCCATCGTGCCGTACGAGATGGACGTGCGAGCCGCGCACCCATTCCTTCAGCTTGAAGGGGCCGGTGCCGATCGCCTTGTCGTTCATCGGGTTCTTGCGGAACTCGGTTCCCTCGTAGATGTGCTTCGGCACAATTGGCGCCGAGGTGCAGTCGAAGCAGCCGAGGAAAGGCGCGAAAGGCTGCTTCAGCTTGAATACGACAGTCAGCGGATCAGGCGCCTCGGCCGACGCGACGCGCGCGAAATTCTGCCGCGCGCGGGGATGGGTCTCCGTCAGCACCTTCATGCAGCTGAAGACAACGTCCTCTGATGTCATCGGCTTGCCGTCGTGAAAAGTGATGCCCGGGAACAGCTTGAACGTATAGGTGAGGCCATCAGGCGAGATCTCCCACGATTGCGCCATACCCGGCATCGGCTTCAAATCGGCGCCGTATTTCAGCAGGCTCTCGTAGATCTTGCCGCCCAGTGTCAGCGTCGGCTGTTGCTGGTTAAATGCCGTGACGAGGATGGGCGGTTCGGGTTGGATGATCGTGTTGAGCGTGCCGCCCTTTGTCTGACCAGCCGCTCTGGTGATGCCGAGCGGGATGGCCGCACTGGCGGCCAGCATTGCAGCAGTGAATTCGCGCCTGTTCATGGACCAACCCCTTCGTTGCGGATTGCGCCATCGTGACGGAGCGCCGTATTCTGTGCTACACGACAGGGGACAGCGATCATCGCGATCGGGCCATCTGGCCCGGAAGATGCATTGCTGTGAGGAGAGCAGGCATCTCACATCAAGAGTCCAGATGAACATAAATGTAAGAGTCGGCACAGCACCGACCGGCGGCGACAGCCTTGAGCGCCCATGCCACAAGCGATGCGGACCGGTAGCCGCTGCGAACTATGCCGGCCATCTGCAGACGCAGAAGCGGCCGGTCGTCGCTATGGCAGCGACTTATCCCTCCGAGAGCACCAGCACGCGTCATGCGCACCGGCGAGGGCAGTTCATCCTCCAGACCGTCGGCGTCACCTCGATGATGACGGAACGCGGCAATTTCGTCATCCCGCCGGGGCATGGCCTGTGGATTCCCGCAGGAATCGTGCATCAATCGCGCGCCTGGGGCGATATCGAGGCCCAGACCATCTATGTCGAGCCGGATCAGGTGCCGAGCTACCCGGCGACGTGCCGCCTGATCCGCGTTTCGCCGCTGCTAGAGGCGCTGATGGATGAGGCTGTGCGGATGCCGGTGGATTACGACGAGGACGGGCGCGACGGGCAGCTGGTTGATCTCCTGCTAGGCGAGATCGGCCGGATGCCGGAAGTGTTGCTGCACGTGCCGATTCCGCTGGATCCGCGTCTCGCCCGGATCTGCGAAGCTGTGATCGCCGATACCAGCTCCGACCTCACCCTCGACGATTGGGCCGACCGCAGCGGTCTCAGCCGGCGTACGCTGACGCGGATGTTCCGTCGTGAGACCGGCCAGAGCTTTTCGGCCTGGCGCCAGCGCGTCCGGTTGCTGGAAGCGCTTGCCCGCCTCGGCGCCGGCGAATCCGTAACCAACGTCGCGCTCGATGTTGGCTATGACAGCCCGAGCGCCTTCACAGCGATGTTCAGGCGCGAACTTGGTGCCGCGCCGCGCAGCTACCTGCGGTGGGCCGACCAGGAGATTGTGTTGAGATAGCTGGGCACGGTCCGCCCGCGTTGCGAAATTTTGAATATTTCCAGACGCCAATTGTCGCCCATGCGGTGCTGCGGCGGGCGATTGACGATGCAGCCATTGTGACCGGTCTCGCGCTTCCGGTTGATGGCGGCTTCACCCCGCGCTAATCGGCTTCCCTCAAACGCACCGGCTTTCGCGCGGCGGCGTCGCGTGATAGGCGACACATTGCGATTGCTTCGCGGATGTGATCCGCAACGGCTGAAGTCATCAGGGAGACTCCCCAGTTCATGGCACAATGGCGAGACCGGACCACCAGTACCTTTGATTGCGAGAAGACACCGGTGTCCGCGTCGCGCGGCATGGCGGTGACCAATCATCCGTTGGCCTCCGCTGCGGCGCTCGAAATCATGGCGCAGGGCGGCAATGCGATCGACGCCGCAGTCGCCGCGCTGTTCACGCTGACCGTCGTCGAGCCGATGATGGTCGGTATCTTCGGCGGCGGCACCGCGGTGATCAGATTGGCCGATGGCCGCGAACTGGTGATCGATGGTCTTTCCACGGCGCCGGCGATGACGCGGCCGGATAGCTACACGCCGGTTTCCGATAAATGGCCGGACTATATGGAGACCGAGGGGCGAGCCAATCGCGTCGGCCCCAAGGCGATCGCGGTGCCCGGCAATCTGATGGCGTGGTGCGAGATCGCGCAACGTTTCGGCAAGCTTGATCTGTCGACGCTGATGGAGCCGGCCATCCGCCACGCGGCGCGCGGCTTTGAGGTGACGCCTTATCTCGCCACCTGCATCGAAGAAACCGCTGATGATCTGGCGCTCGATCCGGCCATCTCAGCGATATTTCTGCCGGACGGCAAGCCGCTTCGGGCGGGCAGCCGGCTCGTTCAATCCGATTATGCCGCAACGCTGCGCACGATCGCGCAATCAGGTCCCGGCGTCATATACGGCGGCGAACTCGGCCGCGCCATCGCGCGCAAGCTCGAGCAAGCCGGATCGTTCATCCGGCTGGAGGATCTCGCCAGCTACTGCACCGTCGAGCGGGAGCCGGTGCGCGGTACGTATCGCGGCGTCGAGATCATCGGTCCGCCGCCGCCGTGTTCGGGTGGTGTGCATACGATCCAGATTCTCAACATCCTGGAAGCCTACGATATCGCCGCCTCCGGCTTCGGCACGCCGCAAACGCTGCATCTGGTGCTCGAGGCGCTGAAGATCGCCGCCGCCGATCGCCGCGCCGTCACCGCCGATCCGGCATTTTTTGACGTCCCGATCGAAAGGCTGATCTCGAAGGATTATGCGAAACAGCGCCGTGCGGAAATCGATCCGCAACGCGCGGGCGCCTACACGTCGAAAGTGCTGTCGAACGAATCCGCCAACACCACGCATGTCACGATCGCGGACGGCGACGGCAACATCGTTACATCAACGCAGACCATCAACAGCCTGTTCGGCGCGCGTCTGGTGATTCCGGGAACCGGCATCATTCCCAACAACTACATGTTCCTGTTCGATCCGCATCCCGGCCTGGCGCTGTCGTTGATGCCGGGCAAGCGCATCACCAGCGGCATCTCGGCGCTGATCGGCAAGAAGGACGGCAAGCCAATATTCGCGCTGGGGCTGCCGGGTGCGCACCGGATTCCGTCCTGCGTGCTACAGGCGGTGCTCAACATCGTCGATCACGGCATGAGCGTACAGGAAGTCGTCGAGGCGCCGCGCGTTTTCAGCTGGGGGCTCGAGGCCGAGGTCGAACGCGGATTTCCGGAGAGCGTGCGGGCCGACCTCGCTGCGCGGGGGCACGATGTCGTTGCGGTCGATCATGTCGCTGGCGGCATGTGCGCCATCACCTTCGCGCCGGACGGGACGATGACAGGTGCGGGGTGCTGGCGCGCCGACGGCGTGCCGGCCGGAATCGGCGGCGGGCTGGCCCGCGCCAACACGTCGTTCTGGCCCGATCCGCGCCGGGCCAAACCGAGATAATCATCGAGTTTGGGGGACCGAATGGTGGACGTGATCGCGACCTGCGCGATCTTTTCATCGGCGAGCCTTGTAGGTGCTCTGCTGCTTCCTGCGCCATGGCGCCCGGCGGTCCTTGGGGCCAGCGGCCAACGGGGCGCAATGAGTGACTACAAATTATGCAGATCAAACTAAAAAGTCAGCAGATGACGCCGTGACGCTCAATCGAATATGGCAGAGGCGCTGTCATGATCGGAGTGTGCCGCCACGATACGCTGCATCATCTCGACGAATGCGACTTGCTCCCGTTCACTCAAATTGTCGAGTGTGGCGCGGTGTGCGGCGCGGGCCGAGGCCTCGATTTTTGCCAGGAGCGTCGTTCCCGCCGGGGTCAATTTGCAGAGCCGGGCGCGGCGGTCTTCGTCATTAATGGCTCGCTCGACAAAATTGCGGGCCGCCAGTCGCTTCAGCGCTCCGGTCGTCGTCGTCCGATCCAGCGCGATATCGGCCGCCAATGTGGTCTGATCGGCGGTTTTCCGCACCGCAAGCGCCGAAAGCAGGCTGTATTGCAGCGGTGTGATCTCGAACTCGCCGCACGCTTCCTGGAACAGGGCGACATGGATCTGATGCAGCCGCCGGATCAGAAATCCCGGTCGCTGTGACAACGGCCACGGTCGGTGTTTGGTCTCGACGCGACGCCTTTTTGCCTTTTGCAACGCACTCTCCCAGCCCCCGGCACCCGGCGCGGGTTATCCGATTCGAGCGCCGGCGCCATGATTAATCATGGCATGCGCTTTGCTTTTGTAAAATACGAAGTATGCTTCGTATCTCGACAGGAGAGCGGGGATGAACTCCGCCGGCCGAAACACAGGAGATCGCTATGTCTATCAGCGCCAGCTTCGACCAGCTTCTGCGCGGCGGCCGGGTGATCTGCCCGGCCTCAGGCATCGATGGCATCCGTGACGTCGCCATTCGCAGTGGCAAGATCGCGGCCGTGCAGCCCGATATCCTGCCGACCAGCGCCAGAGAGGTGATCGACGTGACTGGCAAGCTGGTATTGCCGGGTCTCATCGACACGCACGCACATGTCTATCAATACGTCACCGGCCGCTTCGGCATGAATGCCGATATGGTGGGCGTGCAGTCCGGCGTGACGACGTTGGTCGATCAGGGTGGTCCGTCATGCATGACGTTGCCGGGCTTCCGGCACTTCGTCGCCGAGCCGGCGAAGTCGCGCGTTTATGCGTTCCTGTCGGCCTATCTGGTGGGCGGGCTCGAGGGTCATTACTATCCCAAGCTCTACAGCCCTGATGGCGTCGACATCGACGCCACGGTGAAGTCGGCCACGTCCAATCTCGACATCGTTCGCGGCATCAAGGCTCATGCCGAGATCGGTGGTTTCGCGCGCTGGGGCATTCGCGTCATCGAGATGGCGTCCGAGATCGGGCGCCGCGCCGATCTGCCGGTCTATGTGCATTTCGGTCAGCTTTGGGGCCTGCCCGAAAGCGGCACCAACGGCGAAGACGTCGACACCATTCTGGAGCGCGTAATCCCCTTGCTGCGCGAGGGCGACGTGCTGGCGCATCCGTTCACGCGCCATCCCGGCGGTTTCGTCAACCGTGAGGGTGAAGTGCATCCCGTGATCCAGGCGGCGCTGGATCGCGGCTTGAAGGTCGATGTCGGTCACGGCAGCCACTTCTCCTATCGTCTCGCCAAGAAGGCGATTGCCGCGGGCATTATTCCGACGACGCTCGGAGCGGACATTCACGGCTACAATACCCACGTGCCTCAGCCTGCCGGCACGCCGGACCAGCACGAGGATGACGAGAATCATCCGTTTGCGGGTCAGGCCAAGTTCAGCCTGGTCCAGGCGATGAGCTCGATGATGGCGCTCGGCCTCACGCTCGAACAGATTGTGCCGATGGTCACCTCGAGCCCGGCCAAGATGCTCGGCCGTGCTGACGAAATCGGAGCCCTCAAGGTCGGCAGGGATGCGGACGTCTCGGTCATTGGACAGCGTACCGGACGATTTGTCCTTTCTGACAACGAGAAGAACGAAGTCATCGCCGAACGCCTGCTGCAGCCCGCGTTCTGTCTACGTGCCGGTACGCGATATGACGCGATCGCGCCAATTCTGCCTCAGGCGGTTGCGGCGTAACGAGGCAGCGTCAGCCGATCGAGGAGAACGCCACAGTGCGCAATGAGCGCGATTTTCCCTCCGCGGACGGTGCGGGCGCCGGACAAGGCGTCGGCGCGCGGTTGCCGCGCAAGGAAGACGACCGCCTGATGCGGGGCCGAGGGCGGTTCGTGGCTGACATTCGTCTCGCCGGGCTCCAGGACGTTGCGTTCGTGCGTAGTCCTTTGGCGCATGCGCGGATCCGCGGAGTACGGGTGCCGGAGCAGCATCGCGCCAGCGTCTTCACAGCGGCCGATCTGGTCGGCGTCAATCCGATTCGTGCCGTGTCAGCGCTGCCGGGCTTCAAGATCTCGGAGCAACCGGTACTCGCCGCCGGCAAGGTGCGTCAGGTCGGCGAACTGGTTGCGATGTGCGTCGCTCCGACGCGTGCCGAAGCCGAAGACATTGCGGCGGCGGTGATGCTTGATCTCGAGCAGCTTCCCGCCGTCTATGACATGCGCAAGGCGCGGGAACCGGATTCGGCCCTGGTACACGAGCATTGGGGCGACAACGTCTTCCTCGAAACCAACTTCGAAGTGGACATCTCGTCCGCACTAGATGCGCCGATTAAGGTGTCGCGGGAGATATCGACCGCGCGGCAGTGCATGTCGCCACTCGAGGGGCGCGGCGTCGTCGCGACCTTCGATCATCGCCTCGATCAACTCACGCTCTATTCCGCCGCCCAGATGCCGCATATCACGCGCAGCGGTCTGGCCGAATGTCTCGGCATGGAGCAGGGCCAAATTCGCGTCATTTCGCCAGATGTCGGCGGTGGCTTCGGGCACAAGGGAATCCTGCTGCCGGAAGAAGTCTGCCTTTCGTGGCTGACGATGCGTTGTGGCCATCCGGTGCGCTGGACGGAGGATCGCCGCGAACATCTCACTGCCAGCTCCAACTGCCGCGAACACCATTACAAGATCACCGTCTATGCCGATCGCGACGGGCGGCTGCGCGGTATCGATTGCGAAGCGACCGTCGATTCCGGCGCTTACTCCTCCTATCCGTTCTCGGCGTGCCTCGAGGCGGCGCAAGTCGCCAGCATCCTGCCTGGCCCTTATTTGATGCCGGCCTATCGCTGCCGAACCTTTTCGGTCGCCACCAACAAATGTCCGATCCTGCCTTATCGCGGTGTGGCCCGCACCGGCGTTTGTTTCGCGCTGGAGCTGATGCTCGATCTGGTCGCGGCGGAGGCGGGGCTGGAGCCCGGCGAAGTGCGCCTGCGCAATCTGGTGCGGCCCGAGCAGATGCCGTTCGACAACATCACCAAAAAGCACTTCGACAGCGGCGATTATCCCGAAGCGATGCGCCGCGCCTTGGCGTCTATCGACGTCGAGGGCGTGCGCGCACGTCAGCGCAAGGGCGAAGCCGACGGCCGCCTTATCGGCGTCGGCGTTTCCATCTATTGCGAGCAGGCCGCGCACGGGACGTCGGTCTATGCCGGCTGGGGCATTCCGATGGTGCCCGGTCACGAGCAGGCGTCCGCGCGGCTAACGCCGGACGGTGGCCTCGAACTGCGGGTCGGCGTGCATTCGCATGGGCAGGGCATGGAGACGACGCTTGCCCAGGTCGCGCACGAGATGCTGGGCGTCGATGTCGCAAGGGTGCGCATCATCCTTGGCGACACCGCGATGACGCCGTACTCCACTGGCACCTGGGGCTCGCGTTCGATGGTGATGGCAGGCGGCGCGGTCGCAACCGCGTGCCGCGAATTGGGAGAGCGCGCCAAACGCATCGGCGCCAAGCTGCTGCAGCATGATCCAGCGGCGGTGGTGCTGCAGAACGGCGAGGTTCAGGGCGTCAACGGTAGCGTTACCTTGAAGGAAATCGCGCACACCTGGTATCGCCGTCCGCAGGATCTGCCGCCCGATGTCGATGCGGGCGGGCTTGAGGTCACATCCGGCTACAAGCCGCAGCGCGATTCCGGAACTTTCAGCTATGCCGCGCATGCCGCGGTGGTCGCGATCGATCCCGATCTCGGCGAGATCGAAATCCTCGATTACGTCATCGTCGAGGACGGCGGCGTTCTCGTCAATCCAATGGTGGTGGACGGCCAGATCTATGGCGGCTTGGCCCAGGGCATCGGCACCGCGCTGTACGAGGAGATGCCGTTCGATGCGGCGGGGCAGCCGCTGGCGACGACGTTAGCGGATTATCTGTTGCCCGGTCCGACCGAAGTGCCTGCGGCGCGTCTCGATCATATGGAGACACCGTCGCCCTATACGCAGTTCGGTGTGAAGGGCATCGGCGAGGGCGGTGCGATCGCTCCGCCCGCTGCGATCGTCAACGCCCTTAACGATGCACTGCGGCCGCTTGGTGCCGAACTGATGCAATCACCCGTTACGCCTTACCGTGTCGTCGAGGCGATTCTGGCGGCGCGCGACGCAGAAAGGCCGGCGGCATGAAACCGGCTCCCTTCGGCTATGAACGCCCGCGCGATTTGCAGGCGGCACTCGCCCTGTTGGGCGGGGCCGAAGTTTCCACCAAGATCATCGCCGGTGGCCAATCGCTGGGTCCGATGCTCAATCTGCGGCTCGTGGAGCCGCAGATGATCGTCGACATCTCCGGGCTTGACGAGCTCAAGCAGGTCGATCGCCGCGGCGACGAACTCGTGCTCGGGGCCTGTGTTACCCACGCTGACATCGAGGATGGACGCATTCCCGATGTTACGCGTGGCGCCATGCAGGGCGTTGCCGGTAACATCGCCTACCGCGCGGTTCGAAATCGCGGCACGGTTGGCGGATCCCTCAGCCATGCCGATCCTGCGGCAGACTGGGTTTCCGCGCTCTCGGCGCTGGGCGCGAAACTGACGCTGCGAAGCCTTGCTGGCGCCCGTACGGTCACGATGGAGGAGTTCATCGTCGGCGCGCTGGAATCGGCGCTGCGGGTTGGTGAGATCGTGGAGACGATCCATGTTCCGGCGAGGCCGGCATCGGCGCATTGGGGATACGTCAAGAGTTGCCGCAAGACGGGCGAGTTCGCGCATGCGATCGGCGCGGTCCTGATCGATCCGAGCGTCGCAACCGCTCGCGTCGTCATCGGCGCGATCGATGCTGCGCCGATCGTCATCACGAATGCGACGGAATTGTTCGGCGGGCGCATTGCCGGTGACTACAAGGAGCGCTTCGACGGGCGTGTGGCTGATCTCCTGCTGGTGAAGGCAGGCGTCGCCAACGCGGCACATCGCCATATTCACGTGAATGTCCTGAAGCGCGCGGTCCGCGAGGCCGCCGCATGAACATGATCGCACTTTCCGTGAACCAGCGTGCAGTGCAGGCTCTCGCAGAGCCTCGTACCAACCTTGCGGATTTCGTCCGTGAAAAACTCGACCTGACCGGCACGCATCTCGGTTGCGAACACGGCGTTTGCGGCGCGTGCACGGTGCTGCTCGACGGCGTGCCGGCGCGCTCGTGCATCACCTATGCCGTTGCCTGCGAAGGGGCGGAGGTCACCACAATCGAAGGCCTCGATGAGGACGATGTTACGTCAGAGCTTCGCTCGGCCTTCACCCGCGAGCATGCGCTGCAATGCGGCTACTGCACGCCGGGAATGCTGGTGTCCGCGCGCGATCTCGTGCTGCGGTTGCCGCAAGCCGACGAGCGCCAGATCCGTGTCGGCTTGAGCGGCAATCTGTGCCGCTGCACCGGCTATGTCGGCATCGTGCGGGCGGTCCAATCCGTGATCGAGGCGCGACGTGTACGCAACATTCCACCCGAACCGGGTGGAGGACGGAAGATCCTCGGGCCCGTCGGCTCGGGCCGAAGCCTGGATCGCGGTACCGATCTCGATGAACGCATGCGGTCGGTCGAAACCGAACAAACCTCGCCCGGAGGAGCCAGTTCGGTCGATTCGATTCCGGACTTCATCCCCGCCACTGTCCTCGAGCAGCAGTTCAGCGTCGCGCATCCGCCCGAACGGGTGTTTGCGATGTTCGGCGACATCGCGGCTGTCGCAGCTTGCCTTGCTGGCGCGTCGTTGACGGCGCCACCGAAGCCGGAGCGTGTCGAAGGGGAAATCCGGGTCAGGATCGGCCCGATCACCGCGACGTTCTCGGGCGCCGCGCGCGTCGAACGCAGCCCGGGCGATATGTCTGGCCGCATCGTCGGCATCGGCAACGACCGGCGCAGCCGGTCTTCGACTCAAGGCGAAATTCGTTATCGGCTGGTGCCGACCGAACAGGGGACGCGAGTCGATCTTTCCATCGGATACACGCTGACGGGAATGCTGGCGCAGGTCGGAAGGCCAGGGCTGGTGCGTGATCTCGCGGCGCGACTGATCGCGGGATTTGCCGGCAATCTCGACCGCCGGCTGTCGGGCACATTGCCGGCAGATGCCGTTGCGGCCGACCTGAACGGAATGACGCTGGGTTTCAGTCTTTTGCGCGAGCGGGTTGCGCGCTGGTTTGGTCGTTTCTCGTCCAACAAGGACGGAGCGGCTTGAGGGATTGACGTTCCGCGCGATGCGGAGCGGCGAGTTTGGACTGCGGATGGATTAACAGCGTCAGATTGGAGAACCACATGACACGGACGTTCAGAATTGTTCCAGCGATTGCGCTGGCGGCTGCTTTGCTGGGTGGCACCGCCGATGCCCAAACCATCAAGATCGGGGTGAATGAACCGCTCACAGGCGCATTCGCTGCTTCCGGTACCTATGTCGTCAACGGCGCCAAGATCGCTGCCGACGAGATCAACGCCAAGGGCGGCATTCTCGGCAAGAAGATCGAACTCGTCATCGAGGACAACAAAAGCAATCCGACGGAAGCGGCCGCCGTCGCCGAAAAACTGATCACCAGCGACAAAGTGCCGGTCCTGATGGGGGCGTGGGGCTCGAGCCTGACGCTGGCCGTGATGCCCAAACTGATGGAGTACGAAGTGCCGATGGTGGTTGAGACCTCATCGTCGGGCAAGATCACGACGACGGGAAATCCCTATGTCTTCCGTATCTCGCCGCCGTCGGCGATCGAGGCTGCCGCCTTCAAGGGGATCGTCGACAAGCTCGAACTGAAGAAGGTCGATTTCCTCATCATCAACAACGACTGGGGACGCGGCACTGCTGAGGATTTCAGCAAGATGATGAAGGAAAAGGGGATCACGGTCGGCGTCGTCGAGACGATGGACCAGGGTGCGCAGGATATGAGCGCGCAGCTTTCCAAGCTCAAGGGCACCGATTCCGAAACCATCATCGTGACGACGGCGGTGGACCAACTGACGCTGATCTTCAAGCAGGCCGCGGCGCTGGGCCTCAAGAAGCGCATCATCACCACTGGCGGCTCGCAGAATCCGGATCAGATCATCGCTCAGGCAGGAGCCGCCGCCAACGGCACCATGCACCTGACGACCTTCCTGCCCTGGTTCCCCGACAAGACGCCGAACCCGGAGGCGACCAACTACTTCATCGCCGAATGGAAGAAGCGCGGGTTCGACTTCGCCGGCTGCACCGAGAGTTTTCGCGGCTATGACGGCATTCGCACCGTGGCAGCCGCAATCGAGAAGGCGGGCAAGGCGGAGCCCGCGGCGATCAAGGCGGCTATGTGGGATATCAACATCAAGGGCCTGAACGGCGACATCGTGTTCCGGAAATCCGGCCCGGCTGGCAAGGAAAGCGGCCAGAGCCAGCCCAACGTCTATCTGATCGAAATCACCGACGGCAAGATCGGCATGAAGACACTTTGACGTCAAATTGCTGACCGGCAAGGGCCGCGGCGAACCCGCGGACCTTGCTGCGTCGGATATTTGGGAGCCACCTTGAGCGAGTTTCTGCAACATCTGATCAACATGCTGGTCCTTGGCGGCACCTATGCCCTGCTGGGCATCGGACTGACGTTGATCTTCGGCATCATGAACGTCGTGAACTTCACGCATGGGGTGCTTTATACGTTCGGCGCCTACATCATGTTCATCGTGGTGCATCAGCTCGGGGTTAACTTCTTCTTGGCGCTGCCGCTCGCCGTGGTGGCGGGCTGGCTGCTTGGCGCGGCGATCGAGCTGATATTGCTGCGGCCGCTGCGCGGCTCCGATATCGACACCACCATGCTTGTCATGATCGGTGCCTGGATCGCGATGCAGTCCGGCGCCCTGTGGATATGGGGCGGTGTGGCGAAATCGGTGACGACGCCGTTTCCCGAGGCGCCGCTGGTGCTCGGTCCGGTCTCCGTGTCCTGGCTTCGGCTGTTCGTGCTCGCCGCAGCAGCCATGCTGATCGTCGTCACCTATCTCCTGATCAACAGGACAAAACTCGGCTGCGCAATGCGGGCGACGTTTCAGGATCATGACACCGCTTCGCTGATGGGCGTCAATGTCGACATGATCTACACCTCGACCTTCGCGATCGGTTCGAGCCTGGCGGCCGCGGCCGGTGCGCTGCTGGGTCCGGTCTACGTGATTTTCCCGCAAATGGGCGATCTCGCCGCCGTCAAGGCGTTCGCGATCGTCATCCTCGGCGGGCTCGGCAACATCACCGGCGCGGTGATTGGTGGTTTCATCCTGGCCTTGGCGGAAGAGCTGGGCGCCGGCTACGTTTCGTCGGGATATCGCGATGCGATGGGCTTCCTGATCATCATTGCGGTTCTGATCTTCAAGCCGACCGGACTTTTCGCGCGCTCGGAGCGCGTCGGATGAGAACAGTGGTCGCTATTCTGACGGTCGTCGCGTTCGCATCCGTGCCGCTGTGGCTACGCGATCCGTACCTGATGAACGCGTTGATCACGACCGGTATCTTCATCATCGGCGCGATGAGCCTCAATCTGCTGCTCGGTTTCACCGGCCAGCTCAGCCTCGGCCACATCGCGTTCTTCGGTATTGGCGCTTACGTCAGTGCCCTGACGTCGCTTGGTTTCGACGCCGGCTTGCCCTTCGGCTTCCGTATTGTTCACGAACCCTGGCCTCCGATCATCGGTTTCGTGCTGGCGATCATCATCGCCGGCTTGTGCGGCTATCTCGTCGGCCTGCTATCGTTTCGTGTTCGCGGCGCGTACTTTGTCATTGTGACGATTTCCTTCGCCGAAGTGGTCCGGCTGGTGGCCCTCAACTGGGTCGAGCTGACGCAGGGACCGCTGGCGCTGACCAATATTCCCTCGATCACGATCGGAATGTCGGGTCTTGGAGATCTTACCCTCCGCACCAAGTTGCAGAATTACTACCTCGTGCTTGCTGTCGCGGTTATCGCCTATGTGCTGATCTCGCGCCTGGTCCATTCACATTTCGGCCGCGCCATGCGCGGGCTGATGGAAAACGAAACGCTGGCGGTGTCTGTCGGCATCGACGTGACGAAAACGCTCACGCTGGCGGCAGTGATCTCGGCGGGGATCGCCGGAGCGGCGGGCAGTCTCTATGCGCACTACATCCGCATTATCGATCCCGAGGTGTTCGCCTTCATCAATACCGTGACGATGGTGATCATGGTCATCACCGGCGGCAAGGGCTCGCTGGCCGGTCCTGTCGTTGGCGGCATGATCTTCGGACTGTTGCCGGTGTTCCTGCGCCCGATCATGGCGCCGGAGGCACAATGGATCGCCTATGGCGGCGTTCTGATCGTGATCCTGTTTGTATTGCCGCGCGGCATCGTGCCATCGCTGGCGCAGCGATTTGCGAAACGGCGGAACCGGGTCGAAGCGGTGGCACCGGTTGCCTTCGTAAAGCGCGACGCCAAGGAGCATGCGTGATGGCGGCTCCGGCGACGGCATTGAAAGTCGAGCAAGTCGCCGTGAGTTTTGGTGGGCTCGTCGCACTCTCGGACATGAATTTTACGGTCGGCGAAGGCGAGATCGTCAGCCTGATCGGGCCCAACGGCGCCGGCAAGACCACGGCGTTCAACGTTGTCACGGGCTTTCTGGATCCAACCCATGGCGCCGTGAGCTATCGCGGAACCGCTCTCAACGGTCTGAAGCCGCATCAGATCGCCGATCTTGGATTGATCCGCACCTTCCAGCGCACCAGTGTCTTCCCGAACGACACGGTTTACGACAATTTGCTGGTCGGGCTGCATCGCCAGGGCAGGGTTGGCCTTCTCGAAGCCATTCTGGGCCTGCCGCGCGCGCGGTCTTCCCAGCGCCGTTTGCGCGAACGCGCCAGCGAATTGATCGAACGGGTGGGCCTTGAACGCCGCGCCAACGATCTTGCAGGGTCGCTGTCCTACGGCGAACAGCGGCTTGTCGGCGTGGCGCTGGCGTTGGCGGCCGAACCGTCGATGCTGCTGCTCGATGAACCGGTCTCCGGCATGAACGCCTCGGAAACCCACACCTTCGTGCAACTGATCCGTAACATCAGGGATCGCGGTGTCACCATCCTGCTTGTCGAGCACGACATGCCGATGGTGATGAGCGTCTCGGACCGCATCGTGGTGCTGAACTACGGCCGGATCATCGCCGAAGGCCCGCCCGAAATGATCCGGAACAATGCGGCCGTCATCGAAGCCTATCTCGGCCAGGGAGCGGCGCGTGCTTGAGATCCGGGACATGGTCTGTGGCTATGGCGGCGTCACGGCGCTGCGCGGCATTTCGCTGGAGGTCAAGGCCGGACAGCTCGTCGCCCTGATCGGCGCCAACGGCGCTGGCAAGAGCACGACGCTGCGCGCGATCTCCGGACTGGTTGCGCCGCGTTCGGGGTCGATGCTGTTCGAAGGCAAGGACATTGCGGGTGCCAAGCCGCCGCGCGTGGTGGCCGCAGGAATCGCGCATTGTCCGGAAGGGCGGCGCGTATTTCCGCATATGACGGTCGAGGAAAATCTCGACATGGGCGCCTATCTGCGCACCGGCTCTGCCGAGATCGCGGCGGACCGCGACCGGATCTATGGCGATTTTCCGCGGCTTGCCGACCGCAAGCGGCAGGCTGCCGGTACCTTGTCGGGCGGTGAGCAGCAAATGCTGGCGATCGGCCGGGCGCTGATGTCGCGGCCGCGGCTGATCATGTTCGACGAGCCTTCCCTTGGACTGGCGCCCAACATCGTCGAGCGGACTTTTGCGATCATCCGCGGCATCCGCGACGCCGGAACGACGGTTCTGCTGGTGGAGCAGAACGCGTTTGCGGCGCTCGAAATGTGCGACCACGCCTATTTGCTGGAAGGCGGCCGTATCGTTCTCTCCGGGCCCGGCGCAGAGATGATCGAGAACGAGCACGTGCGAAAGGCTTATCTTGGCGGATGAGCAGAACCAAACGACGGCCTTGTCAGGCGACGAAAAATGGATGCCGGTCTGCGGTCTCAGCCGGTTGATTTCACAAACGATCGTCTGTGCCCGTGTGACCGGCGTCGATCTGATCCTGGTCTGGAACGAAGGTCGCGTGGTGGCCTGCGAACGAATGTGCCCGCACGAACAGGCCGACCTCAGTCTCGGGCGCCTGTCCGGAGGACGCTTGTGCTGCCCCCGTCATGCGGCCTCGTTCGATCTGCGCAATGGCCAGATTTCCTACGGCTGGTCGAGCCGGCCATTGCGGATCTACCCTGTCCGGATCGGAGACGATCAGGTCTGGATCGACGCCGGGGCGATCAGATCGCCGGCGGCGTAGAGCAGGGCCCAGACACAAAATCGCGAAAACAACCCCATGCAAAGTAGAATGGGCCCCGGTTCGCCGTGTGCTGCTTGTGTTCGGGCACAAGATGAAAAATGGCCCGTCGTCACGGGCCAACCCAATCTCATCCCGCTTTAATCGACCAGCTTTCGGGCGATATCGACGAGCGCGCCGTCAGGACGACGCAGCTCGCCGAGGATGCTGAAATGGTCTACACCTTCGATCGGGACCAGCCTGCCTGGCGCGCCTGCGGCCACGCGTGCTTCGTGAAGCTGGATTGAATCGAAAACCAGCGCCGGCAGTTCGGCCGAACCGTAGGCGATATCGAGCCGTTTATGGACAGCGGGCAGGCGAAGCGGCGACAATTGTGCCACTTCCCGGTCGGTCAGCTTCAGCGCGTTGTTCAGACCGGTATCGCGGATCGGCGCGAGATCGTACACGCCCGAAATCGCCAATCCCGCCGCGACGCGCGGGTGATCGAGCGCCATGGCGACGAGGTGGGCGCCGGCCGACCAGCCCGAGAGGATAACGGGACCGGAGATGCCGTATGCCGCTCCGTTTTGCGCCAGCCAATCGAGCGACTGGGATATCTCCGCCACGATCTGGGTCAACGATGCGTCGGGCGCCAGCGAGTAGCCGGGGATGGCAACCGACCAGCCATGCGCCGCGACGCCTTCGACGAGCATGGCAAATACGTCGCGTGCGTTGCGCTGCCAGTAGCCGCCGTGCAGGAACACCAGGCAGGGGGCTGTCCCTTCGGTCGCCGGATAGAGATCGATCTTCGTCCTTTCGCGGTCGCCATAGGGCACATCCAGAACCGATTTGCGGCTGGCGCGCAGCGCTTCGGAAGCCTGGTTTCGTTCAGCGATCAGCGCCGCGCTGTTCTTTACCGCTGCATTGTTGTCATAGGCAGCGTCGCGCTCGGCTTGCGAAAGCGTGGCCCAGTTCAGCCGGGGATCTGAAGACCTGTCGTTCGTCACTCTCGTATCATTCACACAAATTGTTCCCATTGCCGACGCTTTCTCCTCGGTCAGTATATTCGCGCGGCCGGTCCCAGCAACCGAACTTGCCAAGCTCGCTGATTACGATCGTGCAGATAATCCAACCGACTTCTCTACGTCCCACCCAAAATGGCGCGCGGATTACGGGTCCCGTGCACCGAGAGGTCAACCGGGTACGAATGTGCGCAATTTGGTCTATTTTGGGCGCGCACGTCCGCTATTCATCTCCATTGAGAAAGCAAGATAAGCTACTGAAATGGCGAGGCTATCGCTTTCCGTCCCCCCATGATGGATTGGAGCGAGAGTTAATCTTCTCGAGTGGTTAGAAGGCGGACGTGTGCACGATGCCTGCACCGGGAGATCAAAGAAAATCCAGCGACAACCAGCGTCAGCAGCCTCGCATTCCGATGTGTCGTCGGGTGTGTGTTCCCCGCTGCCGGTCCGGCACACCGAGAGACATTGCGATCGCGCCGCACGGGTCCACGTCGAATCCGGCCTGTCGGTCAGTCGGTACCGCTTTCGTGCACGGCCGAACATCGGATGCGATTGCCGCTTGGTACGGTCGGATTGACTTCCGCTCCAGGTTTTTCGGTGGCAAAATCAGCATCCAGCCAGGGCGGTCCCATTGAACGGCGGCCGCGGCTGGCAATATCGCGAGGATTCACCGCCAGCGGACTTCTCCAATGGCAAGCAAGGTAAGGGCGCATCGCTGCGACTGGGCGATGGGCCGAAAAGAACCGGTCAATATGAAACCAGTATTTGCGGTGCCGCGCCGTGCTCTTGGTGGGACGCGGCTTCAGGTTTCGGTTCTGGGATTCGGAACCGCGCCGCTTGGTGATCTCTACGTGCAACTGGATGACGGCACGGCCATTGACACGGTGAAACGTGCATTCGAGCTGGGCATCAACCTCCTCGACACTTCTCCTCTCTATGGCAACGGCCTTGCCGAACATCGTTGCGGCGCCGCAATCAGGCGCGTGCCGCGCCAGGACATCGTCGTTTGCACCAAGGTCGGTCGCTGGACGGATCCGTTTCGCGGTCGAGGCGACCGTTCCGGTTTTGTAGGAGGGCTGCCGCACCAGGCAGTGGTTGATTATTCCTATGACGGCACGATGCGTTCGGTGGAACAGTCGCTGTTGCGGCTAGGGGTCGACCGGCTGGACCTGTTGCTGATCCATGACGTCGACGTTTGGACTCATGGCGTCGACGCGATCGACGAGCGGTTTCGCGAGGCCATGACTGGCGCGTACGTGGCGCTGGACCGGCTTCGCGCAGAGGGCGTTGTTGCGGGCATCGGGATCGGCGTGAACGAGGCCGAGATGTGCGTGCGTTTCGCGCAAGCCGGTTCATTCGATACCATGCTGCTCGCGGGGCGCTATTCCCTGCTGGAGCAGCCGGCGCTGACGGAGTTTCTGCCGCTTGCGCAACAACAGGGGATCGGTGTGTTGCTCGGCGGTGTATTCAATTCAGGTATTCTGGCAACCGGCGCGGTGAGCGGTGCCAAATACAATTACAGGGATGCGCCACCTGAGATCCTGGCAAGGGTAGCTCGGATCGAAAGCATCTGTGATGCGCATGGCGTTGCCCTGCCAACCGCGGCGTTACATTTTGCCCTGGGCCATCCGGCGGTGGCGAGCGTTGTGCTGGGGGGCCAGAGTCCGCAGGAGGTCGAACGCAACGTAGCCGCGCTGTCCTGCGACGTGCCAGCGGCGCTTTGGGCCGATCTGAAGGCCGAGCGCCTGCTGGCTGCGGAAGCGCCCGTTCCGCTGCCGGTAGCCGGCTGATGCGGATCGATGCGCATCATCATCTGTGGACTCTCGCGCGTGGCGATTATGGTTGGTTGACTCCCGCGCTCGCGCCGATCCACCGCGACTTTTCCCTTTCGGATCTGGCGCCGCACCTCGCTGCCGCGAACATCAGGGGGACGATCCTGGTGCAGGCGGCACCGACCGAGGCGGAGACCATGTTTCTTCTCGACATCGCGGCGAAGGCACAGGTGGTGCGGGGAGTGGTCGGCTGGACGGACTTCGACGTAGCCGACGGCGGGGCGCGCATTGATGCACTCGCCGTGCACAAACTCCTGGTTGGATTGCGGCCGATGGTGCAGGACATGCCCGATGACGATTGGCTGCTCCGCCCTGGCTTGGCACCGCTATTGGCAGCGATGGCCCGAAACAAACTGGCGTTCGACGCGCTGGTGCTGCCGCGCCATTTGCCGCGACTGCTGCGGCTGGTCGATGATCATCCCTATCTGCAGTTCGTGCTTGACCATTGCGCCAAGCCCCGGCTTGCGACCGGCGAGACAGCAGATTGGTATCGCGATGTCGCGCTGCTCGCGGAACGCCCCAACATCGTCTGCAAGCTATCGGGATTGGTGACGGAGGCCGCACCGGATTGGCAGATTACTGATCTGCGGACAGCGGTGGATCATGTCGTTGCGTGTTTCGGACCGCATCGCCTGCTATGGGGAAGCGACTGGCCGGTGGTTAATCTGGCGGGCGGTTATGAAAAATGGATGGCCGCCGCCGAAACCCTGCTCGCCGGTCAGTCACCCGATGAAAAGGCAGCTATCTTCGGCGGTAACGCGGCTCGCATCTATCTCTCAAGCCGGGGACGGAATGTTGAAGCCAGTTGCTGACGAGAAAAGACATCGCGTTCAGAATGCGCCTGCGGACGCGGAGGGGCGGCCGTCCGGTCGCCGACCTTCGGCCTCGATTTCGTTGCGGACGGCGAACAGCTTGAGATAGGTCGAATAGGCGGCATCGTTCGCCGCCGCCCATATCGGGGCGGCCTTGTGGATCGTCTGCTCCGGCGCCATCGCGTCGAGCGCCGCAAACAGATCCGGGTAAAGCCCGGCCGCGACGGCGGCGACCATCGCGGTGCCGAGCAGCACCGGTTCGGACGAGTGGGAGATGACGAGGTCTGCGCCAAGCGCATCACGATAAAGGCGTACCATCAGCGGATTCCTGGTGTGTCCGCCGGAGAGACAGGCGCGGTCGATCGCATAGCCACGGGTGTTGAGATGCTCAAGGATATGACGGCTTTGCAGTGCGAGCGCGCGGGCCGTCGCGTAGTAATGTTCGAGGAAGGAGCGTCGGCTCGTCTCCAGGCCAATGCCGCTGACGAGCGCGCGCGCCGCACCGTCGCCATGGGGCGCGCGGTTGCCGAGCCAGTCGGGGACGATATGCCGCCGCGCGCCGAAGGCGGGGCCTTCGAGATCGAGCAGCGCGAGAATATCGCGCGCGGTTTCCGCGTGCCGCGCCGCCGACGTCTTGCCGGGGCTGGCGGGATGCTGATCCAGCACGGCGTCGAGCGCCGCGCCCGAAATGCTCATCCCGGCCTCGTGCATCCAGTAGCCGGGAAATACCGCGTCCTTGAAGGGACCCCAGACCCCGGAGATGTGCCGCTTATCCTCCGCCCAGCACATGTAGCAGCTCGAGGTGCCGCCGATCAGCGCCAGCGTGCGGTTCATCTTGTCGCGAAATCCGTGGCCCACGACGCCGAGAGCGCCTGCTTCCGCGTCGATCAATCCGATCGCGACCGGCGCTCCCGGCGCAATGCCGAGCGCCTTCGCCGCATCCGCGGATACCGTTCCGTGAACCTGGCCGACCAAGCCCGGCGGCTCGGCGAGCTTGCCGCGCCGCAGCAGATCGGAGAGATCAAGCGTAGCGAGCAGATCGCGGCGCCACGGATCAGGGTCGGCAGGCAGGTAGGGAAACTTGCAGGCAAGCCCGCAGACGGAGTGCCGATCGATGCCGGTCATGCGGCGAGCGACTTCGTCCGAAAGGTCGCGCACGGCGGTGACGCGCGCCCACGCCTCCGGCGTGTGCCGCTTTACCCAGAGAATCTTGGGCAGATACATCTCCGGCGAGACCGTGCCGCCGACATGATCCAGATAATGGTCGCCGGATGCTCCAATCTCCGCTGCCTCGCGCTCGCCGCGATGGTCCATCCAGCAGACCACGTCCGCATCGCCTTGCAGCGGCGGCTCGCCGTTCGCCTCGAAATAGGTCGAGGATGTCGCGTCGACGGCGACGCCCGCGATCGCAGCCGCCGCACCCGGCGCATCGGCAATGGCGGCGCGGATGGCGGCACATACCGCGGCCCAGATTTCGTCCATCCGATAAACAGCGTGGTTTTCCACGGGCCGCAGCAGTTCGAACGGATGACTGCGCGCGGTCATCAGCCGGCCCGACGCGTCGAACAGCCCGGCGCGCGCCGATAACGTACCGACATCGATGGCGAGCAGCAGGCTCATTGCAGCAGCGCCGCTGCCGCAGATTCGTCCGTGACGAGGCAGCGTACATAGCGCGCGTTCAGAATGCCGCGGATCACCGGCGCCTTGGGTAGCCCGCCCGAGGCCAGGATGGAGATCGGATACGCCTTCAGCTCCTGCGGGCTCAGCGCCATGACTCGGGAATTGAGAGGGTGGTCGACCGGGCGGCCGTATTCGTCGAGGTACGTTCCGAGCAGGTCGCCAACCGCGCCCGCCTTGCGCAGTCCGTCCAGCGCTTCATTCACAATATGGGTCGCCGCGAGCAGCGAGCGTGGTGTCAGGTCGCCGCAGGATACCAGCGCGATCTGGCCTTCGCGAGCCCGGCGCATCACGTCCGCAAGTCCGTAATGCGTCAGGAGTGTGGAACGGCTCTCGACCGACGGGCAATAGATCGGTGCCGCGACGTAGTAGCATTCGGCGCCGATCAGGCGCGCAAACTCGGTCGCGACCTCGAACGTGTTGGTGCCGGCGCCGCGCGTCATGCCGCCCATCAGGGAAGTCACCCAGCTGCGGGCGAATCGTCGCTGCTTGAGCGTGCGCGCGGCGGCTCTGAGCGTGCGGCCCCAGCCGACGCCGAGGCCGATGCCATCCTTCAGCAGGGGGTGAAGCATCGTGCTCGCGGCTTCGCCGATCACCTGTTGCAGCGCATCGGGATCGGGCAGGCTAGGTACCACCGAAACATCGTCGAGCGCGAAGCGCGCCTTCAGCTTCTCTTCCAGCGCAACGCAGTTGGCGAGCGGCAGCTTGATCTCGACGCTGACGAGCCCATCCTGCCGTGCCTGCCCGAGCAGCTTGTTGACCTTGAGCCGCGTCAGCCCGAGGCGATCGGCAATCTCCTGCTGCGTCATCGCGCCGACATAGTAATACCAGCAGGCTCGAGCCTGGATTTGCGCTTCGGCCAGGTCCTCGGCGTTGATACGCATTGTCGTCGTTTCGCGGTCGGGTGTGTCGCTCACGGTCTCACCTCACGCATACGCCGGCTTCATCGTGATGCTCCCATTTGCTAGTGGCGGCCAGGTGTCATTCCGGCGTCGGTTCAACTCCCCTTCAGATCGACGAGGACCTTGACGTAGCCGGGCGCATTCTCGGCAAGTGCCGTGAACACGCCGGGCGCTTCCTCCAGCGCGACGCGGTGGGTGACGATCGAGCGTACGTCGATCTTCCCCGCTGCGAGGAACTCAATGGCGCGCGGATAGACGTCGCCCATCCGCCGCGCGAACTTGATGTTCAGGCCGCGGCGGCGCGCGTCCGCTGCCGGCAAGGTGTAAATGTCGCCGTCGGGAATGCCGACAAGCACGATCCGCCCGCCGATGCGCGTCGCGGTTACGGCGTCGCGGAAGCCGAACGGCGAATTTGTCGCTTCCAGCACAAGGGGGCAGCCGCCCTTGGACCATTCGGCAATGTCGGCGGCGCTTTCACCGACGCGATCGGCGCCGATCTTTTCGGCCATTGCGCGGCGATGCGGCAGCGGATCGCAGGCGAGAACCTCACCGGCGCCGGCAGCTTTCAACACCTGGACGATGAGCAGGCCGATCGGGCCACAGCCCAGCACGGCCACGCGTTCGAGCATGCGCGGCTTGGCGAGCCCGACGGCGTGAATGGCGACGCCGAGCGGCTCCAGCATGACGGCGTCCAGCGCGTCGAAGCCATTCGGCAACGCGACGAGCTGCGACCTTGGTGCCCAGATGCGCTCCGTCATCGCGCCGTCGAAGGGAGGAGCTCCAATGAACTCAACGTTAGGGCAGAGGTTGGGGTGGCCCTCATGGCACCATTCGCACCGACCGCATGCCTTGTTCGGATCGACGGCAACGAGCTGGCCGCGGGTGAGACCGAGTTCCTCGACGTCCTGACAGAGATAGCCGCCGAACTCATGCCCGGGGACAAAGGGTTCGTTGATAAGCGTGCTGCCGATACCGCCGTCCTTGAAATAATGCAGATCGCTGCCGCAGACGCCGACCGAGGCGACATCCATCAGGACTTCGTCCTCGCGGCCCTCGCGCAGATTGAACTGCGCTACCCGCGCTTTGTTGGCGCCGTCGATGAAGAGAGCTCGGCTCATCAACCCTGCAGCCCGGCTTGTACCGGGTTCCCTTGTGGGACATTCCTATCGTGCTCTATTACATTCGTATTTTATGAGATGCAACATATGAGAAATATAAGAAACATTTGTTCTTCGATCGAAATCCAGTCTCTCAACGAACTTTAAAATCCAGTTATCTCAACATCTTATAAAGATGTTTGGTGAGCGATCCAGCTTTCATGAAGATCGGTGTTTGCGATTGGCAGCGGAAATAAGGACATGCCCATCATCGTCCGGCCGACCGATTTGTCTTGGCCGCTGATCAATCCGACGAAAGCGCTTGGGGCACGCTTCCTCGACTACCTGATCGGCGAGCCCATTCGCGCGGTGCTGCCGCGCGGCGCAGGCGTGGCAGTCCTCATCCGAAAACCGGAGCGACGCGCCATCCACAAGCTCATTGTCGGATCCCCGCCGGAGGGAAGATCGCGACGCAACCGCAAAGAGTTCGAAGGACCGGCTTCATTAGCGATCAATCGTCGAAGCGATGATCGCGAACCGGCAGCATGCAGATCTTGCGAGTCGCGCGCCTGCGGCCGGCAATGTCCTGATCTCTAACGTCCCGGGCCCGCCGATACCGCTCTACATGGCGGGAGCGCGAATGGTGCACTGCCACCCGGTGTCGATCCCGTATCATTGCAGCGCGCTGGACATCGGGTGCAAAGCAAACGCCGGCCTGCTGGAGTTTGGCCTCACCGCCTGTCGCCGCGTGCTGTCGCAGGAAGAGTCTAACGAACGGGTGGAGCACCTGCGGGCGGCGCTGCGCGATATCGAGGCGCTGCCGCCGGTCGAGCAGGCTTCTGGAGGTGCGTCAGTTGCGGATGCATCCCGGCGATACGCATGATAGGCTGACTGACATAAAGATAAGCAAACCTTGGGAGGGGAACGATCATGCATCCGACCGGTGTGCAAACGTCTTCGCCGCAATCGCTGGCGTTGGAGAGCGGGGAACTCAAGGCGGTTTTCTCGAAGGTTAGCTGGCGCCTTATCCCGCTGCTGCTGATCGCTTACATGATCGCCTATCTCGATCGCATCAATATCGGCTATGCGCAGCTGCAAATGAA
>NZ_JAFCLX010000043.1:0-61950 GCF_018130205.1 Bradyrhizobium sp. AUGA SZCCT0222
GAGTCAACCAGAACTCGTCTCCGGGGAGATCACGGCATAAGCCGTAAAGCCATTGCGCAGGGAAGGCCGGGTGTTCACCGCTGCCCTGTATGCTCGTGTGCATTTTGTTTTGTGCAAACCGCACGCGAGACCGCGGGTGCAGCGCGCACCCGGTCTTCCCTGCGCCCTCTCATTGGAGGGTAAGGAAGTTTCTGGCAAAGCTCGGGCGCAACAAGCCGCGAGAATGCGAAGTCGTATCTGCTGTTTGAAAATTTTGAAACGGTATTGTCCGTATTCGACACTGTCATGCCCGGGCTTGACCCGGGCATCCATCAATCTTCAGAAGGGTCCTTCGAAGAGGATGGATTGCCGGGTCAAGCCCGGCAATGACGAGAGAGTGACACTACCCCTTCTTCCGCATCGCCTCCGGCGTATCGGGCTGCATCGATGGATGCGCGCTTGCAAATTCCGGCAGCGCCATCGCAGTCTCGAAGATGCGTTTCACGGCCGGATAGGGCGCAAGGTCGATCTGCTGATTGACCGCGGCGGTGACGTGGGTGACCAGGCAGATGTCGGCCATGCCAGGCGCATCGCCGTGGCAGAAGCCTCCCGTGTCCTTGTGGCCGGCGAGATGGCCTTCCAGCGCCGCCAGCGTCTCGACGGTCCAGTGCCGCCGCCATGCGGCCTGCTGGGTGTCGCGCAAATTCAGTTCGTGATCGAGATAGCGGCGTACCCGCGGCGTCAGCAGCGGATGGCCTTCGCAGGCGACCATTTGCGCCAGCCCGCGCACCCGGGCGCGGCCGCGCGGATCGGATGGCAGCAGCGGCGGGGCGGGGTGCGTCTCCTCGAGATATTCGAGGATCGCGAGCGACTGGAACAGCACGGTGCCGTCATCCAGCACCAGCGACGGCAGCGCCATCTGCGGATTGACGCGGCGATATTCTTCGCCGCGCTGCGCGTTGGCGTCGAGATCGATGAACACGACTTCCGCCGGCAGGTTCTTCAGATTGAGCGCGATGCGAACGCGAAAGCTCGCCAGCGATCGCCAGAAGGAAAAGAATTTCATGGGGGAGCCTCGGCACACTCTGTCATGCCCGGACTTGATCCGGGCATCCATCACCTTCGAAAGAGTCTCTTGAAGATGGATCACCGGGTCAAGCCCGGTGATGACAGCGGTATGTGCCTTACGCCCCGACCGCCTTCTTGCGATACGCCAGATGCACCGCGCAGGTGCAGCCGGGCGGATGCGAGGCGACGTCGTTGGCGGGGACCGCTGCGATCGGTGCGGGCGCCGGTGCCGCCGGCTGATCCTGCGACGGAATGTAATTCAACACCGGGGCCAGCCAGCGCTCGGTCTCGGCGACGCTCATGCCCTTGCGCGCGGCGTAGTCCTCGACCTGGTCGCGCTCGATCTTGCCGACGCCGAAGTAAAAACTCTCGGCGTGGCTGAAATAGAGCCCGGACACCGACGAGCCCGGCCACATCGCATAACTCTCGGTGAGCTTCACGCCCGCGGTGTTCTCAGCGTCCAGCAGCCGGAACAGCGTCGCCTTCTCGGTGTGATCGGGCTGCGCGGGATAGCCGGGCGCCGGGCGAATGCCGGCATATTGTTCAAGGATCAGCTGATCCGGCGCCAGCGTCTCGTCCGGCGCGTAGCCCCAGAATTCCCGGCGCACGCGCGCATGCATGCGTTCGGCAAAGGCTTCGGCGAGGCGATCGGCCAGCGCCTTGCACAGGATCGAGGAGTAATCGTCATTGGCGTTCTTGAAGCGGTCGGCAACCACGTCCTCGCCGATCCCGGCGGTGACCACGAAGGCGCCGATATAGTCGGGCACGCCGGAAGAGGCCGGCGCGATGAAATCCGACAGCGCCGAATTGAAGCGGCCTTCGCGCTTCTCCAGCTGCTGGCGCAGCGTGTGGAAGGTCGCGATCTCGGTCTTGCGGGCATCGTCGGCGTACACCTTGATGTCGTCGCCGACCGCGTTGGCCGGCCAGAAGCCGATGGTGGCGCGCGCCGTGAACCATTTCTCCTTGACGATGAGATCGAGCATCTTGCGCGCGTCGTCATAGAGCGAGCGGGCGACTTCGCCGATCTTGGGATCGTCGAGAATGGCCGGGAAGCGTCCGGTCAGTTCCCAGGTCTGGAAGAACGGCGTCCAGTCGATGTATTCGGCGAGCTCCGCAAGGTCGTAAGCGTCAAAGCTCCGGATGCCCAGGAACGCCGGCCTCGATGGCGGCGTCTTGACGAAGTCGATATTCACGGCGTTGGCGCGCGCATCCGCCAGCTTCAGCCGCTTCTTGTCGGCCTGGGCGCGGAAATGCGCCGCGGAAATCTTGGCGTATTCGGTCCTGATGTCGGCGGCATAGGCCTCGCGGCGGTCCGGCGACAGCAGCGAGGAGGCCACGCCGACAGCGCGGCTGGCGTCGTTGACATGCACCACCGGGCCGCCCTTGTAGTTCGGGTCGATCTTGACCGCGGTGTGGACGCGGCTGGTGGTGGCGCCGCCGATCAACAGCGGCATGTTCATGCCCTGCCGCTGCATCTCGCCGGCGAGGAAGCTCATCTCGTCCAGCGAGGGCGTGATCAGGCCGGAGAGCCCGATGATGTCGGCGCCCTCGGCCTTGGCGGTCTCGATGATCTTGGATGCGGGCACCATGACGCCGAGGTCGATCACCTCGAAATTGTTACATTGCAGCACGATGCCGACGATGTTCTTGCCGATGTCGTGGACGTCGCCCTTCACGGTTGCGAGCACGATCTTGCCCGCGGCGTTGCGGCCGCCGCTGCTGGTGACGCCATTGGCGAGGTTGCGCGCCTTCTCCTCTTCCATGAACGGCATCAGATAGGCCACCGCCTGCTTCATCACGCGGGCGGACTTCACCACCTGCGGCAGGAACATCTTGCCGTCGCCGAAGAGGTCGCCGACGATGTTCATGCCGTCCATCAGCGGGCCTTCGATCACGTTGAGCGGCCGCTCGACGGTCTGCCGCACCGCTTCGGTGTCGGCCTCGATATATTCGGTGATGCCGTGCACCAGCGCGTGCGAAAGGCGCTTCTCGACCGGCCATTCGCGCCAGGCCAGATCCTGCTCCTTGGTCTGCTTCTCCTTGCCGCGGAATTTCTCCGCCAGCGCCAGCAGCCGCTCGGACGAGCCGGGGTCGCGGTTGAGAATGACGTCTTCACACACCTGGCGCAGTTCGGGATCGATGTCGTCATAGACGATCATCTGCCCGGCATTGACGATGCCCATGTCCATGCCGGCCTTGATGGCGTGATACAGGAACACCGAATGCATCGCCTCGCGCACCGGCTCATTGCCGCGGAACGAGAACGACAGGTTGGAGACGCCGCCGGAAATATGCGCATGCGGCAGGTTCTGGCGGATCCAGCGCGTCGCCTCGATGAAGTCGACGCCGTAATTATTGTGTTCCTCGAGCCCGGTCGCGATCGCAAAGATGTTCGGGTCGAAGATGATGTCCTCGGGCGGGAAGCCGAGCTGGTCGACCAGGATGTCATAGGCGCGTTTGCAGATCTCGGTCTTGCGCGCGAACGTATCCGCCTGTCCCACCTCGTCGAACGCCATCACCACGACGGCGGCGCCATGGCGCTGCGCGATGCGGGCCTCGTGGATGAATTTCTCCACGCCCTCCTTCATCGAGATCGAATTCACCACCGGCTTGCCCTGAACGCATTTCAGGCCGGCTTCGATTACGCTGAATTTCGAGGAGTCCACCATCACAGGAACGCGGGCGATATCGGGCTCGGCGGCGACGAGGTTGAGGAACGTCACCATCGCGGCTTCGGAATCCAGCAAGCCTTCGTCCATGTTGACGTCGATGATCTGGGCGCCGTTCTCGACCTGGTCGCGCGCGACCTGAAGCGCGGCGGTGTAGTCACCGGCGGTGATCAGCTTGCGAAATTTCGCCGAACCCGTGACGTTGGTGCGCTCGCCGACGTTTACAAACGGGATCGCGGGCGTGAGCTCAAACGGCTCCAGGCCGGACAACCGCAGGCGCGGCTCGATCTCGGGAACAATTCGGGGCTTGTGCGGGGCGACGGCCGCCGCAATCGCCGCGATGTGGGCGGGCGTGGTGCCGCAGCAGCCGCCGACGATATTGACGAGGCCGGCTTCGGCGAACTCGCCGATCAGGCCCGCCATGAATTCCGGGCTCTCGTCATACTGGCCGAACTCGTTGGGCAGGCCGGCGTTGGGGTAGGCGCAAACAAGGGTATCCGCGACGCGGCCGATATCGGCGATATGGGCGCGCAGATCCTCGGCGCCGAGCGCGCAGTTGAAGCCGATCGTGATCGGCTTGGCGTGCCGCACCGAATTCCAGAATGCTTCCGGCAATTGCCCGGAGAGGAGACGGCCGGATTTGTCGGTGATGGTGCCCGAAATCATCACGAGCACGTCGATGCCGCGTTGCTCGCAGATTTCCGAGATCGCGTAGAGCGCCGCCTTGGCGTTCAGCGTGTCAAAAATGGTTTCGACCAGCAGCAGGTCGGCGCCGCCGTCCAGGAGACCGTTGATCTGTTCGCCATAGGACTTGCGCAGGTCGTCGAAGGTGACGGCGCGGTAGCCGGGGTTGGAAACGTCAGGCGAGATCGAGGCGGTGCGGTTGGTCGGGCCCAGCGCGCCGGCAACAAAGCGCGGCTTGCCGTCCTCGGCGGTGACGCGCTCGGCGGCATTGCGGCAGAGCCGCGCGCCGTCGCGGTTGAGTTCGTAGGCCAGATCCGACATGTCGTAATCGGCCTGCGCGATCGAGGTCGAGGAGAACGTGTTGGTCGCGACGATGTCGGCGCCGGCGCGCAAATAATCGGCGTGGATGTCCTCGATCGCCTGCGGCTGGGTCAGGATCAGCAGATCGTTGTTGCCGCGGACGTCGCGGTGGAAATCCTTGAAGCGTTCGCCGCGGAACGCCGCCTCGTCATATTGCAGGCCCTGGATCATGGTGCCCATGGCGCCGTCGAGCACCAGGATGCGTTCGCGGGCAGCCGCGAGCAGGGCGGTTCGCTTCGGGGACACAGGTACGGTCATCGGATCAGGCAGCTTTCTGTGCGCCATTGGGACGGATGCCCAGCAAATGGCTGATCGCGAACACGAGGTCCGCGCGGTTCATGGTGTAGAAGTGAAAGGTGTCGATGCCCTGTTTTGCCAGCTTCTGCACCTGCCCGGCGGCAACGGTGGCCGCCACGAGCTTGCGGGTCTCGGCGTCGTCGTCGAGCCCTTCGAATTTGTCCGCCAGCCAGGACGGCACCGTGGTGCCGGCGCGGGTCACGAAGTTACGGGCCTGCTTGAAATTGTGCATCGGCATGATGCCGGGCACTACGGGGATGTTGATGCCGCGGGCGCGGACCCGGTCGAGGTAACGCAGATAAAGGTCGTTATCGAAGAACACCTGGGTGATGGCGCGCGCCGCACCGGCATCGACCTTGGCCTGAAGCGTATCGATGTCGGCGTCGAGATCAGGGCTCTCCGGATGCTTCTCCGGATAGGCCGAGACCGAGATTTCAAAATCGGGGTAGCGCTTCTTGATGCCGGCGATCAGGTCGGGCGAGCTTTGATAGCCGTCGGGATGCGCGTTGTAGGCGGTGCCGATGCCGGTCGTGGGGTCGCCGCGCAGCGCCACGATGTGGCGAACGCCGATCTCGTGATAGCGCGCGACCACGTCGTCGATCTCGCCCTTCGGCGCGCCGACGCAGGTCAGATGCGCGGCCGGCGTCAAATTGGTCTCTTTCAGGATGCGGGCGATGGTCGAATGGGTGCGCTCGCGGGTCGATCCGCCGGCGCCATAGGTCACCGACACGAAATTGGGGGCAAGCGGCGCCAGCCGGTTGATGGTTTCCCAGAGCGAGCGCTCCATCTCCTCGGTTTTCGGCGGGAAGAACTCAAACGAGATTTTTGGCGATTGCAGCGCACGGTGGCCGTTGGACGCGGCGGACTTAACTTCGGTCATGGCACTCACAGGCTCCACAGGCGGACGGGCATCAGGCCTAGCGGCCATCAGCTAAAATAGGCCAAACGAGGCCGTCCCAATAGCCCATCAGAGATGGGAATTTGCCCAATTATTACATTAATATCGAAATTTCAGGCCGTTAAAACATACCGATGGGCAAAATGGTTATCAGAGATTGTTTTAAAAATAGTAGATAATACAATTTGATATGCCATGTGAAGTTCCGCCCGTCGCTGAACAAGTTGGTGGGCAGAATGGATAATGAGATGATGTATTGTATCTTGTCCCACCCAAAAGCCGTCGAGTCCTGATCTCCGTCCCCGGCAGCGCGGGCCTGATCTGCGCAGGCCGGGCCTTTGTCGCTTCCACCTGCCGCACTAGCTTAGCGCGATGATCCCGCTTTCAGTCCTCGACCTCTCCGTCGTCACCACAGGCACCAAACCCGCGGCGGCCTTGCGCAACAGCATCGATCTGGCGCGCCATGTCGATGGGCTGGGCTATGTCAGGTACTGGCTCGCCGAGCATCACAACCTCGCCTCGGTCGCGAGCCCCGCGCCCGACCTGATGATCGGACAGATCGCGGCGGTGACGAAAAACATCCGCGTCGGCTCCGGCGGCGTGATGCTGCCCAATCACGCCCCGCTGGTGGTCGCCGAACGCTTCAAGATGCTGGAGGCGCTGTTCCCCGGCCGCATCGATCTCGGCCTTGGCCGCGCGCCGGGCACCGACGGCGCGACGGCGTACGCGCTGCGCAGCCGGCTCGATAAACGCGAGGGCGACGATTTTCTCGAACGGCTGCAGGAGCTGATCCTGTGGGAGACCCGGGATTTCCCGGCCGGCCATCCCTACAACAACGTGGTGGCGATGCCGGACGATTCGCCGCTGCCGCCGATCTGGCTGCTTGGCTCCAGTGATTACAGTTCGGAACTCGCCGCCCAGGTCGGCATGGGCTTCGCGTTCGCACATCACTTCGCTTCCTATGACGCGATCGAGGCGATGACGCATTACCGCGCGCGCTTCACGCCGTCGGGCTGGCGCCCGGCGCCGCACGGCATTCTGGCGATCGCAGCCGTTGCCGCCGAAACCGACGCGGAGGCCGAAAAGCTGGCGTCCTCGATGGACCTCAATCGCCTGCGCCGCGACCGCGGCCAGTATCTGCCACTGCCTGATGTCGAGGAGGCGCTCGCCTATCCCTATTCGGACGCGGAGCGGGCCTCGATCACGCGCAACCGCTCGCGGCTGTTCGTCGGCAGCCCGGCGACGCTGATGGCCAAGCTGCAGCCGATGATCACGGCAAGCCAGCCGGACGAACTGATGATCATCACCGCGGTCTACGACCACGACGCGCGCAAGAAATCGTATAGCCTGCTCGCGGATGCGTTCGGGCTCAGCAGCAAAGCGGCGGCGTAAATTCTCGTCGTCCCGGCCTTGAGCCGGGACCCATAGCCACCGGCGCAGCTTTTGCGAAGGTATCAGCCGCCCTGCCTTATCGACAGATCACGCGGTATGGGTCCCGGCGTTCGCCGGGACGACAACTGAGATTAATCCACCATCTCGCTGAACGTCAGGCGGAACGGTTGCGCCGGGTAGACGCCGACGATGCGGAATTCGCGCGAGAAGAATTTCAGCTCCTCCAGCGCGAATGCGAGGCCCTTGTCCTCGGGATGGCCGTCGACATCAGCGTAGAATTGCGTGGCGGAGAATTCGCCGTCGACCATGTAGCTTTCCAGCTTGGTCATGTTGACGCCGTTGGTGGCAAAGCCGCCGAGCGCCTTGTAGAGCGCGGCGGGCAAATTGCGCACCCGGAAAACAAAAGTGGTGACCAGCGGCCCCGATCCCGCTTCAGCCCATTTGGCCTCGCGTGCCAGCACCACGAAGCGCGTGGTGTTATGGGTTTCGTCCTCGACGTCCTCGGCGAGGATATCGAGACCGTAGATCTCGGCGGCGAGCCGGGACGCGATCGACGCGCAGCTCTTGTCGCCGCGTTCGGCGACGATGCGGGCTGAGCCTGCGGTGTCGCCCGAGACGATCGGCTTGATGCCGAGCTTGCGGATGATGCGCCGGCACTGGCCGAGCGCATGGACGTGGCTCTCGACGGTCTTGATGTCGGCGAGCTTGGCGCCGCGCGGCGCCATCAGCTGGTGGTGGATCGGCAAGAACCATTCGCCGACGATGACCAGCCCGGACTGCGGCAAGAGATGATGGACGTCAGCGACGCGGCCGGCGACCGAATTCTCGATCGGGATCATCCCCAGATCCGCTTCCCCCGAGGCGATCGCGGCCAGCGCGTCCTCGAAGGTCGGGCACGGCAACGGCTCGGCATCCGGATAGGCCTCGACGATGGCGATATGGGAGTTGGCGCCCGGTTCGCCCTGGAACGCGATTTTCAGCTTGCTTGTCATGTCGTCTTTCTGGGGGCCTTGTATCAGCCGTTCAGGTTTTGGCCAGTATCTGGCGGGCGGTTTCGAGGTCGGCCGGGGTATCGACGCCCCGCGGGACCGTGTCCACGATCATGACGTCGATCCGCATGCCGGCTTCCAGCGCCCGGAGCTGCTCGAGTTTCTCCTGCTGTTCGAGCGGCGAGGGCGGCAGCGCCACAAAACGCTCCAGCGCGGCGCGGCGGTAGGCGTAGAGGCCGATATGATGGTAGCGCGGCCCGACGCCGGTGGGCGCCGTTGCCCGTGTAAAATAAAGCGCGCGCAACCTTCGCGGGGCGATCGGCGAGCCGACCGCCTTCACCACATTCGGATTGTTGGCTTCTTCCTCGGTGTGAATCTCGGCCGCCAGCGTTGCGATATCGACCGCGGGGTCGGAAAGCGGCGGCAGCACGTCGCGGATATTGTCGGTCGAAATGGTTGGAAAATCGCCCTGCAGGTTGACCACGATCTCGACCTTGCCCTCGGGATCGAGGGTTTTCAGCGCCTCGTAAATCCGGTCCGATCCCGAAGGGTGTTCGGGGCGGGTCATCACGGCCAGGCCGCCATGGGACGTCACGGCGGCGGCGATTTCCGGCGTGTCGGTGGCGACCGCGACCCGGCCGATGTTGGCGGCTTCCGCCCGCCGCAGCACATGGACGATCATCGGCACCCCGCCGATGTCCAGCAGCGGCTTGCCGGGCAGCCTTGTGGCGGCCATGCGGGCGGGAATCAGCACCAGGTTGCGGGTTTCGGTCATCGGGCGCGAGGTCACGGTCTAGCGAAAACAGGCCGGAAATAATGGGGATTGGCGGAAAGTCGGGGCGTTTATACGGGTTGCCAGAGCCCGGGCAAACCGATATCTCAACCCTGCTGAGGGTGCGGCGCGAAAGCCTGATTCCTGAGGCTAAACCGCGGCCGTTTGCCGGCCTTTAAGTCGATCCTTTAAGGCCTGGAGCCTGAGCCACTATGGACTCCTTCGAACTCAACAAGATCATCGGCGCCATTCTCGCCACCTGCATTCTCGTCCTGGTGACGAGCTTTGCCGCCAACGCGATTTTCGCGCCCCATCTGCCGGAAAAGCCGGGCTTCGAGATTGCCGTGAAGGAAGTGGCGCAGGGCGGGGCCAAGGAAGCCGCGGCGCCGTCCGAGCCGATCGAGAAATTGCTGCAGACTGCCTCGGTTGAAAAGGGCCTCGGCGCCGCCAAGAAGTGCGCGGCCTGCCACACCTTCGAAAAGGGTGGCCCCAACCGCGTCGGCCCGAACCTGTTCGGCGTCATCAATGAGAAGAAGGGCGAGGGGAAAGCCGGCTTCAACTTCTCGGCTGCGATGAAGGGCAAGGGCGGCACCTGGACCTTTGACGACCTCAATAAGTTCCTCGCCAATCCGAAGGGCTTTATTCCGGGCACCGCGATGGGCTTTGCCGGCATAAGCAAGGATAGCGAGCGCGCCGACGTGATTGCTTATCTGGCCACGCTGGCGGACAAGCCGGTGCCGCTGCCGACGGCGGCGAAATAACATTTCGACAGTCCTGCACGGACTTCGGCGACACGACGGCCAGGCATTGCCTGGCCGTTTGCGTATTCGGATACGCCGTTTGCGTATCCTAGATCGCGTTGTTGTTATCGGGACGTTTCGCCGCACCGGCGTTGTTCCACGGTTGATATCATGAGGAAAAAGCAACGTAATTTGCCGAACCCTTGCCTTATATTGGGTCCTCAGTAGCGCTTCTCAGCAACAGGAATTCTGCCTTTGGCGATCACCCGACGACATCTCCTGCAAGGCGGCGCGGTCGCCGCGATGGCTCCGGCGCTGGGGCTCAACAAAAATGTTTCCGCGATCGGAACGGCGCATGCGCAATCCGCGCCGGACGGACTGAAATGGCGCCACGGCGTTTCGACCTTTGGCGACATCAAATACCCCGCCGGCTTCAAGCGCTTCGACTACGTCAATCCCGATGCGCCGAAGGGTGGCGTCGCGCGCCTGTTCGAGCTCGGCACCTATGACAGCTTCAACATTGTGGTTGCCGGGGTGAAGGGGTCGTTCCCCGCCGGCGTCTCGCGCATCTATGAATCACTGATGGACTCGGCCTCGGACGAGCCGGACAGCTATTACGGTACGGTGGCGGAACTCGTCACTTATCCCGACGATTTTTCCTACGTGATCTATCGCCTGCGTCCGATCGCGCGGTGGCATGACGGCAAGCCGATAACCCCGGAAGACGTGATCTTTTCGTTCGATGTGTTCAAGAAGAACAGTCCGCGGGCGAGCTTCTACTACCAGCATATTGTCAAGGCCGAGAAGGTCGGCGACCACGACGTCAAGTTCACCTTCGACAGCCCTGGCAATCGCGAGCTTCCGCTCATCACCGGCCAGCTCAACGTGCTGCCGAAGCATTGGTGGGAAGGCACCGACGCGCAGGGCCGCAAGCGCGACGTGACGGCGACGACGCTGGAGCCGCCGCTCGGGTCGGGTCCATACCGCATCAAGGATTTCGTCGCCGGGCGGACGCTGGTGCTGGAGCGCGTCAAGGAGCACTGGGGCAAGGACCTGCCGTCGAGCATCGGCCAGCACAATTTCGATGAACTCCGCTACGAATTCTTCCGCGACGACGTCGTCGGCCGCCAGGCTTTTCGGGCCGACCAGTTCGACTGGTACGCCGAGCGCAGCGCTAAGGAATGGTCGGTGGCGTACGATTTCCCGGCGGTGCACGACAAGCGGGTGATCAAGGAGAAATTCCCGGTGCTGAGTTCGGGACGGATGCAGGGCTGGGCCTTCAACCTGCGCCGGCCGCTGTTCAAGGATGTCCGGTTGCGCCGCGCCTTCAACGCTGTGTTCGATTTCGAGGAGATGAACCGGGTGCTGTCGACCGGTGAATATCATCGCGACAGCAGCTATTTCGATGGCATCCCCGATTTCATGGCCACCGGACTTCCCGAGGGCCTCGAACTGCAAATGCTGGAGCCGCTGCGCGACAAGGTGCCTGCCGAGGTTTTCACGACGCCCTACAAGGATCCCGTCAACGGCAGCCCCGAAAATGTGCGCAACAATTTGCGCGAGGCGACGCGGTGGTTGAAGGAGGCCGGCTTCGAGGTCCGCGACCGCAAGCTGGTCGATCCTGCGGGACAGTCTGTCACCGTCGAGATTCTATCTCCCGACGAAGGCAATGAGCGAATAGCGCTGTTCTACAGGCCGTCGCTGGAGCGGCTTGGCGTCACCGTGAACATTCGCCGGGTCGACGATGTGCAGTTCCAGAACCGCACCCGGGATTTCGACTTCGACATGACGACCGTGGTCTGGCCGCAATCGCTGTCACCCGGCAACGAGCAGCGCGAATGGTTTGGCTCGCAAGCAGCCGACAAGCCCGGCTCGCGCAATATGGGCGGGATCAAGAACCCCGCGGTGGACGCGCTGATCGAGCGCATCATCTTTGCCAAGGACCGCAAGGAACAGATCGCGGCCTGCAAGGCGATGGACCGGGTGCTGCTCTGGAATTTCTATTGCGTGACGCAATTCAACTACGGCTTCCAGCGCTATGCGCGCTGGGATCGCTTCAGCCGTCCCGACCCGTTGCCCAAATACGGCATTTCCGCTTTCCCGGACGTGTGGTGGTATGACGCCGAAAAGGCCGCCAAGATCGGAAAGCGCAGTTGAAGGAAAAGTGCAAGGAACCTTGGATGGCGCACCTCAATCGCCGGCACGTGCTGGGGCTCGGCCTCGGCGCGGTGAGTGCCGGGATATTTCGTCCAGCGTCCGCCGACAATGGTGGCACCGAGATGCACGGCATGTCGGTCTTCGGCGACCTGAAATACCCGGCTGACTTCAAGCATTTCGATTACGTCAATCCGGATGCGCCGAAGGGTGGCTTGTTTTCCACGATCCCGTCCACCCGCGCCTACAATCAGTCCTTCCAGACGTTCAATTCGTTCAACGCCTTCGTCCTCAAGGGCGAAGGCGCCAAGGGCATGGAGCTGACCTTTGACGCGCTGATGGCGCGCGCCAATGATGAGCCCGACGCGATGTATGGCCTTGCGGCGAAGTCGGTGTGGATTTCATCCGACAAGCTCACCTACCGCTTCACTATGCGTCCCGAGGCTCGCTTTCGCGATGGCTCGAAGCTGACGGCGCATGACGTCGCCTTCTCGCTCAACACGCTGAAGGAAAAAGGCCATCCGCTGATTGTGGTCCAACTGCGCGACATGGTGAAGGCCGAGGCGCTCGACGATGCGACGGTAGCCGTGATGTTTGCGCCAAACCGCGCGCGCGACGTACCGCTCTATGTCGCGAGCCTGCCGATCTTCTCTAAGGCCTATTACGCGACGCGGTCATTCGAGGAATCGACCACCGATATCCCGCTCGGCTCGGGGCCGTACAAGGTCGGCAAATACGAGATCAACCGGTTCGTCGAGTACGAGCGCGTCAAGGATTGGTGGGCGGCCGATCTGCCCGTCAACCGCGGCAGCTACAATTTCGACACCGTGCGCTATGAATTCTATCGCGACCGCGATGTCGCGTTCGAAGGCTTTACCGGCAAGAATTATCTCTACCGCGAGGAATTCACGGCGCGCATCTGGGCCACCCGTTACGATTTTCCCGCGATCAAGGACGGTCGGGTCAAGCGCGAGACCCTGCCGGATGAACTGCCCTCGGGTGGACAGGGCTGGTTCTTCAACACCCGTCGCGACAAGCTCAGGGATCCCAGGGTACGCGAAGCGGTCATCAACGCATTCGATTTCGAATGGACCAACAAGACCGTGATGTACGGCGCCTATGCCCGCACGGTTTCGCCGTTCCAGAATTCGGACATGGTGGCGACCGGGCTGCCGTCGCCCGAAGAGCTGAAGCTGCTCGAGCCGTTCCGTGGGCAGGTGCCCGACGAGGTGTTCGGTGAGCCGTTCGTGCCGCCGGTGTCGGATGGCTCCGGCCAGGACCGCACCTTGCTGCGCAAGGCCGGGCAGTTGCTGCAGGACGCGGGACTTGTGGTGAAGGACCGCAAACGCCTGCTGCCGAACGGCGAGGTCTTGAAGATCGAGTTTCTGCTCGACGAGCCCTCGTTCAAGCCACATCACGCGACCTTCATCAAGAACCTGGAATTGCTCGGGATCGAGGCGGAAATCCGGCTGATCGATGCCGTGCAGTATCGCGCTCGCGTGGAGTCGTTCGACTTCGACATGACGACGATGCGCCTGAGCATGTCACCGACGCCGGGCGACAGCCTGCGGCCTTACTTCACATCGCATGCGGCGGCCACCAAGGGCTCGTACAATCTGGCGGGAGTAGCTAATCCTGCAATTGACGCGCTGGTCGACAAGGCCATCGGCGCCGAAACGCGTGCCGATCTGACGATCGCGTGCCGTGCGCTCGATCGGGTGTTTCGGGCCGGCCGTTATTGGGTGCCGCAGTGGTTTCGCACCAATCACCCGATCGCCTACTGGGATCAATTTGACCACCCGCTCAAGCCGGCACGCTACGCGCAGGGCACCGGAGCGCCGGAGAACTGGTGGTACGACGCCAACAAGGCTTTGAAACTCGAGCAGGCGAAATAATTCATGGCCGCCTATATCGCCCGCCGCATTTTCCTGATGCTTCCGACGCTGCTGGGCATCCTGTTCGTGTCGTTCGTGGTCGTGCAGTTCGCGCCCGGCGGTCCGGTCGAGCGCGTGCTCGCGCAGCTCTCCGGCGCCGACACCGGCGGTACCTCGAGAATATCGGGCGGCGGCGGCGATATGGGTCCGCGCGGCCAGGTCGGCGCGTCGGCGGACGCGGTCAGCTCGAAATACCGCGGCGCGCAGGGGCTCGATCCGGAATTCATCAAGAAGCTGGAAGTGCAGTTCGGATTCGACAAGCCGGCGCCGGAACGCTTCGCCCTGATGGTGTGGAATTTCGCGCGCTTCGATTTCGGCAAGAGCTATTTCCGCGACGTCAGCGTGCTCCAGCTGATCAAGGAGAAGCTGCCGGTCTCGATGTCGCTCGGGATCTGGATGACGCTGCTGACCTACCTGATCTCGATTCCGCTCGGCATCCGCAAGGCGGTGCAGGATGGATCGCGATTCGATACCTGGACCTCGGCCATCATCATCGTCGGATTTGCGATCCCAGGCTTCCTGTTTGCGATACTCCTGATCATTCTGTTCGCTGGCGGCTCGTTCTTCAACATCTTCCCGCTGCGCGGCCTGACCTCGGACGGCTGGGCGCAGTTCCCCTGGTACTGGAAGATCATCGATTATTTCTGGCACATCACGCTGCCGCTGATCGCGATGGCGCTCGGCGCCTTCGCCACCATGACGCTGCTGACCAAGAACTCGTTCCTCGACGAAATCCGCAAGCAATATGTGATGACGGCGCGCGCCAAGGGCTGCGGCGAGCGGCAGGTGCTGTACAATCACATCTTCCGCAACGCCATGCTGATCGTGATCGCGGGTTTCCCGAGCGCGTTCATTCACGCCTTCTTCTCCGGCTCGCTGTTGATCGAGACCATTTTCTCGCTCGACGGGCTCGGCCTGCTCGGTTTCGAGAGCGTGCTGAACCGCGACTATCCCGTGGTGTTCGGCACGCTGTTCATCTTTTCGCTGGTCGGCCTCGTGGTCAATCTGATCTCCGACCTCGCCTATATGTGGGTCGATCCACGGATCGACTTCGAGGCGCGTGAGGTCTGATGACGATCATCGCGCCCCAGCCGGTCGAGACCACGACGCAATCGCCGCTCGGCGAGGCCGTGCCCGTGACGCGCCATGCCTTCACGCCGTCGCCGCTCAACCGCCGCCGCTGGCAGAACTTCAAGGCCAACCGCAGGGGTTACTGGTCGTTCTGGATCTTCATGGTCCTGTTCATGATCTCGCTGTTTGCGGAACTGATCGCCAGCGACCAGCCGCTTTTGATCAAATATGACGGCCGCCTCTATTGGCCCGCGTTCTTCAGCTATTCGGAGACCACTTTCGGCGGCGACTTCGAGACCGCCGCCGACTACCGCGATCCGTACTTGCAGAAGCAGATCGCCGACAAGGGCGGCACCATCATCTGGCCACCGATCCGCTACTCCTACAAGACGCATAATCTCGATTTGCCGACGCCGGCGCCGTCGAAGCCGACATGGATGCTCACGGAGGCGCAGTGCAAGGAAGTGGTGACGAAGAAGGGGCTGAACGGCTGCAGCGATCTCGAGTACAACTGGCTCGGCACCGACGACCAGGGCCGCGACGTGGTCGCGCGCCTGATCTACGGCTTTCGCGTTTCGGTGCTGTTCGGCCTGACGCTGACACTCTTCTCTTCGATCATCGGCATCGCCGCCGGCGGCGTGCAGGGCTATTTCGGCGGCATGACCGATTTGCTGTTTCAGCGCTTCATCGAGATCTGGAATGCGATTCCCTCGCTCTATCTGCTCCTGATCATCTCGGCGGTGCTGCCGCCGGGCTTCTTCATCCTGCTCGGTATTCTCCTGCTGTTCTCCTGGGTGTCGCTGGTGGGGCTGGTGCGCGCGGAGTTTTTGCGCGGCCGCAATTTCGAATACATCCAGGCCGCAAGGGCGCTCGGCGTCTCCAATGCCAGGATCATGTTCCGCCATCTGTTGCCGAATGCGATGGTGGCGACCATGACGTTCCTGCCGTTCATCGTGTCGTCGTCGGTGATGACGCTGACGGCGCTGGACTTTCTGGGCTTCGGCCTGCCGCCGGGCTCGGCGTCGCTGGGTGAAATGCTGTCGCAGGCAAAAGCCAATGTGCAGGCGCCCTGGCTCGGACTCACTGGATTCTTTTCGGTCGCGATCATGCTGACGCTGTTGATCTTCATCGGCGAGGCCGCGCGCGACGCTTTCGATCCGCGCAAGACGTTCAGGTAAGGGCAGCATGGACGCCATCAACCAGCCTCTGCTCGATGTCCGCGATCTCTCGGTGGCGTTCGGCGACACCATTGCCGTGGATCATGTCTCGTTTTCGATTCGGCGCGGCGAGTGCGTGGCCCTCGTCGGCGAATCCGGCTCCGGAAAATCCGTCAGTGCATTGTCGATCCTGAGGCTGTTGCCATACCCGACGGCCTCGCATCCTTCCGGCAGCATTCGCTTTCGCGGCCAGGATCTGTTGACGGCGCCCGAGAACGAGATGCGCGGAATCCGCGGCAACGACATCTCGATCATCTTCCAGGAGCCGATGACCTCGCTCAATCCGCTCCATACGATCGAGGCGCAGATCGGCGAGATACTGTCTCTCCACAACGGCGTCCGCGGCGCGATGGCGCGGGCGCGCACGCTCGAACTCCTGACCCAGGTCGGCATTCCCGATCCGGACCGGCGGCTGCAAAGCTATCCGCATCAATTGTCCGGCGGCCAGCGCCAGCGCGTCATGATCGCGATGGCGCTCGCCAACGAGCCGGACCTGTTGATCGCGGACGAACCGACCACGGCGCTGGATGTCACGGTGCAGGCCCAGATCCTGGCGCTGCTGGCCGAAATCCGCACGCGGCTCGGCATGAGCATGCTGTTCATCACCCACGATCTTGGCATCGTCCGCCGCATCGCCGACGTCGTCTGCGTCATGAATGGCGGCAAGATCGTCGAGCAGGGGCCGGTGGAACAGGTTTTTACGGCGCCGAAGCATTCATACACACGAGACTTGCTCGCGGCCGAACCAAAGCCCGACCCGGCGCCGCCGCGGCCCGATTCGCCGGTGGTGATGTCGGCGGATAATCTGAAGGTCTGGTTTCCGGTCAAGCGCGGCCTGCTGCGCCGAACGGTCGACCATATCAAGGCGGTGGATGGCGTCAGCCTTGCGGTGCGCAAGGGCGAGACGCTCGGCGTTGTCGGCGAGTCCGGTTCCGGCAAGACCACGCTCGGCCTCGCGCTGCTGCGGCTGATCTCGTCGGACGGGCCGATCGTGTTCCTCGGCAAGGATATCCAGGGTCTGCGTTTCAAGGCCATGTTGCCGTTCCGCCGCGACATGCAGATCGTGTTTCAGGATCCGTTCGGCGCGCTCAGCCCGCGGATGTCGGTCGGCGACATCATCGCCGAGGGCCTGACCGTGCATCAGCCCAAATTGAGCTATGAGGAACGCGAGACGCGCGTGATCAAGGCGCTGAAGGACGTGGGCCTCGATCCCAAGACGCGGTTCCGCTATCCGCATGAATTCTCCGGCGGCCAGCGCCAGCGCATCTCGATCGCGCGCGCGGTGGTGCTGGAGCCGAATTTCGTCGTGCTGGATGAACCAACCAGCGCGCTCGACATGCTGTTCCAGGCGCAGATGGTGGACTTGCTGCGCGAGCTGCAGCGCAAGCGCGACCTGACCTACATGTTCATCTCGCATGATTTGCGCGTGGTCGCCTCCTTGGCGAGCCATCTGATCGTGATGCGTCACGGCAAGGTGGTGGAGAAGGGACCGGCGGCCGAATTGTTCAAGAATCCACAGAGCGACTACACCCGCGCCCTGTTCGCCGCCGCGTTCCGGATCGAAGCCGTGCCCGACGGGACGGTCGAGGTTTAGTGGCCAGGTAGCGCGTCAGGCGAACGGGTTCTGGCGCCAAACTCCCGACGCGAAACTCCGCGATCTGCCGACCATCCTCCCGGATTTGATCGTTGCCATCCCGGGTTGAAGTTCGTCTCTTTTTTACCGCCCGCAAACGATCGCGAGCGTTTTTTTCCGGTGAGAAGCCGTCTGCCTGAACGCGTTTGAAACATCTTCGCGGAGCTCAGCCTTGCAAAAATAGTCGATCGCCGTCATGGCGAGCGCTTTCGCGCCATCAATGGCTGTCTTGTCGCCCTCCTCGGAACGAGCCCATGTTGCAAACGCGGGATCGTGCAGCATGACATTTGGGGGTGACATGGAGATGAGCGGGTGCAGCACCGGCACCCGATGACTCACATTCGCCATATCGGAGCCGGCGAGTGGAAGCCGCTCGTAAGGGACGAATTCGCAGCGGCCAAGTCGAGTCGCATTGCTGACATAAGCATCAGCCAAAGGCTCGTTGACAACCATGTCGAGGTAATCGACCGGAGACCATTGAACGTCAACCGTGCAACCCGACGCCAGCGCCCCTGCATCAAAGCAGGCCTGAACGCGCGGCTTCAGTTTCGCCAACGCTTCAGCATCGGCCGCACGCACGAAATAGATGGCGGTCGTCGAATCGGGAACGGTATTCGGGGCGACGCCGCCCGCGGTGATGACGCCGTGGATGCGCTCCGAGGACCGGATGTGCTGTCGCAGTTGCGCGATCGCTTGATAGGACAATGTGATGGCATCGAGCGCGTTGAGCCCCATTTCGGGAAACACCGCGGCATGCGCCGCGCGTCCCGTGTAGACGATCGTCGCCTCCGATATGCAGATGCAGCGGAGAGCTTTGACGTTGATGCCTGCAGGATGAACCATCATCGCGGCTTCAACGCCATCGAATGCGCCGTTGCGCGCCATGATTTCCTTGCCGCAGCCACGCTCCTCGGCAGGCGTCCCCAAATATCTGACGGCGCCGGGTAGCCGTTCTCTCATGCGGTGAAGCGCAAGGACGGCGCCGAGCCCTGCCGTTGCGATGACGTTGTGACCGCAGGCGTGCCCGAGTCCGGGTAGCGCGTCGTATTCGGATATCAGCGCGACCCGCGGTACATCACTTTTGCCGAAGTCTCCGGCAAAGGCTGTTTCGATGCCATAAGCGCCCCGCGTCATCTGGATGCCCTCGGACTCCGCAACCGAGCACAGCAGTTGCGACGCGAAGCGTTCCTCGAAAGCGATTTCGGGGGTGGCATGGATTTTGTGACTCACGCCGAGGAGATCGGTCTTGAGGTCGTCAATCAGATCACAGGCTTCCTGCTTCAAGGCATCGATGGTCATCGGAAGAATCTCCAGGTACGGGGAGGGTTGGGTCTGGGTGCGCGATTGAACCGCGCTGCCCACCTATGCGAATGCTTGTTTGGTCGATGCCGTAGCTGCCACTTCGCCGCGAAGCGCTTTTAGAACCATGCTCGCCGTCAAATCCGGCTGCTCGTGATGCGGCAGATGGCCCATGCCGTCGAGGAGAACACGGTCGGCCCTGGGAAATACGCTCAGGAGTTCAGACTCGTCGGGCATGGGTGTCACCCGGTCAGCCTTGCCCCAGATCAACGTCGTTTTGAGAAGCGCATCCGCCTTGTGGTAAAGCGACCGCGCATCGTGAATCGGCATGTTGCGGATCGACGACAGCAGCGCGCGCTTGAAGCCCTTGAATTTCAGTTCGGGCAAATATTGCGCGCGCACGCGCTCGATCACCGCAGGATCCGGTGAATATGCCGCCAGCCGTTGCTCCAGCGTTTTGTCACCAACGAGCCTGAAGAAATACGCTCCGATAAGGGGCAGATGCACGAAGCGCTTTGAGGAGGATAGCGCCACGCCAAATCCATCTGGCGCGAGAAGGCAGAGTTGCTTGACCGCCGATGGATGCCGGCGTGCGAATTCGGCAATAATCGGACAACCGAATGCGAGTCCGACCAGATGGACCGGCGCTTTCACGTTTAGCGCGGCGAGAAGGTCTTCGAGCTGACGATCAAATGTATCCGGTCCGTAGACGATCCTGGGCCGATCGGAGTAACCACGGCCGAGCAGGTCATAGCGAATGACCCGGTATCCGGCGGCTGCAAGGCGCTCGGCCAACCCATCCCAGATCCAGAGCGACAGCGTTGCCCCCGGAACCAGCACGACGGTTTCGCCGTCGACTGCACCTTCTTCCAGATAGTGCGTCGTCCCCTGCGACAACAGCAGGAATGACCCGCGTGCCCGCTTCCGCGTGGCGTCGTTCATCGGCAGAGGTTCGCGCTTGAGGTAACCAACCAGCGCCAGAACAGAACCAATACCGGCGATTCCGGCTGCCATCCAAATCAAGCTCTCCACGTTCATGCGTTTCCCTATCCGTTTGCATCGGCCAGCAGCCGGCGCTTCCCGCAGCGGTCAGGCTGTTGGATTCGTCGCTGCGATGAATTATGACTGGTCGTCAGTTTGTATTCGCCGGATTATGACCGGCGGTCAGTTTGTGTCAAGAGATTATGACTGTTGGTCATTATGATTTGTTGGCACTCACAGGAAGGAAGCCGAGACGTGGCAGCGCGATCAACCGGACCGACCAAACGTCCGAAGGAACGCAAAGGCGAATTGCTGGAAGCAGCGCGCAGTGTTTTTGCAAAAAAGGGCATCTCGAATGCGACGGTCGATGACATCACCGCGCGCGCGGGCGTATCGAAGGGTACGTTCTATTTATACTTCAAGTCGAAGGACCAGATCGTCGGCAGTCTGTGGGAGCAATACGTCGAGGGCTTCCTCAAGATTACCGAGACGGCGCTTGCCGACGACGGAAAGCAACGCGACTGGCACGCCGTCCTATGGACGATCTTCGAGCAGCTGGTCGGACACGCTCTTCAACATGCGGAACTCCATCGTGTCATCTACAGGTCGGCCGATGCGCAGGCCCTGGAGTTTTGCCGTCGGATCAATGAGAAAGTCATTACGCGGATATCGGCTGCGGTGCGCGACAGCGTCGACAGCGGTCAGATCAAACTTTCAGAGCCGGAACTCATGGCGCGCCTGCTTTACCATGGGACTGATGGCGTCTTGCACGACGCCATCATGAGCGTCACTGGCCTCAAGGAAAAGGAAGTCCTCCGCGCGGTGCGCGAATTGTACATCAAGGTCTTCGGCGCGCCGGTACACTGAAGCTTCGTAACCTCAGCTTCCTCGGTCCGGACTAGATGGACAACCTCCTGAAAGCTCACCGCTAGAGCGGGAGGAGATCAGGTTGGGCCGTGACGATGGAACAATCTGTCTCATTTGCGTATTTTAAGTATCTGAATACCTCAATTTCTCAAATCGAATTTATCCTTTGTTTGCATGGGGTTCCTTTGTTTGCATGGGGTTGTTTTCGAGATTTTGATTTTGGCCCTGCGGTACCGGCCAAAAGGCCCTCGGTCTTACCTCTCCCATCGGGGAGAGGTCGGCGCGTAGCGCCGGGTGAGGGGCTCTGGACTATCGGGGGACCTCAACCCCTCACCCGAATTGCTGCGCAATTCGACCTCTCCCGATGGGAGAGGTGAAGCAAGTTTACGCCAGCCGCTTGATCGACGTGACGTCGCTGCCCGCGGCCTTGATGCGGGCGATGGCTTCGAGCGTGCCTTCAATCGCCGTTGCCATGTGATGCGCGTTGGCATGGACGATGGTGCTGGCGTCGCGCACGATTGCGACGTGACCCTTCCAGAAGATCAGGTCGCCGCGCTGTAACTTCTTCATTTCCGCTGGCGATAGCGCCCGGCCGAGTCCGTCCTGCTGCATGTCGCTATCGCGCGGGCAGCCGGTGCCGGCGGCGTTGAGTGCGATCTGCACCAGGCCGGAGCAGTCGATGCCAAGGCTGCTCTTGCCACCCCACAGATAGGGCGTGCCGACGAAGCGTTCGGCGACCGCGACGAAATCCTGCTCCATCGTGTCCAGGCGGCCGACATGCCGGCGCGGCAGGTACCAGCCTTCACGCGTGATGGCGAACGCGCCGTCTTCGCGCGCCACGGTGACGAGGGCCCCCATCGACAGCGTGTCGCGCGGCGGTTGCTTGATCGAGGCGGCCCGAAACGCAAAGGTCCGCAACGCCGTGATCTTGTGTGTTGGTGTGGCCGCTGGCTTGCCGAGCGCGGCATCGGGGATCCAGCCGACATAGCCGTCGCTGTCGAGCTGGCCCCAGGCAAAGCCTTCGCCGTTGCGGTCGTAGATCGTGACGCGCTCGCCCTTCAGCGCCTGCGTCAGCAGCGCGGCATCGCCGGCCGGCGCCTCGCGCAGCGGCGCGATTGCTTCGACCACAGAGAATGCCTCGCCGGTCACAAAGCGCGCCGCCTCGACCTTGCCCTCGAGATATTTGGCGGCGAGGTCCGGGCGTGCCGGGGTCAGGCGCGGATCATCCATAGCGTTCGCTCAACAGTTTGTAGATTGCGCGCGCGGCCTGGCATTCGCCGCCTTCGGGTCGTGCGGGTTTTGCCGACGGCGTCCAGCCGTAGATATCGACATGCAGCCAGCTCTTGGCGTCGGTGACGAAACGCTGCAGGAAAAGCGCACAGGTGATCGACCCGGCAAAGCCGCCCGACGGCGCGTTGTTGATGTCGGCGACTTTCGAATCCAGCCACGAATCATAAGCCGGCCACAGCGGCATGCGCCACAACGGATCCTGCTCTCCTTTGGCGAAACGCGCGACGTCCTGCGCCAGCGTCTCATCATTGGTGTAAAAGGGCGGTAAATCCGGCCCCAGTGCGACCCGCGCCGCGCCGGTGAGCGTTCCGAGATCCACCAGCAGATCGGGCTTTTCCTCGTCGGCCAGCGCCAGCGCGTCGGCCAGCACCAATCGGCCCTCGGCGTCGGTGTTGCCGATTTCCACCGTCGGTCCCTTGCGTGACTTGAAGATGTCGAGCGGACGGAAGGCGTTGCCGGCCACCGCGTTCTCGACCGCGGGGATCAGCACCCGCAGCCGGACTTTCAGCTTCGCGTCCATCACCATCTGGGCCAGCGCCAGCACGTTGGCCGCACCTCCCATGTCCTTCTTCATGATCAACATGCCGCTGGAAGGCTTCAGGTCGAGCCCACCGGTGTCGAAGCACACGCCTTTGCCGACCAGCGTCACCTTGGGATGCGCAGGATCGCCCCAGCTCATATCGATCAGCCGCGGCGCGCGCGTCGAGGCCATGCCGACGGCGTGGATCAGCGGGAAATTCTGCTCGATCAGTTCGTTGCCGACGATGGCCTTGAAGCTTGCGCCGAAGCGAGCCGCGAGTTGCTCGGCGGCTGCCGCCAGCTCTTCCGGGCCCATATCGTTCGACGGCGTATTGATGAGGTCGCGCGCCAGCGAGGCCGCTTCCGCCATCCGCGTGATGTCTGATATGTCGACGCCATCGGGCGGCACCAGCCGAACATCGGGGCGGTCCGCCTTGCGATAGCGGCCGAAGCGATAGCTTCCGAGCGCGAAAGCGAGCGTCGCAAGGCGCGTGTCGTGCGGCGCATTGGCGAAGCGATAGACGCCAGGTGGCAGCAGGCCGGGCAGCGCGCCGGGCCGGAACAGGTCACGGGATTTGCTGCCTTCCTCCTCGAGACCGAAGATGACCTGCGCAATCTGTCCGTCGGGCGAGGGGAGCGTCAGGCACTTGCCGGGCTTGGCGGAAAAATCGTTGGCGAGAGCAAATTGCTGGGCGTGTGGAGGAAGCTCCTTGCTGACCGTGGCCCATGTTGCCCTGGTGGCAAAATAAATCGGAATGCTGGAGGCGGCGGGCGCGGTCTCGAACGGGGAATTCATGCTGGTCTCGCGGAAAAGGAGCGGGCTCGGTCAGCTGCCGAGCTTGCAGGATATTCGTGTGACTTCAATGGTGAAGCTGCAAAATTGTGGGTGAAAATCCGCCGGGGCCCCAACGCAGAGCCGCAACTCACGCCTGCCGATTAACCAGCCGTTAGGGTTAACAGACTATTGCTGGCGTGTTCGGCTCCACCCGAAATCGTGAGTTGAAGTGCCATGCGTCCATCATCCAGCCTTGTCCGGCCCAATCTTGCCCGGTTTCTCGCTTCCGCGGCCGTGACGGCGATTTTGGCCGCAGGCCTTGGCGGCTGCCAGACCATGTCCGATGTGACGGGCGCGCTGACCCAGAAGTCCAGCAGCGCCGCCGCTCCCGCCATTCCCGACGATCCGCGTCGTGCCGTCGAAGTCTATGGCGAGCGCTATCGCGCCAATCCCAAGGATGCCAATGCCGCCCTGGCCTATGGCCAGGCGCTGCGTGCCTCGGGCCAGCGTTCGCAGGCCGCCGCCGTTCTCGAACAGGCAACCATCGCTCATCCCGGCAACAAGGCGCTGCTCGCCGGCTATGGCCGTGCGCTCGCCGACAACGGCAATTCGCAAGCCGCCTTCGACGTCCTCAGCCGCGCCCATTCGCCCGACAATCCCGACTGGCGCATCCTCTCGGTGCAGGGCACCGTGCTCGACAAGCTCGCCAAGCACGACGAAGCCCGCCGCTATTACGCCAGCGCGCTGAAGATCGCGCCGGAAGAACCGTCGGTGCTGTCCAATCTCGGCCTCTCCTACATGCTGACGCGCGAATTGCCCGACGCCGAGGCGACGCTGCGGCGGGCCTATGGCAATCCGCGGGCGGACGCGCGGGTGCGGCAGAATCTGGCGCTGGTGGTCGGCCTGCAGGGTCGCTTCGCCGAGGCCGAGACCATCGCCAAGGGCGATCTGCCGTCCGAGGAGGCCGCGGCGAACGTGGCCTATTTGCGGGAAATGCTGAGCCGCAAGGATCCGCGCGGCGGCAAGACCGTCCCGGTGGCCGCGCTCAACCGGCCCGACTGACAGCCGCGCGGCGGACCGATCGGCCCGGACCGCTCAATCCAGATTTTCCGCCGGACTAATCCCGATTTAGAACGCTTTCGAGCGGAGCATGCTCCCCGGACTCGATCCGGGGTGGCTGCCGGTTCGCACAGCAATCGAGTTTACGCGGTTTGCGTGCTTATCTGCGGTAGAAAGCGCGCCAAAGCAGCTATCGGTACTGATTCGATCAGAACCGATGATGCTTAGAGAATCGTCAGAGGATCGTCGTCGTCTGCAGCTTGATGTAGGTCGGCCCGAGAATGACGATGAACAGGCACGGCAGGAAGAACAGGATCATCGGCACGGTCAGCTTCGGCGGCAAGGCGGCCGCCTTCTTCTCGGCCTCGTTCATGCGCATGTCGCGGTTTTCCTGCGCCATCACGCGCAAGCTCTGGCCGAGCGGCGTTCCGTAGCGTTCGGACTGCTGCAAGGCCAGACAGACCGATTTGACGCCGTCGAGGCCGGTACGCTTCGCCAGGTTCTCGTAGGCCACCTTGCGGTCCTGCAGATAGGACAGTTCGGCCGTGGTCAGCGCGAATTCTTCCGACAGCGCCACCGATTGCGAGACGATTTCGGTGGAGACCTTGCGAAAGGCGACTTCGACCGACATGCCGGACTCGATGCAGATCAACAGCAGGTCGAGCGCGTCGGGGAACGCGCGCTTGACGGAAAGCTGGCGCTTGGTGATCGCGTTTTGCAGGAACAGCATCGGCGCCTGCAGCCCGAAATAGGCCGCGCCGACGCAGATGCCGATCTTGACCGGCATCGATTTGTCCATGTGCGTGATCACGAAGACGTAGAGGACCGCGCCGATGAAAAGCACGATCGGCGTCACCGCGCGGGCGAACAGGAATGTGACGTAGGGGGCGTGGCCGCGGTAGCCGGCCATGATCAGCTTGTCGCGCGCGGCTTCCTGTGCCAGCCATTTGGTCAGGTTGAAGTCTTCCACCACCTTGGATACCAGCTGCTTCGGGCTCTGGCGCAGCGATACTTTTTCCGTTTTTGCAAGACGGTCGCGCTCGCGCTGCCGGATTCGTTCGCGCTCGCTGGCGACCGCTTTCATGCGCTTGGCGAGGCCTTCGCCGGCAAACAGCGGCGTGACCAGCGTGTAGGCGGTCAGGGTCGCGGCAATGGCGGCCAGGAACATGGTCATGAACCGGGCGTCGTGCATCTTGTTTATGAGGAACTCAACCATGTCACACCGTCAGAAGTCGAAGTTGATCATTTTCTTCATCACGAGGACGCCGATCGTCATCCAGCCAACGCAGCACACAAGCATGAATTGGCCGAGCCGGTCGGTCCACAGCAGCGAGATGTACTCGGGCGTTGTAATCCAGACCAGCACCATCACGACCGGCGGCAGAGAGCCGATGATGGCGGCGGAGGCCTTGGCTTCCATCGACATCGCCTGAATTTTCTCCGCCATCTTCTTGCGGTCGCGCAGCACCTTCGAAAGGTTGCCGAGCGCTTCCGACAGGTTGCCGCCCGATTTTTGCTGGATCGCGATCACGATGCCGAAGAAGTTGGCTTCCGGCACCGGCATCCTTTCATAAAGACGCGCACAGGCCTCGCCGAGCGGCATGCCGATGGCTTGGGTCTCGATGATGGCCAGGAACTCGCTCCTCAGCGGCTCCGGCGAGTCGGCCGCGACCACCTTGATCGATTCGAACAGCGGCAGTCCGGCCTTGATGCCGCGGACGATGACGTCGACGGCGTCCGGCAGCGCTTTCAAAAATGCCTTTTCGCGCTTTTTCTTGAGATAGCCCAGCAGCCAGCGCGGCAGCCCGAAGCCCGCGCCGAAGGCCATGCCGACGGCGCCCAAAACGCCGCCGCCGACGCTGAACGCGGCGAAGCCGGCGACCGCAGCCAGGACGCCGGAGATGACCCAGAACTTCTGCGTCGACCAGGAAAGTCCGGCCTGGGTGATGCGCGTGCTCAGGGGAACGGATTTTTCCTTCAGCCGGCGCGACTCGAGATCCTTGAGCGATCCCTCGACCTGTTCGCGGCGTGAGCGCTGGCTCTTGTCGGCCTGACGCGCTGCCGCGGGTTCGGACCGCGCGATCGAGGCGCGGCGCGATTCCGCTTTCTTCTCGCCGGACAGCATCGGGTAGACGAAGACCCAGGCGATGCCGCCGATCGCGGTGAATGCGAGAAAAGCCAGTGCGAGCGCTTGAATGGACATCAGCGTGCTCCGGGTTCAGCTGTGACTTCGGCGGCATCGAGCGCGGCCGCGAGCCGCTTCTCCTCGCCATAATATCGTGCGCGTTCCCAGAACCGCGGGCGTCCGATGCCGGTCGAGCGATGCTTGCCGATGATCTTGCCGTTGGCGTCTTCGCCGATCATGTCATACAGGAACAGGTCCTGGGTGATGATGGTATCGCCTTCCATCCCCATCACCTCGGTGATGTGGGTGATGCGCCGCGAGCCGTCGCGCAGACGCGCGGCCTGCACGATGACGTCGATCGAGGCGCAGATCATCTCGCGAATGGTGCGGGACGGCAGCGAAAATCCGCCCATCGTGATCATCGATTCGCAGCGCGACAGGGCTTCACGCGGGTTGTTGGCGTGCAGCGTCCCCATCGAGCCGTCGTGGCCGGTGTTCATCGCCTGCAGCAGGTCGAACGCCTCGGGTCCGCGGACTTCGCCGACGATGATGCGTTCGGGCCGCATACGCAGGCAGTTGCGGACCAGTTCGCGCATCGTGACCTGGCCTTCGCCCTCGATGTTGGGTGGCCGGGTTTCCAGCCGCACCACGTGCGGTTGCTGCAGCTGAAGCTCGGCGGCGTCTTCGCAGGTGATGACGCGCTCGTCATGCTCGATGAACTGGGTCAGGCAGTTCAAGAGCGTGGTCTTGCCGGAGCCGGTGCCACCGGAGATCAGCACGTTGCAGCGGACGCGGCCGATGATCTGGAGGATTTCCGCGCCTTCCGGCGAGATCGCGCCGAACTTGACCAGCTGCTCGAGGGTCAGCTTGTCCTTTTTGAATTTGCGGATGGTGAGCGCGGGCCCGTCGATTGCCAGCGGCGGCACGATGGCGTTGACGCGGGAGCCGTCGGCCAGACGCGCGTCGCAGATCGGCGATGATTCGTCGACGCGCCGGCCGACCTGGCTGACGATGCGCTGGCAGATGTTGAGCAGTTGCTGGTTGTCGCGAAACCGGATGCCGGTCTTCTGGATCTTGCCGGCGACTTCGATGAACACCGTGCCGGCACCATTGACCATGATGTCGGCGATGTCGTCGCGCGACAATAGCGGCTCCAGCGGACCGTAACCGAGCACGTCGTTGCAGATGTCGTCGAGCAGCTCTTCCTGCTCGGCAATCGACATCACGATGTTCTTGATCGCGATGATCTCGTTGACGATGTCGCGGATTTCCTCGCGCGCCGACTCGCCGTCGAGTTTGGCGAGCTGGGCAAGGTCGATCGCCTCGATCAGGGCGCCGAAGATCGTGGCTTTGACCTGGTAATAATTGTCGGAGCGCCGCGCTTCCATGGCGGGCGCCGGCGGCGGTTTCGAGGGCGCGATCGGCGGGGAAGAGACGGTCGGCGCGGCCATTTCGCGCGAAACGGCCGCCACGCCGGAGGGTTCCGGCGCGTGAATGGCGGGCTTCGGCGCCCGCGTGTCGTTGTCTCCGCTACGCTTACCAAACACGATCGTACTCCACGCGGACGGATTACTTCTTGGCCCGCAACTTCTCGATCAGGGGCGACAGGAACGACCCCTTCGGCTTCTTGGTCTCGCCGCGGCCTGTCAACCGCTGCGCAATCTGCAGGAACATCTCGGTGGTCCGGTGATTGGCGGAGATTTCCGCAATCATCTGGCCGTTGTTGGCGGCCGAGCCGAACATCTGCGGCTCGAACGGGATCGTGGCGATCGGCTGGCTCTCGATGGCCTTGGCGAATTCGCTGGCGGGGATCTCGGGGCGCTTCGGAATGCCGACCTGGTTGAGGCAGTAGAGCGGCGCGCGGTCGTTCGGCCGCGACGCCTTCAAGAGGTCGTAGATGTTCTTGGTGTTGCGCAGATTGGCCAGATCGGGGGCCGCCACGATCAGAATATCGTCGGCTGCGATCAGCGCGCGTTTGGTCCATCCCGACCATTGATGGGGAACATCGAGCACGATGCAGGGCATCGTGGTGCGAAGCGTATCGAAGATCGCATCGAAAGCGTCGGCGCCGAAATCATAGACCCGGTCGAGCGTCGCTGGCGCCGCGAGCAGGCTGAGATGGTCGGTACATTTCGACAGCAGGCGGTCGAGAAAGGCGGTATCGACCCGGTCGGGCGAGAACACCGCGTCCGCGATGCCCTGCGGCGGGTCCTGGTTGTAGTCGAGGCCGGCGGTGCCGAAGGCGAGGTCGAGATCGGCGACCACCGAATCCAGCGCCAGATCGCGGGCGATCGCCCAGGCGACGTTATGCGCGACGGTGGACGAGCCGACGCCGCCCTTGGCGCCGACCACGGCAATGATGCGGCCGACCGCCTTGGCTTCGGGCGCCGAGAACAGGTTGCAGACCGCCCGGACGACGTCGATGGCGGTGACCGGGGCGATCACATAGTCGCTGACGCCGCGGCGCACCAGCTCGCGGTACAGCGTGACGTCGTTGATGCGGCCGATCACGATCACGCGCGTTCCGGCGTCGCACACGGTGGCCAACTGATCGAGGCCGAGCAGGATATCGTTGCGGCCTTCGGTTTCCAGAATGATCACGTTCGGTGTCGGCGCGGAGCGATAGGCCTCGATGGCGGCGGCCATGCCGCCCATCTGGATCTTCAAATGAGCCTTGCCGAGGCGGCGGTCTTCGCCGGCCGATTGCACGGCGGCAGCGGTTTCCACCGTCTCGCAGAATGCCTGGACGGACACCCGCGGCGCCGGCGCGATGTGATCTTCCGTCGACGGCGGCGGGCCGTCCGGCTGCTGTTCGGGGGTCTGGCGCGAGTAGCTGATCATTTGCCTGTATCGCTGAGTTTGGCCTTGTCGGCTTCGGGATAGGTGGTCGTGGTTGACGTACCCTTGCGATATTTGTCGAAGGCGATGTTGCGCCGCGGCGTATAAGCGGGCGTCTCCTCACGCGGCTGCACGAGATCCGACGGATTATCGACCATCGCGGCAAGATTGCGCTGATTGGAGCAACCGAGATTGTAATAGGGCTTGTTTTCGAAATAGCCCCTGTTGTTGACGGACGGTCCGAGGTCGTCGGGCCACAGGCCGCAGGGACCGGCGGTGGCCGAGATCTTCGGATAGGTCAGCCGGATCGCCGCCATGTGCCTGGGGTCCTCGGGACGATACTGGCGTATGGCGACCGCGCGCGGCGGGACGCCGGCGGCGGCGAACGTCGCCTGGATCTCGCGCAATGATTCGCTGGCAGCGCGCGCGTTCGGCGTATCGGTGGGCATGTCGATGGTGATGCCGCCGGTACCCTCCTTGAGCCAGGTCTGGGCCATTCCCATCACATCGGAGCGCTGGTTCGCGGAAAGTCCGCCGCGGCCACGGCCGACGAATACGATCACCGTGCGATCGGCTTCCTGAATCGCGATCGGATGGCGCAGGCGATAATCGTCCGGCACGCTTGCGGTCGCCACCGGGTCGGTGTGCTTGCAGGCGCCCAGCACCACGGCCAGACCGATCAGCGCTCCCGCGAGGCGGAGAGCGCGCTTGCGGCCGGCGGTTATTGCGGATGTGCTTTGTCGTGTCATCGTCCCGCCTCAGTCCGTAATAAAGCCGTAGGTGCCGCGATATTTCCGTCCCGGCTCATTGCTGCGGCCCGGAACGCCGTAGACGCGATTGATGCTGCCGAGCAGATCGGTCTGCGGATCGGAGGCGTTGGCGAATCCGTCATCGGGGCGCGAAAGATCCTTCTGCGCCACCGCGCGAACCACGTAGGGCGTCACCAGGACCATCAACTCGGTCTGGCTGTTGACGAAGTCGCGGCTGCGGAACAGCGTGCCGAGCACCGGCAATTGCGCCAGACCCGGAAAGCCATTGATGGCCTGCTTGGTCTGTTCCTGGATCAGGCCGGCCATCGCCATCGCGCCGCCCGAGGGAATTTCAAGCGTTGTCTCCGCGCGGCGGGTCTTGATCGAGGGAATGGTCAGCGAGTTGGTGCTCGTGGAGCTCACCGACTGGGTCAGCGTGATCGAGTTCTCGTTCGACAGTTCGGATACCTCGGTCATCACCCGCAGGCTGATACGGCCTTCGGTCAGCACGACCGGCGTGAAATTGAGCGAAATGCCGAACTTCTTGAACTGGATCTGGGTCGTACAGACGCGCGTGACCGGGTCGCAGGAATAGCCTGCGGGAACGGGAAACTCGCCGCCGGCGATGAAGGTGGCGGACTCACCGGAAATAGCGGTCAAATTGGGTTCGGCCAGCGTCCGCACCACGCCGGCGCTTTCCATGGCGCGAAGGGTAGCCGTCACCGACGGGACGTTGCCGCCGCCGAACGTTCCCGATGCGGCGTTAGCTGCGACCAGCGGGCGGCCATAGGCGGTAAACGGGTTGGCGTTGCTGAAGTTCACCACCGCCGTGCCGTAGGTCATGCTGGCCGTAAGGTCGATGCCCATCTGCTTGATGATGTTGCGCGCGACTTCGGCAACCGTCACCTTCAGCATCACCTGGTCGCGGCCGCGGACGGCGATCGAATTGACGACCTTGTCGGTGCCGCCGGCGAGGCGGGAGGCCAGATCGAAGGCCTGCTGCGCGTCGATCGGGCTTGCCGCCGTGCCGGTCAGCACCACGCCGTCGCCGACGCCGTCGATACGGATGTCCGAGTTCGGAAGCGTCTGTTTCAGTGCGGCGCGCACGCCGTTGAGGTCGCGCGTGACCGCAATGTCATAGGCCGCGATCTGCTGGCCCGCCGAATCGAAGAATATGATGTTGGTCTGCCCCACCGCCGCGCCGATGATGTAGGCGCGCTGGGAGGAGCGGACGACGGCGTTGGCGATCTTCGGATCGGCCACCAACACGTCCTTGATGTCGCGCGGCAGGTCGATCACGATCGACTTTCCGATCCCGAGCGAAACCGCGCGCGCGTTCATCTGGCCGTCCATGGCGGCGGGCGCCGCGGCGCGATAGTCGCTTGCCTTGACCGGCGTCAGGGCCGGATTGAGCGTCAGCGCTGCGACCGCCGAGAACGACAGGGCGCGGACGATAAATGTCCGCAGCATCGGCTGATTTCCCCTGCACTTCATAACGTGCGTCCTTTCGGTCACTTCTGCATCGACTGCTGGCTGGCCACGCCGTATCTGACGAGGCTGATGCTGTCGCCGCGCCGGATGGGTTGGCCGTCCGTCTTGTTCTCGACCATGTTGATGTCCGCGATGCTGCGCAGCGCCAGCGACAGCGTGCCGCTCTGCCATTGCATATCCTCGGGCTTGAGCGACTGACCGAGGCCGATGTCGCCCTTGGCGACCAGAATATCGATGGTCTGCAGCTGCGCGGCCGGCTCGGGCGCGGCTGGCTGGTGGTCGGATCCGCTGGCCGGATTTGCGGCCGTGCCGCCAGCGCCCATGGCGATGGTCAAAACGACAATGCGAGCGGTATTCATACGCTTCACTTTCCACATTACGCCGCGACGCTTCCGCCGCCGTGATGGGAGTTGACCAGCTATTCGTCAAAGCATGGTTAATGAGGCGTGAGTAAATTGCCTTAACGGTGCGTTACCGTTCGAAGGATCAATGCATTGCGAGGTGCGTGACGTCGATCGACTTGATCCACTGGGTCTCCGGATAGACCATCAACGCGCCGATCGCGAGCGCGATGCCGTAGGGGATTCCGGTCTGTTTGTCGTGGAGGCGGAGCAGCCAGGCCTGGCCCGTGAGCGGCCGGGGGAGCGGCCATTGCCTGGCATAGAGCAGCAGCAGCGTCAGGGCGCCGCCGAGCAGCGACGCATAGAGCAGATAGTTGAGCAGGTGATCGAAGCCGAACCAGAGCGCTACCCCAGCCGCGACCTTGGCATCGCCGCCGCCGACCCAGCCCATCGCGAAACAGCCAAAGGCCACGACGAGGACAGTGGCGCCGGCGCCGAGATGCATCAGGAAATCGTTCAGGCCCATTCCGCCCAGCGGCGCCAGAACCAGAAAGCCGGCCACCAGGGCCAGCGATATCCGGTTCGAAATCGTCATGGTGAAAAGGTCGCTCGCGGCCGCGAATGCCATCAGGGCCGGAAACAGCATGAGGCGGGCAATATCGAGGATCATGGATTCACACAGCCCGTGCTGCCAACGCGAAGGCCGGGAAGACCTGAAAGAAGACGTTCCAGCATCCGGCGAACCTATCGACCAGAAGTGAACAATCGGAAAACGGCCCGCACGAGACGGACCCCGCAAAAACCCCGCGTCTCGGAAACGACCCCTAAGTCGCGCAAACGACAAAGGCCCCGGGTGACCCCGGGGCCTTTGAAGCAGATTGCGACGATCGCTTATTTCAGCGAGGTCGAGATCGTGCCGAAGTTGGTCGACAGCTTGCCGCCGACGCCCTGAACGGCGGTGATGATCGCGATCGCAATACCGGCGGCAATCAGGCCGTATTCGATGGCAGTCGCGCCGGACTCATCCTTGACGAAACGCGAAACGAGATTCTTCATAATAGATAACTCCTGTGTACACGTGGCTGGTCGAACTATCATTTGGTCTCGCCGGCGTTCTCAGCACCGTGACCATGACGTCACCCTAAAAGCCGACCATTGCGGCGCAGTTAATTCGATTGCGTAAAACGGCGGGGAACTCGCTGTTCTCACTCAGAGTAAACGCGGAATTAAGCCAGTTGATAAAATGCGCGTAGTATTGCGGGCCTTGCTGTCGCAGCCGCGGACCGCCTGAATCATTGCCGGATTCACCGCTCCTTAAGCGCGAGGGTGATACCCCCTTGGGTCTCCCCATCAAGCGAGGCCGTCATGTCGGGTATGCCGTTGGAAGTCATCGAGATGATGGGCCAGACCATGGCGAAGGTGGTGCCGGTTACGATCGGCCTCGCCCTGGTGTTCACGGTGCTCTCGCATTTCTGGGCCTGCAATCCCGGCAAGCCGTGGTGGCGCAAGCGCGAACTCATCACCGACATCTGCTACTGGTTCTTCGTTCCCGTATTCGCCCGTGTGTTCCGCATCGGGTTATTGGTGCTTGGCGCCGGTGTTGTCTTCAACATTCATGACGTCGACGCGCTGGTCGCATTCTACGACAATGGTCACGGGCCGCTGGCCGCGCTTCCGCTCTGGGTGCAGGCGCTGCTGTTCCTGGTTGCCTCCGACTTCATGCTGTATTGGCTGCACCGCATGTTTCACAGCGGCGGCTTCTGGAAGTACCACGCGATCCATCATTCTTCGGAAGATCTCGAGTGGATTTCCGCGGCGCGGTTTCACCCCGTCAACCTGTTCATCGGAACGATCATGGTGGATGTCATCCTGTTGATGGCGGGCATCTCGCCCAACATCATGCTCTGGGTCGGGCCGTTCACGACCTTCCACTCGGCCTTCGTCCACGCCAATCTGAACTGGACGCTCGGCCCGTTCAAATATGTGCTGGCGACGCCGGTGTTCCACCGCTGGCATCACACCTCGCAGGAAGAGGGCGGCAATACCAATTTTGCCGGCACCTTCCCGCTCTGGGATATTCTGTTCGGAACGTTCCGGATGCCGGAAAACAAGCTGCCTGACAATTACGGCGTCGAAGATCGGTCGGTGCCGGCCGAAATCGGCGGACAACTGGCCTATCCGTTTCGACAGTAGCGCGCGTTCGAGGAAAGCATGCCCTCGGACTTGATCCGAGGGTGAACCATGGCCGGAAAGATCTGGCGCGGTGGCCCGGCGGGTTTCTGCCGGAAGTTTTCCTCACGACGGAATTGACCGCCCAATCCGATCGCGGCACGCTGCGCGCCTGAGCCCTGCAGAAATCAAGTTCTGCGGGAGCGGCAGATCGCACAAGGTGTTAAGAAGCGGCATGTTCCTGGGCCTGGAAATCGTCGAGATGCTTGGCCAGACGATGGCCATTGTGGTGCCGGTGACGATCGCCCTGGCGCTGGTGTTCTCGGTGCTGGCGCATTTCTGGGCCTGCAATCCCGGCCGGCCGTGGTGGCGCAAGCGCGAGCTGGTGACCGACCTCGCTTACTGGTTCCTGGTGCCGCTGTTCGCCCGCGTGTTCCGGATCGGGCTATTGGTGCTCGGCGCCGCCCTGGTGTTCCAAATTCATGACGCCGACGAACTGATCGCCTTCTATGACAATGGCCATGGGCCGCTGTCGACGCTGCCGCTGTGGCTGCAGGCGGTGCTGTTCCTGGTGCTCGCTGATTTCATGATGTACTGGCTGCACCGCATGTTCCATGGCGGCGGCTTCTGGAAATACCACGCCATCCATCATTCCTCCGAGGATGTGGACTGGATTTCGGCGGCGCGCTTTCACCCCGTCAACCTGTTGCTCGGGACCATCGGGATCGACGTCGCGTTGCTGATGGCGGGCATTTCGCCGAACGTGATGCTGTGGCTTGGCCCTTTCAACATTTTCCATTCGGCGTTCGTTCACGCCAATCTGAACTGGACGCTCGGCCCGTTCAAATACGTGCTTGCCACCCCGGTATTCCATCGCTGGCACCACACCGCGCCCGGAGAGGGCGGCAATACCAATTTCGCGGGCACCTTTCCGCTCTGGGACATCCTGTTCGGAACTTTCCGGATGCCCGAAGGCCGCTTGCCGGACAATTACGGTGTCGACGATCAGTCGACCTTCCCGACCGAGATCGCCGGGCAACTGGTCTATCCATTCAGGAAATAGGTTCGGAACGCGAAGCGTCGGGCGTCAGTCCGGTTCCCGACAGCGGGGTTTGTTAACGTGACTTCGATGCGCTCCCTTAACCTTGCTTTGACCTATATCCGGCTAGACTCGCTTCAGCGCCGGAAGCGTCGCTGCGTCATGTATGAGTAAAAGCGTATGAACACCGCCCGAATTATCGTTCTGGCCATCGCAATCAGTGCTGGCGGTGTTGCCGCATACCTTGCGAGCGGTATCGACAGAGAAGCTCCCGCACCGGTCGCAGCAGTACCACAATTGCCGACGGTGGATGTGCTGGTGGCCAAGGATGACATCGGCCTTGGCCAGACTGTCGCCGCCGAAAACCTGCAGTGGCAGACCTGGACCGAATCGTCCTCAAGCGGCAGCTTCATTCGCAAGAAGGACCGGCCCGAGGCCATCACCCAAATCGTTGGCTCCATTGCCCGCATGCCGTTCATCGCGGGAGAACCGATTCGCGAGCAGAAGTTGGTCAAGGCGAACGGTTCAGGGTTCATGGCGGCGATCCTGCCGACGGGAATGCGGGCCGTCTCGACTGAAATCTCGGCCGAAACCGGCGCAGGCGGCTTCATTCTGCCGAACGACCGCGTCGACGTGATTCTGTCGAAGCGCGAGAAGCAGCAGAGTGTCGATGGCGCGGGGCAGCCGCCCGATATCATCTCCTCCCAGACCGTTCTGACCAATGTCCGGGTTCTCGCGATCGACCAGGCCCCCAAGGAAAAAGACGGGCAAAATGCGGTGCTGGGAAAGACGGCGACGCTGGAAATGACGCCTGATGAAGTCGAGATTCTTGGAAAAGCACGCCTGAGCGGGAGTTTGTCACTGGCGTTGCGCAGCATCGCAGACAGCAAAACGACCGCTATTGCTTCAACCGGCAATAGCAAACTGGTCACGGTTTACCGCGGAAGCAGCAGCGCCGACGTGCTGAGCTGCACGCCGCTTTGCGCCCGGCGGTAGAGGGTTAACATCCGCCTAACGGCGCGGGTCGTTCTGCTTCGATCGGGCGAAACACTTCGACAATCTGTTTCGGCTACTTATGACGGCAGTTCCGCTCGCGCCTGAGGTCGCTTCGATGCCGTCGCATATCCGCTCTTTCAGCCAGTTGTTGCGCCGTTTTCGCCGCAATCGGGGCGGCTCGACCGTCGTCGAATTCGCGTTGGTCGCGCCGATGTTCTTTGCGCTGCTGTTTGCGATCATCGAGACGGCGTTCATGTTCTTTGCCAGCCAGGTGCTCGAGACCGTGACGCAGGATTCGGCGCGCATGATCATGACCGGTCAGGCGCAGAACGCCGCCTACACCCAGGCGCAGTTCAAGACCTATGTCTGCGGCAAGGTCGCCGCGCTGTTCGATTGCGCGAAGATCTCCGTCGACGTGCAGAGCTATCCGCAGTTCAGCAGCGTCAACATCGCCAACCCGATCGACGCCAGCAAGAACTTCGCGGCTCCCAACAATTACAGCCCCGGCGGACCCGGCGACATCGTGATGGTGCGGCTATTCTATGAATGGCCGATCCTGGTCACCAAGTTCGGCTATGACATCTCGAATCTGAGCGGAAGCAAGCGGCTGTTGAGCGGGACCGCCGCGTTCCAGAATGAACCTTACTAGGCTTCGAGCGAAGTTGACCTGGTTCGCGTTGAGAAAACGCACCAAGACAAGATAGGCAGGGCGATGAGTCTGATGACGAGAATCTGGCTTCGCATGCGGCGCTCCGCGCGCGACCTGTCCGGCGATACCAGGGGTCTCGCCGCCGTCGAATTCGCCATGGTCGTGCCGCTGATGCTGGTGCTGTTTTTCGGCACGGTCGAGTTCTCGTCCGGCGTCGCGGTCGACCGCAAGGTGACGTTGGTGGCGCGAACGCTGTCCGATCTGACGTCGCAGAACACGTCGGTCACCACGACCCAGCTGACTAATATATTCAATGCCAGCACTAGCATCATGACGCCCTATTCGGCCGCGGATGTGAACGCCAGGATCGTGGAGCTCTACGTTGACGCGAACCTCACCGTTCGTCAGATCTGGAGCGCCACGTCGGGATCTACGCCGCCGTCAGGCGCCGTGACTGTACCGAATGCGCTGAAGATCGCCGGCACGTATCTGATCTATAGCGAGGTGAGCTACAAATATAAGCCCGCTATCGGTTACGTGATGGCGAAGGGAGGAATCAATTTGAGCGATTTCACCTATACCCGTCCGCGCCAGTCACTGTGCGTTTTCAATCCGCCGCCTGCGGCTGGCGCCACTGGTAGCTGTCCCACTACTTAGGTCGCGCGGCGCAAGGGTCGCGCCTCTGCCACGCATAAAAAAAAGGCCGCGCCATGGGCGCGGCCTTTCGTTATTTCGAAGCAATTTTCAAGGGCGCGCCGGGCGTCCTGAAAAATCACTCATCCAGCGGCGCGCAGATTGTCGGCCGAAGATTTGCCAGAGCGACGATCGGCCACGATTTCGTAGCTGATCTTCTGGCCTTCACGCAGCGTACCAAGACCGGCACGTTCGACAGCGCTGATGTGCACGAACACGTCATTGCCGCCGTCATCCGGCTGGATGAAGCCATAGCCCTTGGTTGCGTTAAACCACTTCACGGTTCCCATGCTCACGGGGGTAGTCCCTTCTCAGATATACTAGTCGTAGCCCACCTCTCGATGGGCTGGTGAGATCGAATTTTTGGAAGGGTCGTCAGCGTCTAAACCGGCTGTACCGGTGGATAGCTAATGTCGTCCGGCCGAAAATCGATGCCCAATATTATTCGATCAAGGGGTCCAAAACAATCCTGACGTGCACGATTTTTTGAACAGGGCAAGCCCGGTCCATCGCGCACCGACATCATCTGTCGGGCACGATGGCAGTCGGTCGTGGGAAGCCCGTTACCGGCGGCGGAACTGGCCGCCACGCGGCGGTGCACCACGCGGGGCACCGGTCGAAGGACGCTCATCCTTGTGACGGAAAATCAGCCGGCCCTTCTCCAGATCATAGGGCGACATTTCGATCGTGACCCGATCGCCTGCCAGCGTCTTGATCCGGTTCTTCTTCATTTTACCGGCGGTGTAGGCAACAATTTCGTGTCCTGCGTCGAGCTGCACGCGGTAGCGCGCGTCGGGGAGGATTTCGGTCACCAGTCCTTCGAACTGGATCAGCTCTTCTTTAGCCATATTTGTCTCCAGATCGATCGAGGCTAGCGCTGCGGCCGATGGGTACGGTTGGGTTGGGTATTCGGGCGGCTCTCGCGATGCAAGAAGGCGACGCCTTGAATGCCTTCGCTGTTGCCACCCTGCGCCGGACGCGGCGACTCATGCCGGGTCGGCTGCGACGCGGCATTATTACCACCTCCGCGGCGGGGACGGCGAGGGCCTTTTGAGCCCGGTGCGGCTTCATGCGACCGGCCGCCATGACTGTGACCATGGCCATTGGAATGGCCGCGCGGCGCGGAGCGTGCGCCCCGGTTCTGGGACGGCTTCTGGGACGGCGCAGGCGCGGTATCGCGCGTGCCGGGCGTGCGGCGGTCTTCGCGGGGCAGCGCCACGCGGATCAGCCGCTCGATGTCGCGCAGATAACCCATTTCCTCGGCGCCTGCGATCAGCGAGATCGCAACGCCTTCGGCGCCGGCGCGCGCGGTGCGGCCGATGCGGTGGACATAGGTTTCCGGCACGTTGGGCAGGTCGAAATTGAACACATGGCTGATGCCGTCGACGTCGATGCCGCGGGCGGCAATGTCGGTGGCGACCAGGGTGCGGATCTCGCCGGAGCGGAACGCTGCCAGCGCCCGCTCGCGGTTGTTCTGCGACTTGTTGCCGTGGATGGCGTCGGCCCGGATGCCGACCTTGGCGAGGCCCTTTACCACCTTGTCGGCGCCATGCTTGGTGCGGGTGAAGATCAGCGCGCGGTCGACCGGCTCCTGCTTCAGGAGCTGGGCCAGGATCCCCGCTTTGGCGGCGAAATCGACCTGGATGATGCGCTGGGTGATGCGTTCGACGGTGGAGGCCACCGGCGTCACCGCCACGCGGGCGGGATCGCGCAGCATCGCTTCGGCGAGCTCGGCGATGTCCTTGGGCATGGTGGCCGAGAAGAACAGCGTCTGCCGCTTGATCGGCAGTTTGCCGACGATTTTGCGGATGTCGTTGATGAAGCCCATGTCGAGCATGCGGTCGGCTTCGTCGAGCACCAGGAACTCGACCTGGCCCAGCTTGAGGCCGTTGCTCTGCACGAGATCGAGCAGGCGGCCGGGGGTGGCGACCAGGACTTCGACGCCCTGCATGAGGGAGCGGACCTGACGGCCCATCGGCACGCCGCCGATCGCCAGCGTCGAGGTCAGGCGGATGTGGCGCCCATAGGCGTTGAAGCTGTCGAGGATCTGACCCGACAATTCGCGGGTCGGCGAGAGCACCAGCACGCGGCAGCTCTTGGGCTGCACCCGGACGCGGTTCTCCAGAATGCGGTGCAGGATCGGCAGCGCAAAGGCCGCGGTCTTGCCGGTGCCGGTCTGGGCGATGCCGACGACGTCACGGCCGGTCATTGCGAGGGGGACGGTCTGGGCCTGAATGGGTGTGGGGGTGAGGTAATTTTCTTCCTTGAGGGCACGCGAAATGGGATCGGCAAGGCCGAAATCCTGAAAGGAGGTCAAAAGAGGGTTCTTTCCATTAAAAAGGCAGACGCCCGGCCGATACAGCCAGGAGCGCGCGAGGGGGTGTCTGAGACACCCGCGTGTTTGGGGCGTCGGTTTTGCTAGGCTGAAGGGGCAAGCCAGAAACCGTTGAACGGGATCAGAACACGCGGCTCGCAAGGACCTGATGATTCTCTAGGTCACGGGGCTCATATGGAACATGAACGCGGCGCTTTCAAGGTAAATCGCCGGATATGCTTGGCGCGGTTAAGAAACAGCCGGAAATTCGCTCGTCCCACCGGGCCAGGCGCACGCTCGTTGGCCCCTGCATCGCCAAATTTTCGTGCCGTAAAATTAGACAAATGGCCTATTTTGCCCAAAATATAGACTGTTTGCCGCAAAAGAATACATTTACTGGGTCCAAAAAATAGGCAGATTTCTTGCCGTTTTCTCCGCAAGCGGAAGATTCTACTGCAGTTCTATAGACTTACCCTGTGCTCAGACCGTGGCATGGTTCTTGCGATTCCGTTAACGCAGGCGGCCGTTGGGGCCGTTTCGCAGCGTTTCACGCCTGCGTCAGGGAGATGACATTTCATGCTTGCACAACTTACCCACGATATAGCGACGCTGAGCCGCCGCCGCTGGCTGGCGGCGACCGCTGGTCTGGTTTTGGGCCTCGCTGCGTTCACCAATGCCAAAGCGGCCGACGACACCATTAAGGTCGGCGTGCTGCATTCACTTTCCGGCACCATGGCCATCAGCGAAACCACGCTGAAGGATACCGTCCTCTTTCTGATCGACGAGCAGAACAAGAAGGGCGGCATACTCGGCAAGAAGCTCGAGGCCGTCGTGGTCGATCCGGCGTCGAACTGGCCGCTGTTTGCGGAAAAGGCCCGCGAGCTGATCACCAAGAACAAGGTCTCCGTCGTATTCGGCTGCTGGACCTCGGTGTCGCGCAAATCCGTGCTCCCGGTGTTCAAGGAACTGAACTCGATCCTGTTCTACCCCGTGCAGTACGAGGGTGAAGAGAGCGAGCGCAACGTGTTCTACACCGGGGCGGCGCCGAATCAGCAGGCGATCCCCGCGGTCGACTACCTGATGAAGGACGAGAAGGTGAAGCGCTGGGTGCTCGCCGGCACCGACTACGTCTATCCGCGCACCACCAACAAGATCCTCGAAGCCTACTTGAAGTCGAAGGGCGTCAAGCAGGAAGACATCATGATCAACTACACGCCGTTCGGTCACAGTGACTGGCAGACGATCGTGGCCGACATCAAGAAGTTCGGCTCGGCCGGCAAGAAGACCGCTGTTGTCTCCACCATCAACGGCGACGCCAACGTTCCCTTCTACAAGGAACTCGGCAACCAGGGCATCAAGGCGACCGACATTCCGGTTGTCGCGTTCTCAGTCGGTGAAGAAGAACTCGCCGGCATCGACACCAAGCCGCTGCTCGGCCATCTGGCCGCCTGGAACTACTTCCAGTCGATCAAGGATCCGGGCAACGAAAAGTTCATCAAGGCCTGGCAGGCCTACACCAAGAATCCGAAGCGCGTGACCAACGATCCGATGGAAGCACACGTCATCGGTTTCGAAATGTGGGTCAAGGCGGTCGAGAAGGTGAAGTCGACCGACGCCGACAAGGTGATCGACGCGCTGCCCGGTATCGAAGCCAAGAACCTGACCGGCGGCACCTCGAAGATGCTTCCGAACCATCACATCACCAAGCCGGTGTTCATTGGCGAAATCAAAGCCAACGGCCAGTTCGACGTGGTGTGGAAGACCCCGGGTCTGGTGGCCGGCGATGCATGGTCGAAGGAGCTCGACGGCTCCAGGGACCTGATCGGCGACTGGGTTGGCAAGAAATGCGGCAACTACAACACCAAGACCAACAAGTGCGGCGGTCAGGGCTCCTGATCCCGGACTAATCCGAAGGATCATGATCTCGATCTGATCCGACAGGATCAGGATCCGTCTGACGTCCATAAGAAACTTCCAAGAGAAGACCGGAAGGCGGCGATGTCGCCGCCTTCCTTTTACTTCCGCCGGGGTCGTACAGTGCCTGCCAATGTCTTTGACCGCCTTCGCGCGCTTGTTCTTTCCGTCTTCCTGATTGCTGCCTTCGCTGTGCCGGCGCTGGCGGGTCCGTTCGAGGATGCGGTCGCCAAATTCGCCAATGACGAATTCTCCGACACCGACGAGGCGATTGGCCTGATCGCTTCGTCAGGCAACGCGCTGGCCTTTCCGATCATCAGTGCCCTCCAGGATGGCCGGCTGTCGGCCGATCCGGAATCCAAGAAAGTTTTCGTCACGCAGGCCGACGGCAAGATCATCGATGCCGCGACCGGGGCTGCGGTGGCCAGCCTGCCTGCCGGCGCGTCCGCCGTTCGCCTCAACAACCGCCTGCGCCGCACTGTGGAGGCCGCCCTTGGCAGCCTGACCCTGTTGTCCCCCGATCCCGCCAAGCGGATCGCGGCGGCGCAACAGGTGTTCAAGAGCCATGACGAGGCCGCGCTTCCGGTCATCGACGGCGCGCTGGCGAAAGAGACAAATAAGGCTGCGAAATCGGCTTTTGCCGAGGCCCGCGCCGCCATCCTGCTCTACAAGTCGGATGCGTCAGACGCCGAGAAGCTAGAGTCCATCGCCATCATCAAGGCGCGCGGCGATCAGGAAGCGCTCGCGCTGTTGACGGGCCTTGGCAGCGACGCGCCGCCGCTGGTGGCGCAGGCTGCTAGCAGCGCGATCTCCGCGATCCAGAGCAATCTTGCGCTGTGGTCGATGGTGCAGAACGCCTGGTACGGCCTGTCGCTGGGCTCGGTGCTGCTGCTCGCCGCGATCGGGCTTGCGATCACCTTCGGCGTGATGGGCGTCATCAACATGGCCCATGGCGAAATGGTGATGATCGGCGCCTACACCACCTTCGTGGTGCAGGAGGTCATCCGCACCCGCTATCCCGAATTGTTCGACTATTCGCTGCTGATGGCGGTCCCGCTGGCCTTCCTTGTTGCCGGCGCACTCGGCGTGGTGATCGAGCGCAGCATCATCCGCTTCCTCTACGGTCGCCCGCTGGAAACCCTGCTCGCGACCTGGGGCCTCTCGCTGGTGCTGCAACAGGCGGTGCGCACCGCCTTCGGCCCCACCAACCGCGAAGTCGGCAATCCCAGCTGGATGAGCGGCGCGTTCGAACTCGGCCAGATCACCATCACCTATAACCGGCTCTGGATACTCTGCTTCACGCTGGCGGTGTTCGCTATCCTGCTCGCGATGCTGCGCTACACGGCGCTCGGGCTCGAGATGCGCGCGGTGACGCAGAACCGCCGGATGGCGGCGTCGATGGGCATCGCCACCTCGCGCGTCGACGCGCTTACCTTCGGCCTCGGCTCCGGCATCGCGGGGATCGCCGGCGTGGCGCTGTCGCAGATCGACAATGTCAGCCCCAACCTCGGCCAGAGCTACATCATCGACAGCTTCATGGTGGTGGTGTTCGGCGGCGTCGGTAATCTCTGGGGCACGCTGGTCGGCGCCTTCACGCTCGGCATCGCCAACAAGTTCCTGGAGCCGGTGGCGGGGGCCGTGCTCGGCAAGATCGCGATTCTGGTGCTGATCATCCTGTTCATCCAGAAGCGGCCGCGCGGCCTGTTCGCGCTCAAGGGACGGGCGATCGAAGCATGACGCCGCATGTCCTCACCCGCTCGCTGGATCGCAGCGCGACCGTCTTCCTCTTGATCGTCGCCGGTCTCGGCGTGCTGATCCCGCTGTCGAACCTGCTGCTGCCATCAGGTTCGATGTTCCAGGTGCCGACCTATCTGGTGGCGCTGTTCGGCAAATATGTCTGCTACGCCATTCTGGCGCTCTCGATCGATCTGATCTGGGGCTATTGCGGCATTCTCTCGCTCGGCCATGGCGCGTTCTTCGCGCTCGGCGGTTACGCGATGGGCATGTACCTGATGCGACAGATCGGCAGCCGCGGCGTCTACGGCAATCCGGTCCTGCCCGACTTCATGGTGTTCCTGAACTATCCGTCGCTGCCCTGGTACTGGTACGGCTTCGACATGTTCTGGTTCGCAGCGCTGATGGTCTTGGTCGTGCCGGGCCTGCTCGCCTTCTGTTTCGGCTGGCTGGCGTTCCGCTCCCGCGTCACCGGCGTCTATCTGTCGATCATCACGCAGGCGATGACCTACGCGCTGCTGCTGGCGTTCTTCCGCAACGATTTCGGTTTTGGCGGCAATAACGGCCTTACCGACTTCAAGGACATTCTGGGCTTCAACGTCCAGGCCGACGGCACCCGCGCCGCTTTGTTCATCCTGAGCTGCCTGGCGCTGATCATTGCCTTCCTGATCTGCCGCGCGGTGGTGACGTCGAAACTCGGCAAGGTGCTGATCGCGATCCGCGACGCCGAGTCGCGCACGCGATTTCTGGGCTACCGCGTCGAATCCTACAAGCTGTTCGTGTTCACGCTGTCGGCCTGCATGGCCGGCGTCGCCGGCGCGCTCTACGTGCCGCAAGTCGGCATCATCAATCCCGGCGAGTTCGCGCCGGGCAATTCGATCGAGGCGGTGATCTGGGTGGCGGTCGGCGGCCGCGGCACGCTGATCGGGGCTGCGCTCGGCGCCATCGTGGTCAATTACGCCAAGACCGTGTTCACCTCGGGTCCCCTGGCGCCGTATTGGCTGTTCATGTTGGGCGCGCTGTTCATCCTGGTGACGCTGCTGCTGCCGAAGGGCATCATCGGCACCTTCAACGCCTGGTATGAGCCGTGGAGCGCGAAACGGCTGATGGCCGAAAGTGCGGCGCGCGAAGACGGCGTCAACGAACCGAACCCGGCGGAGTGAGCGCATGAACGTCATCGGTACAAGGACGACGTCCGCGCTGCTCTATCTCGATGGCGTGCATGTCTCGTTCGACGGCTTCCACGCCATCAATAATCTGTCGCTGACTCTGGAGCCGGGCGAGATGCGCGCCATCATCGGCCCCAACGGCGCCGGCAAGACCACGATGATGGACATCATCACCGGCAAGACCAAGCCGGACGAGGGGGTGGTGCTGTTCGACGGCGTCACCGACCTGACGCGCCTCGATGAAACCCGCATTGCCGAACTCGGCATCGGCCGCAAATTCCAGAAGCCGACGGTGTTCGAGAGCCAGACCATCGAGGACAATCTGCTGCTGGCGCTCAATGTCGATCACAGCGTCAAGGGCACGCTGTTTTGGCGCGGTAGCAAGCCCGACGCCGAGCGCATCGAGCGCGTACTGGAAACCATCCGCTTGAAGGATTCGCGGACCAAGCTCGCCGGAAGCCTGTCGCACGGCCAGAAACAATGGCTCGAGATCGGCATGCTGCTGGCGCAGGATCCGAAACTGCTGCTGGTCGACGAGCCCGTTGCCGGCATGACCGACGTCGAGACCCATCAGACCGCCGAGCTGCTCAAGGAAATCAACAAGGACAAGACCATCATGGTGGTCGAGCACGACATGACCTTCGTGCGCGAGCTCGGCGTCAAGGTGACTTGCCTCCACGAAGGCACCGTGCTGGCCGAAGGATCGATCGACCAGGTTTCAACCAATGACCGCGTGGTCGAAGTGTATCTGGGGCGGTGATCATGCTGAACGTCGATAATATCAGCCTCTATTACGGCGCGGCGCAGGCGCTGCGCGGCGTTTCGATCAAGGCCGAGCCCGGCAAGGTGACCTGCGTGCTCGGCCGCAACGGCGTCGGCAAGACCTCGCTGCTGCGCGCCATGGTCGGCCAATACCCGATTGCCTCGGGTTCGATCACGCTCAACGGCGACGATATCACCGGCCTTAAGCCTTACGAGCGGGCGCGAAAAGGCATCGGCTTCGTGCCGCAGGGCCGCGAGATTTTTCCGCTGCTGACGGTGGAAGAAAATCTCAAGACCGGCTTTGGCCCGCTGAAGCGTGACGACCGCAATATTCCCGACGACGTGTTCTCGCTGTTTCCGGTGCTGAATTCGATGCTCGGCCGGCGCGGCGGCGACCTTTCCGGCGGCCAGCAGCAGCAGCTCGCGATTGGCCGGGCGCTGGTGATGCGGCCGAAACTGCTGCTGCTCGACGAGCCGACCGAGGGGATCCAGCCCTCGATCATCAAGGATATCGGCCGCGCCATCTCCTATCTGCGCAGCCTCGGCACCATGGCGATCGTGCTGGTCGAACAATATCTCGACTTTGCCTGCGAGCTCGGCGACAATTTCGCCGTCATGGACCGGGGCGCGGTGAAATATGCGTGCGACCGGAGTGCGATGGATCCCGCCGAGATCAGCCGCCAGATGGCGCTGTAACTTTAAAGCGGATTGAGGCGCGGCGGCCGGTTTTGGGGAACGGATGCGGACCGAAACGACGGGCGCAGCTTCATCGACTTTCGCTGACAACCGGGCCCGGGGCGCGGTGAAGTTCGACGTGCGGCTGCAGGATGGCGTCACCCGCCGCGGCGTCTTGCATGAATCCGGCTCGCTCCGCGTAAGATTTCCCTCACCCGAGGACGACGGCCTGTCCGGCGTGTTCGTCAACACGGCCGGCGGCATCGCCGGCGGCGACCGTTTCGACATCGACATTGTGGCCGGTGAGGGCGCGCGGCTGACGCTGACGACGGCGGCGGCCGAGAAGGTCTATCGCGCACCCGGGCCGGCAGCAGCGCTCGACATTGCGCTCAAGGCCGAGGCGGGCGCGCACCTTTCCTGGCTGCCGCAGGAGACCATCCTGTTCGACCGCGCGCGGATCACACGGCGCATCGATATCGACCTGGCTGATGATGCCTCGCTTTTGCTGTGCGAAATCGTGGTGTTCGGCCGCGCGGCGATGGGCGAGCGGATGCTGCACGGCGAATTCATCGATCGCTGGCGGCTGCGCCGTGGTGGCCGGCTGGTGTTTGCCGAAACCATCCGGCTCGACGGCGATATCGGCGCAAAGCTCGCGCAACCTGCCATCGCCAAAGGCGGCGTCGCGATCGGCACCGCGCTGATCGTGCCCGGCGACGAAGCCGTGGTGGAGCGGATCCGCGAAGCATCAGACGCGTTCGGCGGCGAGGTCGGAATCTCCGCGTGGAATGGATTTGCAATGGCGCGCTTCTGTGCCCAAGATGCGGCGCGGCTCCGCGCCGACATGATGACCGTGCTCGGCCGCGCCTCCGGCGTGCCGCTGCCAAGACTCTGGCTCAACTAACGTCTCTGGCTCAACTAACGTCTCTGGCTCAATTAGATCGATCCAATTACTCGAGTGCCCGCATGAATCTCTCCCCCCGCGAAAAAGACAAGCTCCTGATCTCGATGGCCGCGATGGTGGCGCGCCGCAGGCTGGAGCGCGGCGTCAAGCTCAACCATCCCGAAGCGATCGCGATCATTTCCGACTTCATCGTCGAGGGCGCGCGCGACGGCCGCACGGTGGCCGATCTGATGCAGGCCGGCGCGCAGGTGATTTCGCGGGCGCAGTGCATGGACGGGATTCCCGAGATGATCCACGACATCCAGGTCGAGGCGACGTTTCCGGACGGAACGAAACTCGTCACCGTGCATGAGCCGATCAGGTGAAGTCGTCATTCCGGGGCGGCCGGTACGGCCGAACCTCAGATGTGCAATTGCACATCGGGGAATCCAGAAGTTATTGGAACGAGATTCCGGGTTCGCGCTGCGCGCGCCCCGGAATGACGAGGAAGGGAAGACACGATGATCCCCGGTGAACGCTTCATCCAGGACGGCGAAATCGAACTCAATGCCGGCCGCAAGACCGTGACGCTGACGGTCGCCAATACCGGTGACCGTCCGATCCAGGTCGGCTCGCACTACCATTTCTTCGAGACCAACCCGGCGCTCAAATTCGACCGCAAGAAAGCCCGTGGGATGCGCCTCGACATCGCCGCCGGCACCGCGGTCCGTTTCGAGCCCGGCCAGACCCGCGACGTGCAACTCGTCGCGCTCGCCGGCAAGCGTGTTGTTTATGGCTTTCGTGGCGAAGTGCAGGGGAAGCTCTAAGCAAGGCTGCCATGGGACAGGTTGCAAAGGACACGGTCGAAATTGGAGTCGTACTCCAGGGCGGCGGCGCGCTCGGAGCTTACGAGTTCGGCGCGATGATAGCGCTACTCGAATTGATGGATGCCATCGAAGTTCGAGGCAGGACCTTGCGGTTGGTAGCGGTAACCGGAGTATCGATTGGTGCGATCAATGCGGCTTGCGTGGTCGGCGCCAAAGACCGGGCCGACGCGCGCAAGCGCCTGCGTTCGCTGTGGTCCGAGCTGGCGCTGGAGACACCAAAACATTGGTGGGCTGCCGCAGGCCGCAATCTGGCATTGTTCGGTGTGCCCGGCTTTTATTCACCTCGCCGGGATGTCTGGAATTTCTTCAACTGGACCAACTTCTACGACACCAATCCGATGCTCGGAACGCTGAAGAAGCACGTGGATTTCGATTCGCTGAACAGCAGTCCGACCGCCTTTGTAGTCACCGCGGTCAATTTATCCTCCGGCGAACTGATCCGCTTCCGCAATCATCCACACAAGACGGAAGCAAAGACCGAGATCGGTCCGCTCCATGTACTGGCGAGCGGCAGTCTGCCGCCGGGATTTCCAGCAACCGCGGTCAACGATGCGAGTTTCTGGGACGGCGGTGTTGTCGATAACACGCCGCTCGGCGACGCCATCCATGCGTTTTCCGGATCGGCCGACGTCGATCGTATCCTGATCGTGATGAATCTGTTTCGGAAGAACCGCGCGGCGCCGACAAACATGATCGAGGTCAATGATCGGCTGGCCGAGCTGCGCTACGGCAATCGGCTTCGGCAGGATGGCGTGAACGCGCGCACCATAAACATGCTGCTGCGGATTATCGACGATCTGGCGGCCGCGGTCCCCGAAGGACAGCTCGATCAGAAGCTCAAGGACCGGGTTCTTGATGCGGGACGCTTCAAGGTGCTCGACGAGATCACCGACATCGATCTGACGGACCCCGCACTCATGGCGGAAGCCGGCTTGCCGCTTTCGTCCGAAGAGTCCGGATCCTTCCGCGATTTTTCTGCCGCAGGCATCAAGCGCCGTCATGATATCGGATACAAACTTGCCCAACTGAAGCTGCAAAAATTGTTCGAAGCACACGGCTTGCTGCCGGCTTCCCACTGACCAGGAGTTCTTCATGTCGATCAAGATGCGACGTTCCGTCTATGCCGACATGTTCGGGCCCACCACCGGCGACCGGGTGCGGCTGGCTGATACCGATCTCATCATCGAGGTGGAAAAGGATTTCACCATCTACGGCGAGGAGGTGAAGTTCGGCGGCGGCAAGGTGATCCGCGACGGCATGGGCCAGTCGCAGGTCACCAACCGGCAGGGCGCGGCGGATACCGTGATCACCAACGCGCTGATCGTCGATCACTGGGGCATCGTCAAAGCCGACGTCGCGATCAAGGAGGGCATGATCGCCGCGATCGGCAAGGCCGGCAATCCCGACATCCAGCCCGGCGTGACCATCGTGATCGGCCCCGGCACCGACGTCATCGCGGGCGAAGGCAAGATCCTCACCGCCGGCGGTTTTGACAGTCACATCCATTTCATCTGCCCGCAGCAGATCGAGCACGCGTTGATGAGCGGCGTCACCTCGATGCTGGGCGGCGGCACCGGCCCGTCGCATGGCACCTTTGCCACCACCTGTACGCCCGGCCCGTGGCACATGGGGCGGATGATCCAGTCGTTCGACGCGTTCCCGGTCAATCTCGGCATATCGGGCAAGGGCAACGCGGCGCGCCCGGCGGCGCTGGTGGAGATGATCAAGGGCGGCGCCTGTGCGCTCAAGCTGCACGAGGATTGGGGCACCACGCCGGCCGCGATCGACAACTGCCTGTCGGTGGCCGACGATTACGACATCCAGGTGATGCTGCATTCCGACACGCTGAACGAGTCCGGCTTTGTCGAAGACACGGTTAAGGCCTTCAAGGGCCGCACCATCCACGCCTTCCACACCGAAGGCGCCGGCGGCGGCCACGCGCCGGATATCATAAAAATTGCCGGCCTGAAGAACGTGCTGCCATCCTCGACCAATCCGACGCGGCCGTTCACCCGCAACACCATCGACGAGCATCTCGACATGCTGATGGTGTGCCACCATCTCGACCCGTCGATCGCGGAAGATCTCGCGTTTGCCGAAAGCCGGATCCGGAAAGAAACCATCGCGGCGGAAGACATTCTCCACGATCTCGGCGCGCTCTCGATGATGTCGTCGGACTCGCAGGCCATGGGCCGGCTCGGCGAGGTCATCATCCGCACCTGGCAGACCGCCGACAAGATGAAGAAGCAGCGCGGCTCGCTGCCCGAGGACAAGGGCAACAACGACAATTTCCGCGTCAAGCGCTACATCGCCAAATACACCATCAACCCCGCCATCGCGCACGGCGTCTCGAAGCTGATCGGCTCGGTAGAGAAGGGCAAGATGGCCGATCTCGTGCTGTGGTCGCCGGCGTTCTTCGGCGTCAAGCCGGATTGCATCATCAAGGGCGGTTCGATCGTGGCCGCTCCGATGGGCGATCCCAATGCGTCGATTCCGACGCCGCAGCCCGTGCATTACCGGCCGATGTTCGCGGCCTACGGCAAGGCGCTGACCGCCTCATCCGTGGTGTTCACGTCCAAGGCAGCAATTACAGGTGGGCTGGCGCGCAAGCTCGGCATCGCCAAAAAACTCTATCCGGTCAAGAATACCCGGGATGGTATCTCGAAGAAGAGCATGATCCACAACGGCGCCACCCCCAAGATCGAGGTCGATTCCGAGACCTATGAGGTACGCGCAGACGGCGAGCTTCTGACCTGCGCGCCGGCCGAGGTGCTACCCATGGCGCAGCGCTATTTCATGTACTAGGCTTTCGCCCGGGCGATCAAAGCCAGAACAAAAGTCCGGGAGAATTCACGTGATTTACGTCGTTGCCACGCTGACCATCAAGCCTGAAACACGCGCCGATTTCATCGCGGCGGCCACCGCCTGCATCATGGAAACCCGGAAAGAGCCGGGCAACATCGCCTATGATCTGCATGAAAGCGTCACCGACCATTCCAAGATGGTGTTCGTGGAGCAGTGGGAGAACATGGAGGCGCTGGGGCCGCACCGGACCGCCGAGCACATGAAAACCTTCGGCCGCGTCGCGGTCAAATGCATGAGCGCGCCGCCGAAGATCGAGTACATCACCCCCGAAAAAGTCGAAACCCGCTAATCAAGAAAAACGAGGGAGAAAATCCATGATCTACGTCATCGCCACCACGCCGATGAAGCCGGAAAACAAGGACGACTTCATCAAGGGGCACAAGGCCTGCACCGCCGAGACGCTGAAGGAGAAGGGCTGCCTCTCCTATGACGGCAATGTCAGCGTCAACAATCCCAATCTGTATGTGGTGGTTGAGCGCTGGGAGACCCGCGACGACCTCAACGCCCATGGAAAGGCGCCGCACATGAAGGTGTGGCGGGAATATTCATCGCAGATGAAGACCGCGCCGACCGTGATCGAGATCATCAGCGACGGCAAGGTGGAGAAGTTTTAACTCCTATGATCAGGGCTACAAGCGTTCAGGGCCAGCATCGCTGGACGGAAGCCGCCGCCGATACCGTGGTGCTCGATTTCGACGATCGGCACCGGCGGCGGATGGCGATGACGGGCACACGCGGGCTCGAATTTTTGCTCGACCTGGAACACGCGATCGCGCTTCGCGGCGGTGACGCGCTGGTGCTGGAAGACGGTCGCCTGATCGAGGTGGTCGCCGCACCCGAGCCGCTGATCGAGATCCGCGGCGCCGATCCGCTGCATCTGGTTCGCGTCGCCTGGCATCTCGGCAACCGCCATCTGCCGACCCAGATCATGCCGAAGGGCCTTCGCATTCGCCGGGATCATGTGATCGAGGCGATGGTGAAGGGCCTCGGCGCGCGCATCATCGAGATCGAGGCGCCGTTCGATCCCGAAGGCGGCGCCTATGCGGGCCACGCGCATGCGCCGGAAGCCGCGCATGGGCATGCCGGCCACGACCATTCCTCGCACGGCCATTCACACGATCACGACCACCACCATCATCATGATGAGCATTGCGACCACGATCACCACCACGATCATTCCCATGCTCATGACCACAAGTGAGCCCGTCCCGGCTGACGGGATGACGGCAGACGAGGGAGCGGCGCTGTACCGGCTGATGACGTGGCTGTCGCCGGCCTTTCCGGTCGGCGCGTTCTCCTATTCCAGCGGCATCGAATGGGCGGTGGAGGCCGGCGACATCACCGATGCCGCCTCGTTGCGCGAGTGGCTGACGGCGATGCTGGCCGACGGCTCGGGCTTTTGCGACGGCGTGTTTCTGGCGCAGGCGCACCGGGCGGCGACTGCAAACGACAAAGCCGCGCTGCGCGAGATCGCGGAGCTTGCCGCGGCCTTCGTGCCGTCGCGCGAGCGCCAGCTCGAAACCTCGACCCAGGGCCGCGCCTTTATCGACATCGCGCGCGCGGCCTGGACCTGCGACGGCCTCGACGAGCTGGTTTCAGCTTGCGACGGCGTCACCATCTATCCCATCGCGGTCGGCATCGTCAGTGCCGCGCATAAAATTCCGCTGGCGGGGGCGATGCATGCGTTCCTGCATGCGGTGGTCTCGAACTGGATTTCCGCAGGCGCGCGGCTGGTGCCATTGGGGCAGACCGACAGCCAGCGTATCCTGGCAGCCCTCGAGCCGGTGGTGGTCGCGACCGCCGCACGCGCGCTGCAGGCCGCGCTCGACGATCTCGGCAGCGCGACGTTTCGCGCCGATCTCGCCAGTCTCCGGCATGAGACGCAATATACGAGGCTGTTCCGGTCATGATGTGCAGGGCAATTCTCCCTCCACGCGTCGTCCCGGCGAACTCAGATGCGCAATTGCGCATCGGGGGGAGCCATACGCCGCGGCCCATCGTTGAGGCGCGCTGTCAGATAACTTTTTTTACCATAGCCACCGGCGATGCTTGTTGCGGAAGGGCGTCGGCCATCGTGCCGGACTGAAAGATCACGCGGTATGGGTCCCGGCCTTCGCCGGGACGACAATTGAGGGAATTTTTTAAATGTCCAAATCTCACGGCCCGCTGCGTGTCGGTGTCGGCGGTCCCGTCGGCTCCGGCAAGACCGCGCTGATGGACCTGCTCTGCAAATCGATGCGCGAGCGTTACGACATCGCCGCGATCACCAACGACATCTACACCAAATGGGACGCCGAGTTCCTGGTGCGCTCGGGCTCGCTGACGGCGGACCGCATCGCCGGCGTCGAGACCGGCGGCTGCCCGCACACCGCGATCCGCGAGGACGCCTCGATGAATCTCGCCGCCGTCGCCGACATGCGCGCGAAATTCCCCAATCTCGATCTGGTGCTGATCGAGTCGGGCGGTGACAATCTGGCCGCCACGTTCTCGCCCGAACTCGCCGATCTTACGATCTACGTCATCGACGTCGCCGCCGGCGACAAGATCCCGTCCAAGGGCGGGCCGGGCATCACCCGCTCGGACCTGCTGGTGATCAACAAGATCGACCTCGCGCCGCATGTCGGCGCGTCCCTGGAAAAGATGGATACCGACGCAAAAAGGATGCGGGGCGAGCGCCCTTTCGTGATGACCAATCTGAAGAAGAGCGAGGGGCTCGAGCGCATCATCGGCTTCATCGAGACCAGGGGCGGCCTGCGCCCCGCGCCGAAGGCCAAGGTTGGGTAATGGCAGGGGTAGAGGCGGGTTAACGCCGCCGGATTTGGTTAACGGTCGCGGCCCACGGCCCTGCGTCGGCGCGCCTTCTTAAATCCGCCATCACGGGGCGCGACGGTGGCGGGATGTCGCTTCTTGGATATTGCTGGGATGCCTGGAACCAAATTGGTCCGACTTCATTAGCATCTTCTGGCCCCGCGAAATCAGCGTTAACGGCGGCCACGTGTTGCCCGCTGCCAACCAGTTAGTTGCGTGCTGATGATCGCTCATTCATATTCGCCCGCGATCGGCCGTCGTCCGGTTTCTATTTGTTGCCGCCCCGGCAGACCTCGAATGCTTCCTTCACGTTTGCGCCAACACTTCATTCCCGAGTAAGCGAGTGGTCCGGCTGGGTTTCATTATCGGCTTCATCGCGCTGATTGGAGGTTTGCTCTCCGGTCTTGCGGCCTATCGCGTTCATGAACAGGAAGTGACCCTTGACGGCATCGCGCTGGCGCGCGCCATCGACGTCCACGCCAGCCTGGTGCAGGACCGGTTGACCGAACGCGAGCTGCTGGCCCGCGTCGCCTCCGGCCTGTTTCGCGCGCCGTCGGTGCTCAAGGCCAACATGCTGCAGCCGCTGCGCGCGTCGATCTACGCCTTCAAGACCGATTTCGTGGTCGCCAATTGGATCGCGCGGCTCAAGCCGGACGAGCTGGAAGCGGCACGTGCGGTGCTGAAGAGCTCAGGGTTCACCGATCCGACGATTCGCGATTTCGACGACCGGCCGCTGGATATGAAGGCGATCGACAAGCCGATCAACGTGCTGATGGACCTCGAGCCGCGCAGCGCGGATACGCTGAGCTTTCCGGGCCGCGCTTACGACCGCCACTCGATCATCGGGCCGGTGCTGACGCAGGTGATGGAGGGCGGCAAGCCGGTGGCGTCGGACCCGATCCCGCTGTTGCGCAAGGATGGTCCGGTCGGAATCGTGCTCGCCGCGCCGGTCTATCAGGAAGGCTCCAGCGAGGCCGCAGGCTTCGTCACGTTCTCCTACGAACTGGCGACGCTGATGCTGACCAATGACGACCGGTCGCTGTTTGCGGTGGTGCTGAAGGACCCGAGTGACGCCAATGACGAATTCGTCGCCAACGACCAGGGTGCGGTCACATTGCAGCCGGTCAGGCCGGAGGGCCCGGCGCCGTCGATGGTTCGTACCGTGACCTTCGGTGGCCGCGACTGGTCGCTCGGCTATTACGCCAAGACCAACGTGGCCGTGCGGGCGCAGCAGACGGCGGTGATCGTGGCGGCGATCGGGCTGGCGCTGACCGGCATCGTGTGCGGCCTGTTCGGCTATGTCGCCTACAACAATTTGCGGCTCAGCCGCGAGATCCAGGTGCGGATCGGCTTCGAGCGGCGGCTGACGGCCGTGATCGACGAGCTCAACCACCGGGTCAAGAACATCCTCGCGGTGATCCAGTCGATCGTGACGCGAACGCTGCGCCACGGTTCTGACATCGACGTCTCGCGCGAACTTTTGATCGGGCGCATCCATGCGATGTCGAACGTGGTCACGCTGCTGAGCGAGAGCCAGTGGCAGGGCGTCAAGCTGAAGGGGCTGTTCGAGGCGCGCGCGATACCGCATGCCGATCGCATCGCGGTCAACGGCCCGGACATCGCGGTGAGCGCGCGCGCCGCGCAATCGCTGTCGCTGTTGTTCTTCGAACTGGCGTCGCATTCCGACGAGGGCCTGTCGCTGGTCGGCAAGCATCCGCATATCGTCGCGAACTGGGAAATATCGGGCGAGGAGCCGGATACGGTTTTCCATTTCCGCTGGGAGGAGTTCAACACCTCAGCGGCGACCCGGCGCGAGGACAGTGATTTCGGCCTGATCCTGCTCGACCGCGTGGCGCCGGAAGCGCTCGGGGGCACCGCCAAGCGCTTCTTCACCGATGTCAGCTACGTCTATGAGCTGACCGCGCCCATGGTCACCGTCGTCGACATGACCGAACGCGACCGCACCGAACAGCTCTCCGCCCCGGTGCGGCCGGTGAAGTAAGCGCTCCCTTTTGCGTTCGTGTACGCAAGAATTCTCCCCGTCATTGCGAGCGAAGCGAAGCAATCCATCTTGCCGCGGAAAAGCAAGAGTGGATTGCTTCGTCGCTGCGCTCCTCGCAATGACGGTGAATGTTGTCTCGTTCCAGCGCGTCATCTAGGAACCACTCGCGTCCCCCACGCATTTATTCGTATCAATCAGATGACGGACGGAGACCATCCATGGGACGCTATCTGCTGTTATGGGTGCTCGGCATACCTCTGCCGATTCTCGTGCTGATCTACGCCTTCGGCGGCCTGAATTAGAAACCCAGAACTTCCCGACAACAAAAAAGGCGGCCCGGTCGGGCCGCCTTTTGCGTCATGCGAACCGATGCATGTCAGCTGTTGCCGCCGATCACCGCGCGCACCGTGTTGTCGGGGCCGAAATCCTCGGCGCCGTCGACATAGAGCAGGGCGGAAAGCTTCGAGCGCGCGCGATTGACGCGGCTCTTGATGGTGCCGACTGCGCAGCCGCAGATGGCCGCGGCGTCCTCATAGGAGAAGCCGGAGGCGCCGACCAGGATCAACGCTTCGCGCTGGTCTTGCGGCAGCTTGTCGAGCGCGACGCGAAACTCCTCGAACTCCAGATGCGCGTTCTGCGCCGGCTGGGTCTTCAGGGTTTTGGCGTAATTGCCCTCGGCGTCCTCGACCTCGCGCCGCCGCTTGCGATAGTCGGAGCGGAACAGGTTGCGCAGGATCGTGAACAGCCATGCCGGCAGGTTCGAACCGGGCTGGAACGAGTCGATGTTGGCGATCGCGCGCAGCAACGTTTCCTGCACCAGATCGTCCGCACGGTCGCCGTTACCGCTGAGCGAGATCGCGAACGCGCGCAAGGACGGTACCGACGCCAGGATGTCGTCGCGAAGAGAGTCTGTGAGAGGCATCAGTCCCTCCCGTCAGTTTTTGCAGCTTGGTCCGTTTGGGCCGCTTGAGCCACCGCTTCGGGCCCGTCGAGCTTCCGGATCAGCTCCGCAAAGCGGTCTGGTACCCCTTGGCGCACCACGTCGTCATACATGGCGCGCAGCTGGTGGCCGATTCTAGACTGGATCTCGGCATTGAGACCGCCCTGCTTTTTTACTTCTTTCATGATGTCATCCACGCTTCCCCGAGTGTTAAGTACCTTATATTTCAAGACTTTTCCTCGAAATTAGGCCTTGGCCGCCCGCGCTCTTGGTCAAGCCTAATGCGATGAGTTCAGAAAAGTTCCGAAATTAGGGAACTGTTTGGAGGAACTTTTTCGCCCCTCAGGCGTATTCGGGGATGACAGGGGAACCGGGTCGCCCCGTTTCAGGTAGGTTACGCCGGACCAGGCGTTCAGGTTCGACCCAGATGTGGCCCGCACAGGGCCTCAGACAAGGATGGAGTGGGGATGTCCCGATCACAGCTCGTTGCTGAACATTTGCCGCTGTTGCGGCGCTACGCCCGCGCGCTGACCGGAAACCAGTCGTCAGGTGACGCTTATGTCGGGGCCATGCTGGAGGCCTTGCTGCAGGACGGCTCGCTGCTCGACGAAAAGCACGGTCCGCGCGCCGGACTGTTCCGGCTGTTCACGCAGATCTGGAATTCGGTCTCGGTCAACGAGAACCCCGATGTTACGACGCTGGCTCTGCCGTCGGAGCGCCGGCTCTCGAACATCACGCCGTTGCCGCGCCAGGCGTTCCTGCTGCTGTCGCTGGAGGGCTTTTCCGAAGAGGAAGTGGGTTTCATTCTCGGCACCGACATCGCCGAGACCCGTAAGCTTGCCGACGCCGCCGGCCGCGAGATGGCGGCGGAAATCGCCACCGACGTGCTCATCATCGAGGACGAGACCTTCATCGCGATGGACCTCGAGAGCCTGGTGAAGAACCTCGGCCACAACGTCATCGGCGTCGCGCGCACCCATGCCGATGCGGTCGCGCTGGCCAAGAACAAGAAGCCGGGGCTGATCCTCGCCGACATCCAGCTCGCCGACGGCTCTTCCGGCCTCGATGCGGTCAACGAGCTGTTGAAGGTGTTCGAGGTCCCCGTGGTGTTCATCACCGCCTATCCCGAGCGCTTCCTCACCGGCGAGCGCCCCGAGCCGGCGTTCCTGATCTCAAAACCGTTCCAGCCCGCGATGGTCTCGGCGGTGGCGAGCCAGGCGCTGTTCTTCCAGCGCAACTCCCGCAACCGCGCGCCACGGGCAGCGACGGGTTAGGCTGGTATCGTTGTACTAAAACGAAAACGGCGCGCTTCACGGCGCGCCGTTTTTCTTGCGCGCTCGGCTTTCTTTCGTCGTCCCGGCGAAGGCCGGGACCCATACGCCGCGGCCGGTATCGTTGGAAAGAAAGACAACGACTACCGTGCAAGACAAATTCCGCTGGTGGTTATGGGTCCCCCGATGCGCAATTGCGCATCTGAGCTCAAGGCCGGGACGACGATAATTGTGAGCCGCGCGCCTCAGTTACACGCCTCACCCAACTCTGCGCGCCAGCACCGTGCCAGGTCGTCAAGTCAACAGCCGCGGCAGATGCTCCGCATCTTGGCGTTGATTGTGGCCTCTTCCTTGACGAGGTCGGGGTGCGGTCCGTTGGTGAAAAAGAACTGTATGCCGAATTTGAACTGGCTGTCGGCCGCTTTGGGCGGCGGTGCTGGAAACGGTTGAGCGCGGTCGATCAGCGCCAGCGCCTCTGCATCCAGCGCTGGAATGCCGGTGCTTTCCCGAAGCCAACTCGAAACCAGCTTGCCCGAGCGGTCCAGGACAAAACCAACCGTCACAGCGCCGGTCTGGCCCTGCGCTTCGGGCGGAAATCGCGTGTTGGTATTCAGGCGATTGCGGACTTCACTTTTCCATCGCTTCAGGACGTCGATTTGGGCGGCGTAACCGGGCATAGCGGCGCCCATCAAGAAAATAACAAAGCCCAGCCGCAACCACATCGATAATCTAACCGCTTCCGCATTTCGCCGCGCGCACCCTCCAGTTGATCGCAAGGCGAACTAACCGCGTCAATCGAAATCTACCTGCGCGCCCCACACACCTCCCTGATATCCCTCGCCAGTGCATCGACCCTTTCCGGATCGGCATCCCAGGCGAACATGAAACGCGCGCCGCCGCCGATGAACGTATAAAACTGCCAGCCGCGCTGGCGCAGCGCTTCCAGCCGGTCGGCGGAGGCGTGCAGGAAGACCGCGTTGGCCTCCACCGGAAACATCAGCTTGAAATCCGGCAAATCGGCCACCGCGGCAGCGAGCCGCGCGGCGCCGGCGTTGGCATGCCGTGCATTGCGCAGCCACGCGCCGTCCTGCAGCAGCCCGACCCAGGGGGCCGCGAGGAAGCGCATCTTAGAAGCGAGTTGCCCCGCCTGCTTGCAGCGATAATCAAAATCCTCGGCCAAGCTGGCATCGAAGAACAACATCGCTTCGCCGACCGCCATGCCGTTCTTGGTGCCGCCGAAACACAGCAGATCGACTCCGGCCTTCCAGGTCATCTCCGCCGGCGAGCAATTCAGCGACGCACAGGCGTTGGCAAAGCGGGCGCCGTCCATGTGCAGCCGCAGGCCGATTTCCCTGCAGGTCGCCGCCAGCGCCCGGATTTCACCCAGCGAATACACCTGGCCGGTCTCGGTCGGCTGCGTGATCGTGACCACGCGCGGCTTCGGGAAATGGATGTCGGACCGGCCGGTGGCGAGGGAGCGCACCAGGTCGGGCGTCAGTTTGCCGTCCTCGCTCGCAGCGATCAGAAGTTTTGAGCCGTTGGAAAAGAATTCCGGCGCGCCGCATTCGTCGGTTTCGACATGGGCCGACGAGGAGCAGATCACGCTGTGATAGGACTGGCACAGCGACGCCAGCGCCAGCGAATTGGCGGCCGTGCCGTTGAAGGCAAAAAACACTTCGGCGTCAGGCTTTTCGAACAACTCCCGGAATGCGTCCGACGCGCGCAGGGTCCAGGGATCGTCGCCATAGGCGGTCGCGTGCCCCTGATTGGCCTCCGCCATCGCCGCCCACGCCTCCGGGCAAATGCCGGCATAATTGTCGCTCGCAAACTGCTGGGGGTTGGGGGGCATGGCGGGTCGCTTTCCTGATGTCATGGGCGCCATCGCTAGCATGAGGCCGCAACAGGCGCGAGGTTTGCCTCCCGAAAATCGCCAGAGAAATCAACGACTCGCAGGCGATGAACGCTTTGCATGGCTGGCGCCACTAAGCTCAGGACGGGCACTTGAGCCGAGCCCTCTCAACACCGGAAATCCATCCAATGAAGCGTCGAACGAAAGTTGTTTTGCTGGTCAGCGGCCTGCTGGTTGCGGCGGCCGCTTCCACGGTAGGCGTGCTGACGGTGGCGCTCGCGAAAGTGCTGGATCCCTATGATTATTGCGCGACCGGCTATTCACCGCTGGTCGTCCCGTGCGCCCTTCATTGGTCATCGCGGACCACCACTCAGGGGACTCCGGCAATCCCGTCGAACACGCCGCCCAAATTCCAGGGGAGCTATACCGACAAGACGGCGTGGGCCATTGCTGACTGTCCGCAGAATGCCATCGGCAGGCGGCTGCTCTGCAGCGTCAGCTCGGACGCCAGGCCCGCAGAGGCCGCGAGCGACGATCTAGTCTCCGGCTTGCCGCGGCCCAAGCCCTGGGTTGTCACGACGGGCAAGAGTTCACGGTTCATTGACGCGGTTCACGTCGAAACGCCGCTCGATCTCGCAGGCACACTCCGCTTCTATCGCGAGGCACTCGCCAAGCGCGGCTGGACGGAAAATGAAGGCGCGGTCATCGAGCGAGACAAGGCCACGATCACGTTCGCCACCAAGGATGGACCGGCGCAGCTTCGGCTCACCCGCCAGGGCGACAGGACGATCGCCGATTTGTCGCAGCGCAAGCCTGCGGACGCGGATGGCGACATCCTGCCGATGCCAGGGCAAATGCGGCTGCGGCTTGGCAACGGCGCGAAGGAAGCGGCCGTCATCACCGTCAACCGGCAGACCATCAGTTTGGCCGCTGGCGCCGGAGAAAGTTTGACTGACGATGCCCATAGCGGACGCAAATCGCCCAATGGTCAGGAAGTCAATCTGCCGCCCGGCAAATACAAGGTCAGCCTCAAGCTCGCGAGCGGCACGGCGCACAACCGGGAGTTCGAGTTCGCTGCCGGCGAGACCTGGGGCCTCGTGGTCGGCAAGGACGGCACCCCGCTCCCTGTGCAGCTTTATTGACGTGGGTGGCTCGGCTCGCGCCGATGTTCCTGAATTTTCAAAAAAAAGCGGGGCGCGACCGGCATCACCACGGTCGCGCCCCACATCACCGGTCTATGGGGCAGGGGGAATGACCGGCTTTTGGAAAGACTCACAAGCCGGGGAGTCGTTCCAGCCGCCTTCAAATATTTTCGTACACGGTTAAGTGATCGGTTGTCCGCCGAACCCGCACGGCCTGGTTCGTGTTGTGTTCATGATCGCCATGGGGCGAGGGACACACCAACATGTCACAGATTCATAAGGGAATTTTCGGCTCGCTCGCGATCGCCCTGACCCTTGGCGCGGGCGCGGTCCAGCTCGCATTCGCCCACGACCTGATCGGCAGTCGCCAGGCTACGGCCGCGGCGCCCGAAACCGGCGTCAATCGCGCCGGCAAGTCCGACCGCGCATCGGTTCCCGCGGCGGCCGGGCAGACCCAGACCATTGTGCTGCGGCACGACGGCGTCGCCGATACCTCGGTGCTGGTCCGCGTGCCTGTCGCCAAAGCGGTGCGCAACGAAACGCGCAACGGCCCGGCGCCGACGCCGACACCGCCGGCGACAAAGCCCGCGCCCAGGAAAATCGCCGTCGCCTGCGAGCCGCCGGTCAGCGTCCTGACCGATGTGGCCAAGCTGCTCCAGCCCGGGCGGTGCGTGACGTAAGGGGGCGCCCATTCCCTATCTCGTCATTCCGGGGCGCGCGTAGCGCGAGCCCGGAATCCATCAGGCATGCGCTGTCGCTTAATGGATTCCGGGCTCTCGCTTCGCGAGCCCCGGAATGACGATGAGACGTGCGACAAAGTAACCCGACGGCCGCGCCCGGCGTAGCCTTGGCGTAGCCGGGGCAAATCACTTCCGATTTACGGAAATCGTGTCAAGCCCTGAAATAAAAAATATTTCTGTTTACCAGAACACAAATCAGGGGCATATATTCGCCCATCCCGTCCTACTCAGAAGGGCGTCGGCCGTCGTCACGGACGTTGG
>NZ_JAFCLX010000044.1:0-60649 GCF_018130205.1 Bradyrhizobium sp. AUGA SZCCT0222
GCCTCGAATACTTCCACGCCGCCGCCGCTGGATGGTGCCTTAGAGATGTGTGCATGCCCTAGGGCGTTCGCCGGGACGACGGAGAGGGTGGGACGACGTGTGGAGAGAGTTTACTCCGCCGCCGTCACCGGCGCCTTGGCATTCGCTCCATAACGCTGATCGATGTAATCGATCACCAGCGCCTTGAAGTCGGCGGCGATGGAGGGGCCGCGCAGGGTGCGGAACTTCTTGCCATCGACGAACACCGGGGCGGCCGGGGCTTCGCCGGTGCCGGGCAGCGAGATGCCGATATTGGCGTGCTTGGATTCGCCGGGGCCGTTGACGATGCAGCCCATGACCGCGACGTTCAACGCTTCGACGCCGGGATATTGCGTTTTCCAGCCCGGCATCTCTTCCCTGATGAAATCCTGGATCGAGCGCGCCAGTTCCTGGAATGTGGTGGAGGTGGTGCGGCCGCAGCCGGGGCATGCCGCGACCAGCGGCACGAAGGTTCGAAAACCCATGGTCTGCAGCAGTTCTTGCGCAACCTGGACTTCCAGCGTGCGATCGCCGCCGGGTTCGGGCGTCAGCGAAATGCGGATGGTGTCGCCGATGCCTTGCTGCAACAGGATGCCGAGCGCCGCGGATGACGCCACGATGCCCTTTGATCCCATGCCGGCCTCGGTGAGGCCGAGATGGATCGCGTAATCCGAACGCTCCGCGAGTACCTCGTAGACCGCGATCAGATCCTGCACGGCGGAAACCTTCGCCGACAGGATCATCTTGTTCTTGGGCATGCCCAGTTCCTGGGCGCGGGCCGCCGACAGCAGCGCCGACTGCACCATGGCTTCGCGCATCACCGCCCGCGCATCGCGCGGGTTCGGCAAGAGCATGTTCTCGTCCATCAGCTTGGTGAGCAGTTCCTGATCGAGCGAACCCCAGTTGGCGCCGATGCGGACCGCCTTGTCGTTCTTGTTGGCGATCTCGATGATGTCGGCAAACTGGGTGTCGCGCTTGTTCTTGAAGCCGACATTGCCGGGATTGATGCGGTATTTGTCGAGCGCTTCGGCGCAGGCCGGATAATCCGCCAGCAGCTTGTGGCCGATGTAATGGAAATCGCCGATCAGGGGCGTGGTGATGCCGCGCTTGCGCAGGCCGTCGCGAATGTGCGGAACGGCGGCGGCGGCCTCGTCACGGTCTACCGTGATGCGGACCATCTCGGAGCCGGCGCGCGACAGAGCGGCAACCTGGGCGATGGTGCCGTCGATATCGGCGGTGTCGGTGTTGGTCATCGACTGCACGACGATCGGCGCACCGCCGCCGACGGCGACATTGCCGACCATGACCTGGGTGGTTTTATGCCGGGCGCTGGGGCCGGCGATGTCGTCTTGCGGCGGTTTTTCGGGCTTGTTCATGGCGTCTCGAATATCAGGTTTTGGTGACATTCACCAAGGGGACGGGAATGGGCCAGCCGGCCGCACCCGAATTTGACTTTTATCTCTGTATTTTCAATGACTTAATCCGGCCATTGCGGTTCGAGGTGGGCGATCAACACTCGGCCTCCCCTGTCAGCTATATTGGACAGGAATCGCCGGATTGAAAGGGCTGCTTGCGCCGGGCAGGGCGGCTTTTCATGTGACGTCGGAGACCCTCTTTTTGTTCAAGCGAGATCTTTTCGGAGAACCGGTTCCCACTTTTCCGGATCCTGCTCTACCATCATTCAAATAACGGGAGGTTTAGGCATGTCGGAGCTGATCAGTACGACGGAACTTGCCGGCATCCTCGACCGGCCCAACCTGCGGCTGTTCGATTGCACGACCTATCTCGAACCGGCGCCCGAAGGCAACAACGCGCCCTATATCGCGGTGCCCGGCGACCAGACCTTCGCGGCCGGCCACATTCCCGGCGCGGATTTTCTCGACCTGCAGGGCGAATTCTCCCAACAGGGCATCGAGCTTCGCTTCATGATGCCTGATATCACGCAGCTCGAGGCGGCGTTCGGGCGGCACGGCGTCAGTGCGGACAGCCGCGTCGTGCTCTATTCGATCGGCACGCCGATGTGGGCGACGCGGTTCTGGTGGATGCTGAGATCGCTCGGCTTTGACAATGTCGCTGTTCTCGATGGCTGCTTCGACAAATGGAAGGCCGAGGAGCGGGAGATCGAGACCGGGCCCGCGAAGGGATATAAGAAGGCCAAGTTCAAGGCAAAGCCGAGACCCGGCTTTTTCGTCGGCAAGGACGAGGTGCTCGCTGCTGTCCGCGATCACAGCGCCGTCGTCGTCAATGCGCTCGGCCCGCAATTCCACCGGGGACTGGAGCCGAGCCGCTATGGCCGGCCCGGACGGATTCCCGGCAGCTGCAACGTATCGGCGGCAACCTTGCTCGATCCCTCGACGCGCGTTTTCGTGCTGCTTGCGGACGCCGAAGCGAAATTCGCGACGCAAGGCCTGCGCAAGGACAAGCAGGTGATCGCCTATTGCGGCGGCGGCATCTCGGCGACCATCGACCTGTTCCTGCTGCACCGGCTTGGTTACGACAACCTCACGCTCTACGACGCCTCGATGGGCGAATGGGCCAAGGACGAGGCGCTGCCGATCGAGACGGATTAGGGATCAGCGATTCTACGTAGTAGCCACGCTCTATCCCCGTCATCCTGAGGTGCGCGCTCTTGCGCGCCTCGAAGGACGACGGCCCGTCTGTGGCCGATTCATCCTTCGAGGCTCGCTACGCTCGCACCTCAGGATGACGGGGATAGAGATTCGTCACCCCATCACACATTAGGATCCGGCGCTACTTCCGCCCTCGCCGCTTCCGGCCGGTTGACGAGATAGAGCCCGGCGATGACCAGCAGCGCTGCGACGCCAAACGCGATCGTCAGCGTGTCGTGCAGGATGAAATACGCGGCCACCACGCCGAACAGCGGCGTGATGAAGGTGAAGGCCGACAATTTGCTGGCCGAATAGGTTTTCACCAGCGCAAACCACAGCAGGAACGTCAGGCCGACCACCCAGAACGCCTGATAGGCCAGCAGCGCCAGCGACAGCGGTCCGGGAACGTGCGTGATGGTTTCGCCTGAAATCCACGCCGCAGCAGCGAGAATCGGGATCGAGATCGCCACCTGATAGCCGAGCCCCTTTTCCGCCGGCGCCTTGATCAGCGCGGTGGCCTTGACGATCAGCGTCGTGGTCGCCCACAGCGCGCCGCCCACGACGATCAGCAGATCGCCCATCAACACATTGGCATCGACATTGGCCTGGGGCACGCCGATCGCCAGCGCCACGCCGGCAAAACTCAAAGCGAGCCCGCCCCATTGCGAGGCGCGCAGCCGTTCGCCGAGAAAGACATAGGAGCCGAGGGCGACGAAGAACGGCGCCGTGTACAGGAACACCGCGGCCCGCGACGCCGACGTCAGCAGCAGGCCGCGATAGATCAGCACGAATTCAATGCCGAAGATCATTCCCGCAATCACGCCCGGCCACAGCGTGCCGTCGCGCTCGAAGAATCTGACGCCGCGAAACCAGCCGATGATCAGCAACACCGGCAACGCGCCAAGCGAGCGGACCAGGGCCTGCAGCATCGGCGGCACATCAGGCAATACCAGCTTCACCGCGATCTGATTGAAACCCCAGCTCAGGCACAGCATCAGCATCAAGGCGATAGCGCCCGGGGTGAGGGCACGCCCGGCGGCAGAGATCACAGGATTGGACGACATTTATCCTCGTAGCCCGGCTTGGCGCCGCGTTCTTATTTCTGACAATGCGCGCAGGTGCCGGCAATCTCGACGACGGAAAGCTTTGGCGCAAAACCGGACGCGCGCGCCGCCGCATTGAGGCTCTGCGCGACCGGGGCCGCGGGAATTTCACCGACCGAGCCGCAATGGTCGCAGATCAGGAACGCCACCATCGCGGTCGCGTCATGGTCGTGCGCGCAGGCGAGAAAGGCGTTGCGGCTTTCGATGCGGTGGACGAGGCCGTTTTCCATCAGGAAATCCAGCGCGCGGTAGACCGTGATCGGCGCCGGCCGCGGCATCGTCTTGGCGAGTTCGTCGATCACCTCATAGGCCCCGAGCGGACGGTGGCTGGACAGCAGCGCCAGCAGCACCTGACGCCGGATCGGAGTGAATTTCTGCGCCCGCTTGGCGCAAACCTGTTCGGCATGCGCGATCGCGTCCGCGGCGCAGCGGCCGTGATCGTGGTCGGGTGCGGGAAAGGTAGGTTTTGCCAGGGTCATTGCGTCAGGTTTGTAGCATTTTGGCGTCCAATCCCAAAGCCCGGTGGTTCCGCAGACACCAGCCATGTTCTGAGGGCGGAGCTGGTAACACTTAACCCGGCATGCGGAATTCATAAGCAAGCTTATAATATCCAAAGCTTATGGAGGCTGGCGATGCGCGGTTCCGTGGATATGAACTTCCTGTTTACGCTCGGCGAGGTGCAGCGGATGATGCGCGCCTATGCCGACAAGCAGGCGGCGCGCTATGGCATCACCCGCGCGCAATGGGCGGTTTTGGCCAAGGTCGAACGATCCGAAGGCCTGAAGCAGACGGAACTCGCCGAACTGATGGAAATGCAGCCGATCACGCTGACGCGATTGATCGACAAGCTCTGCGACAATGGCTGGATCGAGCGCCGCGGCGACGAGACCGACCGCCGCGTCAACCGGCTTTACCTGAAGAAGGCCGCGCGGCCGCTGCTCGGCAAGCTAGCCGGGTTGCGCTCCGAACTCACCGCGACCGCGCTCGAAGGCATCAATCCCGCCGATGCCCACCGCCTGCTGTCGCAACTCGATCTGATCAAGGAAAACGTTCGCAACGCGGTCCAGAATCCGCCCAGCGAACCGCCCAGGAAGGAACAGCGCTATGGCTGATCCCGTGCTCAAATTTCCCCCCGAGCAGAAGGCTGCCGAACAGAAGGGCAGTCCGGATTCGCCGACGCCGCGCCCGAAACTGGCCGCGGAGCCGCGCCGCCGGCTGATGGCCGGCATGCGCCGCTATCGCCGTTTCCTGCTGCTGGTGGTGCTGCCGCTGGTGTCAGCGGTGGCCGGGATTACCTTTTATCTCAATGGCGGCCGCTACGTGACCACCGATGATGCCTATGTCGGCGCGCAGAAGGTGCTGATCACGTCAGACGTATCAGGCAAGATCATCAACGTGACCGTGAAGGAAGGCCAGCAGGTCTCGACCGGCGACACCCTGTTCCAGATCGACCCGGTGCCGTTCCGCCTCGCGGTAGCGCAGGCGCGCTCCAAACTCGACGACGCCAAGGTCAGCCACGACACCCTTGTCGCCAATGTGAAGCTGTACGGACAGACCATCGAACTGGTCAACGCCGGCATCGCGCTCAAGCAAAAGGACGTCGAGCGCAAGAATTCGCTGGTCAAGAGCCAGGCCGGCTCGCAGCTCGATCTCGACAACAGCGCCACGACCCTGGTCACGGCACAGGCGCAGCGCCAGCTGGTCACACAACAACGATCCAACGCCCTCAACCAGCTGCTCGGCGATCCCGAGCTGCCGCTCGAAGCGTTTCCGGCCTACATGCAGGCCAAGGCGGCGCTAGACGACGCCCAGCGTAACCTTGATTTGACCACCGTGCGCGCGCCGATGAACGGCGTCGCGACGCAGGTCGAGCAGATCCAGCTCGGCCGCTTCGTGATGGCGGGCAGCCCGGTGTTTTCCATCATCGACGTCGCCAACCCCTGGGTCGACGCCAATCCGAAGGAGTCCGACTTCACCTATGTGGCGGTCGGCCAGAGCGTCACGCTCGACGTCGACGCCTTCCCCAACCACGTGTTCAAGGGCACGGTCGGCTCGCTCTCGCCCGGCACCGGCGCGCAATTCGCGATCCTGCCGCCGCAGAACGCCACCGGCAATTTCGTCAAGGTGGTGCAGCGCGTTCCGGTGCGGATCTATTTCGACAAGAACGACAGGTTCGTCCGCAAGCTGAAGGCCGGGATGAGCGTCTATGCCAGCATCGACACCAACCATCGCCGCTCGCTCGCGCACCTGCTCGGCTTGACGCCGGCGGCGGCTAACCACGAAACCGACTGACCATGCCGGCGCCGGACTCGTCACCAGCTGCGGTTCCCGGCCTGCGCCGGAACATGGTGACGATCTGCGCCATGACGGCGACGATCATGCAGGCGCTCGACACCACCATCGCCAATGTCGCGCTGCCTTACATGCAGGGTTCGCTGTCGGCCTCGCAGGACCAGATCAACTGGGTGCTGACCTCCTATATCGTCGCGGCCGCGATCATGACCGCGCCGGTGGGATGGATCGCCAACCGCTTCGGCCGCAAGCGCATCTTCATCATCTGCTCGGGCGGCTTCACGATTGCTTCCGTGCTGTGTGGCCTCGCGCAGGACATCAACCAGATGGTGCTGTTTCGCCTGCTGCAGGGCGTGTTCGGCGCGGCCCTGGTGCCGCTGTCGCAGGCGGTGATGCTGGATTCCTACGCGCTGCATGAGCGCGCCAAGGCGATGGCGATCTGGGGCATGGGCGTGATGATGGGTCCGATCATGGGACCTTCACTGGGCGCGTGGCTGACCGAAACCTATTCCTGGCACTGGGTGTTCTTCGTCAACCTGCCGTTCGGCATCTTCACCGTGCTCGGCCTCATGATCTTCATGGACGAGACCAAAAAGGACCAGGCCTTGCGCTTCGACTGGTTCGGCTTCACGGCGCTCGCGGTCGCGATCGGATCGCTGCAGCTGGCGCTCGACCGCGGCGAGCAGCTCGGCTGGCTGGAATCCAACGAGATCATCGCCGAGTTCATCATCGCCGGCATCGGTTTCTATTATTTCCTGGCGCATTCGTTTACGACCTCGAAGCCGTTCATCCAGTTCGCGCTGTTCAAGGACAAGAATTTCGTCGGCGGCTGCGTGTTCATGGCGGTAATGGGCCTGGTGCTGTTTTCGACCATGGCGCTGTCGTCGCCGTTCCTGCAGAACGTGATCGGCTATCCCATCATCACCGCCGGCGTGCTGCTGGCGACCCGCGGCTGCGGCACTTTCGTCGCGATGATGCTGGTCGGCCGCATGATGCGCTTTGTCGAGGCGCGCAATCTGATCATCACAGGCCTCAGCATCACGGCTATTTCGCTGTTCTACATGACCGGCTGGACCGACCAGACCGGCGTCACCGAGATCGTCGTGATCAGCGTGCTGCAGGGATTCGGGTTCGGGCTGGTGTTCGTGCCGCTGTCCACCGTGGCGTTCCTCACGCTGCCCAATCATCTGCGCACCGACGGCACCTCGATGCTGACATTGATGCGCTATGTCGCGAGTTCGGTCGGCATTTCGATCGTGATCTCGCAGCTGACCGAGGGATCGCGGCGGGTCTATGCGGGGCTGTCGGAAAATATCAACCCGTTCAACCACGCCCTGCAGATGCCCAATGTGCGCGGCATGATCGATCTTGGCACCGACACCGGCCGCGCCATGGCGGACGCCATGGTCAAGGCGCAGTCGCAGATCATCGCCTTCTCGCAGGACTACCAGCTGGTGATGTTGTTCGTTCTGGTCTCGATCCCGCTGGCCATCATGATCGGTTCGACCAAGGCGACGCTGCGTGCGCAGTCGGTGGCGCCGGATCATGCTGTCATCGAGTAGAGACTATCGCGCCTCGCCCGGCTTTGACCGCAGGCACAAATACATGCCGCCAAGCGAGAGCGCGCCGCCGATCAGATGGATGATTGTCGGCGCCTCGCCGAGAAAGAGGATCGACAGCACCGCGCTGACGATCGGGCCGAGATAGAGGCTGAGCGAAGTCGATACCGCGCCGAATCGCCCCCCGAGCCAGGCATAGGCCCCGTAGGCAAACAGCCCGGGGACGAGGCCCGCAAAGAGATAGACGAGCGCGGCGCGGCCGGTGAAGGCCGCTGATGGCGTCTGCCAGATTTCATGGACCGCAAACGGCAGCGAGAACAGCGCGCCGGCCGCCGCGAACAGGCCGATCCGCGCCAAAAAGCTGACGCCCTGGCCGACGCGATTTTGCATTAAGGTGTATCCGGCCCAGCCCAGCATCGCGAGCAGCGCCAGCAGATCGCCGGTGGAGAGGCCGGTCCCGACCGAGGCCTGTCCCTTGGTGATGATCAGGAGCGCGCCGGCCAGCGCGACCGCCATGCCGATGATTTGCCTGCGGGCAATGGATTCCCGCCCCGTGGCAAAGGAGAATAGCAGCACGACGATCGGCGACAGCGCCATGATCAGCGCGAGGTTGATCGCCGACGTGGTGATCCCGGCGACATAGACCGGGCCGCCGCAGATGAACATGCCGAGAAAGCCGGCCAGCGCGATGCCCGGCCACTGCCCGCGCAACGCTGCGGGCTTCTCGCGCCGCGCCATCACGACGACCGGCAGCAGGCCGAGCGCCACGATGCTCCAGCGGAAGAACGCGATCGAGAACGGCGGAACGCTTCCGGCCACGCCGCGCGCCAGGATCATGTTGGAGACCTGGGCGGTGGCGACCAGGAGGAAGCCGAACAGGCCCAGCACTTCGTGCGTCCGCGCGCCTGTTGCCGTTTGTGGTTCGCCCATGGTCGATCGCTTCTGACATTCCCGGCGGCGCGGTCCTGCCCCGCCGCCCCTGTCAGCTAGCACATCGATCCGCGTTACTCTACCTGCAGCTGAAGCTGGTGGCCTGCGTTACCGGCCCGCTACCGTTCCAGGTCGTATGTAGCGGATAGACGCAGATCGGATAGCTGACGCTCTTGTCGCGCGAGGTCAGCAGGATGTCGCCGGGCGCTTCGCCCTTCTCGACCCAATCGACCAGCGCGGTGAAGAACTGGTCCTGCTCGCGCGTCGGCGTCTGGTTGGCATTGCCGGGCAGTTTCGGCATTGGCACGGTGTCGTTCTTGCCGCCGACCGTGTAGGCCCGGCCCTGCGAAGAGTGCGCGGCGCCCGGCACCAGATACATCCGCATGAACTTCGCCACCTCGGCGTGCCCGCCCATCGCGGCCAGCACGCGCTCATGATAGTTGATGTTGCCGGCCGGCGGGATCGCATCGTCGACGAGGCCGGTAAAGATCACCACCTTGCGGCCGAGGTCGCGCAGTTTTGTAAGATCCGCCTTGTCGGTGATGAGGTTGCTGAACTGCGTCGGCTGCAGCGCGACGTTCCTGGCGACGGCGTCGGCCAGACCGGCATAATCGAGTTCGAGCCATTTGTTGCGCACGGCCGTCGAAGCATTGCTGATCGGTATGGCCGTTGTCGCGCTGGCGTCGGCGGCATAGCTGACATCCTGCAGCGCCTGGGCCACGCTGTCAGCGCCGGCGCTCGTGATCTGGCCGCCAATCGCGGTCCCGCGGGTGAACCCCCACCAGACCTGTTTGGGGCCGAGCGACTTGCCGCTGCGGCTGTCCGGCGTCTGGGCGGCGTCGAAACTACCGTCCGGTGTGGCGCCGTACCAGATCCGGTTCAGCGCCATCGCCTCCTTTGCGCTCATGCAGGTCGCGGCATCTGGATTGCTGCCGGTCACGCCATCGCCTGTGGCACCAACACACAGCGCCGCGGCGTCACGCGCGGGATTGTAGTTGCAGGCAAAGGGATCGAGCAGGAAGCCGAGCCCGGCGGTGTCGCAGGCGGCGACGGCGCGCTGGTTGGCGGCGGCGACCTTGGCGGCAAAGGCCTTGGCCGCGTCCTTGTCCACTGACGTGAAGCCGAGCTCGGTCTTCATCACGATCTGCGGATACAATCCGGACGTTCCGAACTTTGCGATATTCGGCGCAGGCTGCGCGATCAGATAGCCGTCGTAGAGTTCAGGGTATTCCTGGAAGACCTTCATGCCCTGCCGGCCGCCCTGGGAATGGCCGTCGTAGTAGGTGTATTTGGGCGCCTTGCCGTAATAGAGGCTGGCCAGCGCCTTGGTCTTGTTGGCCTGCTCCACCATCGCGCGCACCGAGAAGTCGCGCAGCGACTCGGTATTGAGCTTGCCGTCGGAGAGGAATGTGAACGAGCCGTCCTGGTACCAGGGCTGCCCGGCATCGGTGGTGCCCGACGCATAGCCGATATTGGCGTTGACGATGGCCGGAACCTTGCTGCCGATCTGATCGGCATAGCGATGTCCGCCGCCGACCCATCCGCCGCCGCCATAATTGCGGATGCGCTCGTTCCAGTTGGCAGGCGCCGGCAGCCAGACCTCGATGCCGATGCCCTCGGAATAGGAGCGCGCGGTCTTGTCCTTTTCCGCGGTGGCGCCGGGGCCCACCAGCAGCTTCACCAGGCAGATGTCCGCCGCCGCCGTCACCGGCTGCGGCGCGTCTGGCGCCTTTAATTCCTCGCCCTTCTTCACCTGGCGAACCGCCACGACCGTGGTGTCGGCGTCGGGCTTGAAGGCCGTCTTGATGCCATCGTCGCATGGAAGTTGCTGCGCCAAGGCTGGCGTTATCTGGCCGCAGGCCGCCAGCAGCAGGACCGCCCAAATGCGCTTGCCCGGTGTGATCGACATCGTTTTCTCTCCCCGTGATTTTTGTGTCGTTATCGCTTTATGCGGATGGCTGATCGATCGCGCCGCCGAGAAAGAGCTGGCCGACGCGAGGATTGCTGAGCACCTTGTCGGCCCTGTCGACGAGGCGGGTCTGGCCGAGTTCGAGCACGATGCCGTAGTCCGAAATTTCCAGCGCCGAGCGTGCGTTCTGCTCGATCAGCAGGATGGAAACGCCGCGGTCGCGCAAATCCTGCAGGATGCCGAAGGTCTGCCGAATCATGAGCGGGGACAGCCCGATCGACGGTTCGTCGACCAGCATCAATTGCGGATTGAGCAACAGCCCGCGCGCGATTTCGAGCTGCTTCTGTTCGCCGCCCGACAGCGTGGACGCCTGCTGCGTTGCCCTCTTGCGCAGAATCGGGAATCGATCGAGCGCCGCTTCGATGCGCGACGGCAGATCGGGGATATCGCGTCCCGCGACCACGGCGCCGAGCTCGATATTGTGGCGCACGGACAGTTCCGGGAAGATGTTGCGGCCCTGCGGCACGTAGCAAATGCCTGTGGTGAGCAGTTCGCGCTGGCTGAGGCCGGTGACATCACGCCCCTTGAACGTGATCGTGCCTTCGCGCAGTTTCAGCAGGCCGAAGATCGCCTTGAACACGGTGGATTTTCCGGCGCCGTTCGGCCCGATCACCGTGGTGATGGTGCCCGCCGGCACCGAAAAACTGGTGCCGTTCAGGATGGTCATCTTGCCGTAGCCGCCGACCAGGCCTTTAACGTCGAGGATGGGTTCGCTCATCTGTGTTCCCTCATCCACCGGTTCAGTGGCCGAGATACGCGTCGATGACGGCGCTGTTGGCACGGATTTCAGCGGGCGTACCGATCGCCAGCACCTTGCCTTCCGCCATCACCACCACGCGCGAGCACAGCGACATCACGAATTCCATGTTGTGTTCGATCACGACGAAGGTGGCGCGCTTCTCGCGGTTGATCTCGGCCAGCCGCGCCTTGAGATCGCCGAGCATCGTCAGATTGACGCCGCCGGCCGGCTCGTCGAGCAGCACCAGCCGCGGCCCGCCCATGAAGGCCATGGCCGCATCGAGCAATTTCTGCTGACCGTAGGACAATCCGCCGGCCAGTTCACCGGCGAGATGGCCGAGCTTGAAAAACTCGATCATCTGATCGGCCGCCTTGCTGAGGCCCGCATCCGATGGACCCAGCAGCCGCGACAGCATGTTGCCCTGGTGCTCCTGGCCGGCGAGGATGAGGTTTTCCCGCACCGACAGTTTTGGAAACACCTGAAGCAATTGGAAGGTGCGGCTGACGCCGAGCCGGTTCAAATCCGACGGCCGAAACCCGGTAACGACCTTGCCATCGACCTTCACCTCGCCGGCGCTCGGCTGCAACTGGCCAAGAATGCAATTGAACAAGGTCGACTTGCCGCAGCCGTTCGGGCCGATCAGGCCGAGGATTTCGCCTTCCTGCACGTCGAAGCTGACGCCATCGACCGCTTTGATGCCGCCAAAATTCTTCTTGATGTCGCTGATTTCGAGAACCGCGGTCATGGCGCCGGCTCCAGTCCTGATTTCGCGACCGCGCGCAGCGCGGAGGCGGCCTTGGTGCGGCGCTCGGTCAGATAGCGATCGAGGATGCCCAGAATGCCGCTCGGCGAATAGATCAACAGCAGGATCACGGCGACCGCATAGAGCATCAGGTAATAGCCCTGGGTGAAGCGCAGCCATTCCGGCAGCAGCACCGCGATCATCGCGCCCAGGAACGGGCCGAAGAAGAACCCCGAACCGCCAACGATCACCATCATCAAGAGATCGAGCGAAAGCGACAGATTGAAAGGAACGGGATCGATGTATTGGGTCAGCGGCGCATACAGCGTGCCGGCGACGCCGCCGAGCGCCGAGCCGATCGCAAACGCCATCAAGGTGTAGCGCCGTGTATCGATGCCGAGCGAGAGCGCCCGCACCGGATTTTCGCGCAAGGCTACGAAGGCGCGGCCCCAGGGCGAACGGATCAGCCACCATGTCGCGAACGACACCAGGGCGAGCGAGCCAAGGCAGACATAATAGAATGGCAACGGCCGGTTGGTCGGATAGCCCAGGATCGTCGGGCGCGGAATGTTGCTGATGCCGTAGATGCCGTTGGTGAGCCAGCTCTCGTTGCGGAACACCAGGAAGGCGAGCGTGGAAAACGCCAGCGTCACGAAGGCAAGATAATGATGCTGCACCCGCAGCGCCGGATAGCCGAGGATCCAGCCGATCGCGAAGCAGAGGACGATGGCAACGCCGAGCCCCGCGATCAGTGGCATTCCGTTCGCGGTCATGATCGCCGCGGAATAGGCGCCGATGCCGACGAAGGCGCCCTGCGCCAGCGAGACCTGGCCGGCATAGCCCAGCGTCAGATTGAGCCCCATCGCGGCGATGGTCATGACAGCCCATTGGCTCAGGATGAACAGGCCGTAGCGATTGAGGTACATCGGCGCGATGATCAGGGCCGCGATCACGACCACACCGAGCGCGACGCGCCAATATCGATTGAGCAGGCTCATACCGTACGCTCCTCGGCGCGGCCCAGCAGTCCCTGCGGACGAAGCAGGATGATCAGGATCAAGAGCACCATCGGCACGGCCGCGCGATATTGCGTCGAAACATAGGCCGCCGCGAGATTGTCCACGACGCCGATCAGCAAGCCGCCGGCGATCGCGCCGCGCACCTGGTTGAACCCGCCGACGATTGCCGCGATGAACGCCGCCTGCCCCAGCACTTCGCCGCTGGAGAATTTGGCGAGATAGATCGGCGTGATCAGCAGCGAGGCCAGCGCTACCAGAAAAGCGTTGATCAGGAACGTCAGCAGGATCATCCGCTCGACGGGAATGCCGATGATGCGGGCGACGGTCGGATTTTGTGCGGTGGCCTGCATCTGATGGCCAATGGACGTGCGGTTCAACAGCATGGTCAATCCGACCACCGCGGCGATGGCGAGCGCGAGCACGCCGACGCTTTGCAACGCGACCTGGCGGCCGAGGATCGAGATATCACCAGCCGGCACGATGGAGGGAAACGGCGAGGCTTCGGCGCTGAAGAACTGTTTCACGGCTTCCTTGATGCCGATCGCCAGCGCCATGGTCGCGATTGCCAGCGGCAACACGCCGTGGCGTAGCATCGGGTCGACCAGCAGCATCTTGAAGCCGAGGCCGAGCAGCAGCATCGACAGCAGCATGCCGATGACGATCGCGAGCCAGAACGGCGCGCCGACGTGCATCGCCGCCAGCATCAGGAACGCCGGCAGCATGACGAATTCGCCCTGCGCGAAGTTGATGGTCTGTGACGTCTGCCACAGCAGCGTGAAGCCGACCGCGACGATGGCATAGATCGCGCCCGTCGCCAGTCCCGCTATCAGAAGATCCAGCAGATTGGACATGCCTTTACCCCGACCTTTACTCCGACCTCATCCTGAGGAGCGCGCTCCTGCGCGCGCCTCTAAGGATGGCCGCGATACCACCTTGCTATCCACCCTTCGAGACGCTTGCGGAGTTTATCATCGGGCCGCGCTTCGCGCGGACCCGGTGGCGAGCGCCTCAGGATGAGGTCCGTACCTTAGTTGAGCTTCGGCAGCACCTGCTTGATGACCTGCTTGCCATCGACGATCTCGACCAGAAAACCCTGGCGATCGATGTCGCCGTTCTTGTCGAAGGTCGCATCCATCAGGATGCCGGGCTCGCTGGCCGCCTTGATGGTGAGGCCATGGAGGTTATCGGCGAACGCCTTGGAATCGACCTTGCCCATCTTCTCGGTGGTGGCCTTGATCATGTAGATCGCCAGATAGCCCTTCAGGCCATTATGGTCAGGGACGTAATTGTACTTCTTGACGAACTTTTCCTTGAACGCCTTGATCAGGTCGACCGGGGCATCGGTGGTGAGGCCGACATGGCCGCGGGCACCGTTCGCCGCATCGCCCGCCAGTTCGACCACCTTCTGGCCGACCAGCGTGGTTTCACCGATCAGGGGCACGGTGACGCTCTGACGCTTCAGCTCTTTCAGGATGCGGGCGCTTTCCTCTTCGTTCAGATAGATGAAGACCGCGTCGGGCGCGGCGGCCTTGATCTTGCTGACGTCGGCAGCGAAATCGGCCTGACCTGCTTCGGTGGAAAGATCGGCGGCGACCTTGACGCCGAGCTTGGCGAATTCCTTGGTGATGACGTCACGTCCGCCGCGGCCGAAATCGTTGTTGACCCAGACGATCGCAACCGATTTCGCCTTCACCTCGTCGTTGATGTATTTGGCGACCTTCGGCATCGAGGATTGCTGACCGAACGAGGTGCGGAACAGGAATTTGTTGCCGCCCTGCGTCAGTTCGGCGGCTTCGCCGCCCATGATCTGGGCGATGCCGGCTTCGGCCGCGAGCGGCGCCGTGACCTTGACCGATCCGGAATAGCCGGGGCCGAGCAGGACGTAGGGCTCGCCGTCGAGCGCCTTCTGGACCTGGGCGCGCGCCACGCCGGGGTTGGATTGCGAATCGGCGTGGGTGACTTCCAGCTTGCGGCCGAGCACGCCGCCCTTGGCGTTGACTTCCTCGATCGCAAGATCGATGCCGTTCTTCCAGTTGGTGCCGACCGTGGCGCCGCCGCCGGACAGTTCGGCCACATTGGCGAGCTTGATGGGAGCACCGGACTGCGCCAACGCCGCCGCAGCCGTCATGGTCGCGAGCAGGATACCTGCCAAAATTCCTTTTTTCATTTCCATCCCCTGTTGTCGTGATCTTTTGATCTTGTCGACGCGAGCCTTGTCGTTGGCTACGCGTCCGATGTCGCAGAGTAGCGCCTTGCCATCACGGCGTCGAATGCATTCCCCATTTCGACAATCGACGGCTTCATTCCCGTGAATAATTCGAAGGCATCCGCCGCCTGATGGATCGCGAGATCGCGCCCGGTCATGACCTCGGCGCCCCTGGCTTTGGCGGCCGTCAGCAGCGGCGTCCAGAGCGGTGAATAGACCGCGTCGGCCACCCAGATGTCGCGGCGCAACAGCGCCTCCGGCACCGGCGTGCCGCGATCCGGCAGCATGCCGATCGGCGTTCCGTTGACCACGCCGACGGCACCGCGCAACGCGTCTTCCACGGTTTGCGCAATCCTCACCGGTTGGCGGCCGCGCAACTGCGCCGCAATCTGTTCGGCCTTGGCGCGGTCGGTATCGCAGATGTTGAGTTCGGCGACACCGAGCGCCGCGAGCGCATGCGCAATCGCCTTGCCGACGCCGCCGGCGCCGATCAGGGCAACGGGGCCATGACCCGATGCCTTCACAAGATTGGCGACCGCACGCTCGAACCCCGTGGCGTCGGTATTGTATCCGACCAGCCGGCTGCCGCGCACGACAACCGTATTGACCGCGCCGATCGCGCGCGCGGCCGGCGACAAATCGTCGAGCAGCGGAATCACGGCTTCCTTGTAAGGAAACGTCACGTTGACCCCGGCAAAACCAATGCGTTTGATGCTGTCGAGCAACGTGCGCAATTCAGCCGAGCCCTGGCCCGCGACCTCGATCAGTTGATAATGACACCGGATACCCAGGGCAGCGGCCGCCTCCTCGTGCATCGCCGGCGACGCCGAATGCGCAATCGGGGCCCCGATCAGGCCGGTGAGAAACTTTTGACCGATCGAAGCTGGGCGTTTGGACACGTCGCTATGGTCTCGCAGTATCAACATGGGATCGCGCGGCTTAGAGCACCAAAACCGCGCAAACGATACCGCCTTCGCCAGATAACACAATTACCCATTTATTCCACAAACATAACTTGATGTTATTTTTTTCGGCCGCGCGATGCCGCCGTCGCCGGACTTTTCCGGCTGGGCTCCAGCGCCCGCATTTCCGACCGCAGGCATTCGATGAAATGCTCGACATGCAGCGAAAGCGAGGCGCCTCTTTTCACCGCGATATACGTGTCGAACCTCGTGGGCTCCACGATCCGAAGCATTTCCACGCCGGGATAACCGCCATGCGCGACGGTAAACTGATCGATGACGGCAATTCCAAGCCCCGCCTTGACCAACGCGCAGACGGTGGTGCCGAACCGCGCCCGGATCGTGATGTCGTAGGACAATTTATTGCGCGCGAAGATCTCGGCCATGATGCGCCCGTAGGGGTCGTTGGGGTCGATGCCGATCAGGGGATAGCGGATGATCTCCGCGGCGGTGACCTGTTTTCGACCCGCCAGTTCGTGTCCCTGCGGCACGATGCAGAACAGTTCACCTGACGCCAGCGGCATGAAATCGAGACCGGGATGGTCGAGCCGATAACTCATGGCGACGCAATCGCCCTTGCCGAGCAACAGATAGTCGATCGCCTCCTCGATCTTGAGGATGTTGATGTCGATGCGCAGATCGGGGTAGCGCCGCCGGATGCGCTCAATCGCGCGCGGCACCATGATCTGGGAAATGCTCGGCACCGAGCCGATGCGCAATTCCGACAACGTGCCGCGCCCGATCTTTGAAATGGTTTCGGTGAGATCGTCGACCTTCTTGTAGACGCCATTGATCTGCTCGAAAATGTTCTGCGCTTCGGAGGTCGGGAAATAGCGCCCGTTCTGGCGCTGGAAGAAGCGGATGCCGAGCGAGCGCTCGGTATATTTCACCAGCCGGCTGATGCCCGGCGCCGACACGTTGAGCAGTTTTGCCGCCCCGCCGATCGTACCCGTGATCATCACGGCCCTGATAACCTCGACCTGGCGCAGCGTCATCATGTGCAGCAACTTTCGAAGGTGAACCTGAGAGATACTCCCATGTTCGATCGGCGCAAATGACCTTATCAACGCCTTCTCAGGGTTTGGCCGCCGCGATCACGGCCTTGGCTGCATCCAGCGCGCGCTGGGCGCGATCCTTATGGCCCATGGTCTTGGCAAGCTCGGCGGTCGGGACTTCGAGGCTGATGGTGATATCCGCCGGCATGGCACGCGCCAGCGACACGAGGTCGATGCCGCCCTCGCCCGGAAACATCCGCTCATGGCGGGCGGCATGGATCAGTTCGTCGTTCGTGGTGGGCCGCTCGGCCGGGCCGTCGCATAACTGCCAGTAATGCAGCCGGTGGACCGGCACGCGCGCAAGTTCGGCGGTTGAACTCCTCGACCGCTCGAAATGCAGCACATCGACCAGGATGCCGGCATTGGCCTGCCCCATCGGCGCGACGATGCTGTTGGCCGTCGCCAGATCCGGGACATAGGTCCAGGGCATGAATTCGAGATCGGCCGTCAGCCCATATGGGGCAGCGGCCTCGCAAAACCTCGCAAAGCTATCCCTGAACCGGGCAAGATCAGGATCGTAACCCGCGACCAGGATGTGCTTGGCGCCGAGCCGCGCACCGGTCTCGAAGAAGGCGGAGAAGCCGGCAATCCCGGTTTCGGGCCTGAGCGCGACCACTTCGAGGTCGGCTACCTTGATGCCGGTCGCGTCCAGCCGGGCCAGCGTTTCGTTCAGGCTCGCTTTGTCATCCAGCGGATAGGCAATGCCGCCGGGCATCGCGGGCAGCAGGCGAATCCCCACGGCGTCATAACCGCAGCTAGCTGCTATGTCGATCAGCGCAGGAGGCGCCAGATCGAGGACGGTCAGCGCGGCGAGCGAGAACGACGGCATTATTCAAAGTCTGCGATACGGGCGTCGAGTGCGAACATGCCCTGATAGACCTCCGGCTCACCGCCACTGAACAAGTCCGGCGCCATTTCAGTTGCTCGACGCAATGCGCCACCAAGCGCCGTCTCGTCAAGCGCCTCGATGATCAGGAGGCCGGCAAAGATGCCCTCATCCTTCCGCATGCCCTTCTCGACCGTCGGCACCGAGGTGCGGGCCAGATCGGTCACCCCGATCTGCACCGCGGCAATGCCGTCGAGCGCGACGAGGGCGTCGGCGAGTTGCCGGGGATTCTCCGGCAGACGTTCGATGCGCAGTGCGGCGATGGTCGATCCCTCGCCGCGACCCGCCCTGACAGCCAGGACGCCGCCGCCGCGAATGAAATTGCCGAGCCGGGGCATGGTGCGCTGCGACCACGGCGTCGGGGCGTTGAGCCGCGCCAGATAAGCCGGCCCGTCGAGCACCTCGGGGGCTTCCAGTTCGTAGAGAATGAAGAACCTGGCAATGTCAGTCCGTGCGGCGCGGAAAACGCGAACGCCCAAAAATCCCTTGGTCGTCACACGCTCGGTGGTGTGCTCCCGCGTCAACCAGTGCCGGTAGTCGGTGAGATGGTCGGGCTCGACATCGCTCCAGATTGCCAGAAAGCCTGCGCCGCGCATGCGCTATCTCCCCTTGAGGCCATGCAACGAGGCGGGAACGGCATCCGGCAGCTTGCCCAGCTTTTGAACGGCAGCCAGCATCGCCGCGATGTATCCGTAAGGACCAAGACCGCAGATCACGGCGGTGGACGCGCTCGACGTGATCGAATGCCGGTGCAATTCGTCCCGCGCATGAATATTGGAGATGTGAACCTCGAACTTCGGGCCCTCGAAGATCTTGAGCGCGTCGATCAGCGCGACCGACGTGAATGAATAGGCCGCCGGGTTCATGATCAGCGCATCGTAGTTTCCGTGCGCCGACTGGATCCAGTTGACCAGTTCGCCTTCGAGGTTGGACTGGTGAAACGAGACCGTGACGCCAAGGTATTTCGCCACCGCCTCGCAGCTTGCTTCAATTTCCTTCAGCGTCGTCGGGCCATAGATATGCGGCTCCCTGATCCCCAGGAAGTTCAGATTGGGCCCGTTCAGGATCATGATCTTGGTGGCCATCGTGGCTCCTTCTCTTTGTATGCGAACTAGCCGGCAAGCCACTTGGCCGGGACCGTCACCAATGCCGGGAACAGCACCAACAGAAACAGCACGATAAGCTGGGCGATCATAAACGGCCAGACGCCCTTGATGATATCTTCCATGCTGATCCTGGAGACGCCGCAAACGACGTTCAGCACGATACCGACCGGCGGCGTAATGAGGCCGATGGAATTGTTGATGATGAACATCACGCCGAAATAGACCGGGTCGATGCCGGCCGCCTTGACGATCGGCATCAGGATCGGCGTCAGGATCAGGATCGTCGGCGTCATATCGAGCGCCGTGCCGACGATGACCACGATGACCATGATCGCGAACATCAAAAGCGTCTTGTTGGCCATGAAGGGCTTCAGCAGGTCGACCACCTGGGCTGAAATCTCCGACACCGTGATCAGCCAGGAAGAGACCAGCGCCGCCGCCACCAGGAACATCACGATACTGGTGGTCAGGGCGGCGGAGACGAAGACGCCGTACAGCTGCGAGAATTTCAGCTCGCGATAAATGCAGGTGGTCACGAACAGCGAATAAACCGCGACAACAACGCCGGCCTCGGTCGGCGTAAAGATGCCGAAACGCAAGCCGACGATGATGATCGCCGGCAACATCAGCGCCCAGAAGCCGTCGATCACGGCGTGGGCAACTTCCTTGAACGATGCCCGCGGCGGCGGCGTCAGGTTTTCCTTGTGGACCACCCACCACCAGGCGACGCACAAGCCGGCACCAATCATCAGCCCCGGAAAGATACCGGCGAGAAACAGCTTGGAGATCGACACGCCGGCGGCGACGCCGAAGATGACGAAGCCGATGCTGGGAGGAATGACCGGACCGATCACGCCGCTCGCAGCCACAAGTCCTGCCGCGTAGATCTTCTTGTGTCCGGCCGCCACCATCATCGGCACCAGCACGGCTGCGAGCGCGGCGGCATCGGCCGCGGCCGATCCCGATAGCGATGAGAGGATACAGGCCGCGAGGATCGTCACATAGCCAAGGCCGCCGCGGAAATGTCCGACCGCAACGAGGGCGACATTGACGATGCGCCTGGCCAGCCCTCCCTTGTTCATGATCTCGCCGGCGAGCATGAAGAAGGGAATGGCCATCAGCGGGAAACTGTCGGCGCCATTGATGATGTTCTGCGCCACGATCTGGGAATCGAACATGTTGATCGTGCTCATCAGCGCGACCCCGCAGATGAGTAGCGCAAAGGCGATCGGCATGCCGAGCGCCATGGCGCCGAGCAACGAGAAGGTGAAGACCGCGATGGTCATGTGCGGCGCCCCCGCGATGCCATCAAATGTCCTCCTCCTTGACAGCGACCAGCTCGGATTCGCTGGCCTGGCCGGAGACGACGCGGAACAAATCATAGAGCAGCATGATTCCGACCGAGACGCCGAAGATCACGCCGACGAAATAGAAGATGCCGAGCGACAGACCGGTCGCCGGCGCGCGATCATCGATGTTGATGATGGTCTGGCGCCAGCTACCCGCCAGCAGCAGCCAGTCGGCATACAGCATCAGGCAGTAGCTGATGACGAAGCAGATGCGTTTTCCCAGGGGTCCCAGCATCCGCACCAGCGTATCGACGCCCAGATGCGAATGCTCGCGCACGGCGACGATGGCGCCCAGAAACGTCAGCCAGACCAGCATCCAGCGCGACAGTTCCTCCGAAATCGTGATGCCGGAATTGAAACCGTAGCGCAGCACGACATTGCCGAACACCAGCACCACCATGACCGCGAGGCACAGCGCGATCACGCCCTTGAGCAACGCGCAATAGAGGTCGAGTATCCGTCCCATCGGCGCCGTCTGGAGCTGGAGTTCGTGCAGGGCCGCTGGATACCGGCCCTGCTTCGCCGATATCAGCGGCGCGTCACTTGACCTCTTTGCGGACGCGATCAAGCTCCGCGTTGAACAGCTTGACCGTATCAGGCTTGAGGGCCGCAGAAATCTTGTCGACCACCGGCTGGACGGCTTTGCGCATGCGCTCCAGCTCTTCCGGCGCCACCGCGTTGTACGTCATGCCCTTGGCCTGCAATTCGGAGAGCGCCTTCTCGGTCTGCAGCCGCGTCTGCTCCTTCTGGTAGGCGCGGCTTTCGTTGTAGGCTTCCTGCATCATCTTCTGTTCGGCCGGCGACAGCTTGTCCCAGAAAATCTTGCTGACGATGATGATGTTCTCGGTGAAGGTATGGCCGGTGGCGGAGACGTATTTCTGGACCTCAAAGAACTTGTTGGACAGGATCACGGTGTAGGGATTTTCCTGGCCATCGACCGTGCGCGTTTCCAGCGCCGAGTAGAGCTCACCGAACGCCATCGGGATCGGGTTGGCCTTGAAGGCGCTGAAGGACTCCAGATAGACCGGGTTGGGGATCACGCGCAGCTTGAGGCCGGCGAAATCTTCCAGCTTGGCGATCGGATGCTTGCTGTTGGTGACGTTGCGGAAGCCGAGCCCCCAATAACCGAGCCCGACCAGTCCGCGCTGCGGCAGCGCGTCGATCATCGCCTTGCCGAATGCGCCCTGGACCAGCGCATCGGCCTGGTCGGTGGTGTTGACGATGAACGGGAAGTCGAGCAGGCCGAATTCGGGAATGACGGTCGCGAGCGAGGTCGTGGACGCCGACAGCATCTCCTGCGTACCACCGCGCAGCGCCGATTGCTGCTGCAACTCGTTGCCGAGCTGGGATGAAGCGAACTCGCGGACTTTCAGCTTGCCGCCGCTCTTGGCGAGCAGGATTTCCGCGAATTTTTGCACGCCGAAGCTGACAGGGTGATCGGTGTTGTTGAGGTGTCCCCAGCGGATGGTCCGCTCCTGGACCTCCTGCGCGGATGCGGTGCCGATCAAAAGCGCCCCGCCGAACACGGCTGCGGACAGAACTGCAAACAGCTTCATCTCATCCTCCCCTGGCAAATCCGGTGCCCAGCCGCAGCTTGTTGCTGCGATTTTTGGTGTCTGGCCGGTCCTTTTCGGTGGAAACCATATAACGAAATGATTGTCAAATGATAGTTATGGAAATATATGATGTTATGTAATTCACCATGTGATCGTAGTTTGCGGCAAGGGGCCGCCATTCGCGGCTATGCTCGCCGGCGAGTCGCGTCAGCCTTTGCAGGCCCAAAAAGCGGGATAGACATTGACGATCATGGAGCAGCAGCAGACCCCGATGTCGGCCGGCGACAGCGGCTATCACCGCATTCGCTCCGACATCATCTTCGGCGTGCTCAACCCGTCGGGACGGCTCAAGCTCGACTCGATGAAGGAGGATTACGGCCTCAGCGTTTCGACGCTGCGCGAGATTCTCAACCGGCTGGCTTCGGAAGGCTTTGTGGTTGCCGAAGGCCAGCGCGGATTCGAGGTAGCTCCCGTCTCGATCCAGAATTTGCGCGAGCTGGCGCAGCTGCGAATCCTGCTCGAACATCACGCGATGACCGAATCGTTCCGGGCCGGCGACATGGAATGGGAAGGCCGCGTGGTGTCGGCCCATCACAAGCTGGCGGCGACCGAGCGCGCGATCCTCACCGCGGGCGACGATCCCGAACTGCGCAAGCGCTATGACGGTGAATTCCACCAGGCCCTGATCTCGAGCTGCGGCTCGCGGGAGTTGATGCAGACTCACTCGGTCGTGTTCGACAAGTACTTCCGCTACGCCCTGCAATACCGCGGCAGCGCCACCATAGCGCAGCACCAGGCGCTGCTCGATTGCGCGCTGAAGCGCGATGTCGAGGGCGCAAAATCGATCCTGACCGATCATATCAACAGCTGCGTGGCACATGCGCTCGCGATCGGGACGCTGAAATGAGCCGTTCGGTCGAGTTGTTGTGACCGGCCGCCAAACAGATAACCGCCGGTGGGATGCCGAGATCGATCTATTGGTGATCGGCGCAGGTGCGGCGGGCATGACGGCAGCATTGGTCGGCGCGCTCGAAGGCCTCAAGGTTATCATCTGCGAAAAGTCCGGCATGGTCGGCGGCACCACCGCGACTTCGGCCGGAACGGTCTGGATACCCGGCAGCCGGCAGAGCGAGGCGGCCGGTGTGCCCGACAGCATCGAGGCCGCGAGAACGTACCTTGCGGCGATATTGGGCGATGACGCCAACGATGCGCGGCTCGCCGCCTTCCTCGCGACCGGGCCCGCGATGCTCGATTATCTCCAGCAAAGAACCAGCGTGGCGTTTGCGCCGCCACCGGTTCATCCCGACTATCACGCCCAGCCCGGCGCCGCGCTTGGCGGCCGGGCGCTCGGCGTCATGCCGTTCGACGGACGAAAACTCGGCGATGACTTTGCGCGGGTGCGGCCACCGCGCCGTGAATTCATGGTGCTCGGCGGCATGATGGTCGGCAAGACGGATATTCCGTCCTTGCTGCACCCGTTTCGCTCCTGGGCTAATTTTTCGAACGCGACGCGCCTGCTGACGCGGCAGGCGCTGGATCGGATCAGGCATCCGCGCGGCACCCGCCTGATCATGGGCAACGCGCTGGTGGCGCGGCTGCTCTACAGTTTAAAGCAACAGGCCATCGACATCCGTTACCAGACGCAGCTCAGCGAGCTGATCGAGGACGACGAGAGAATCGTCGGCGCGGTGTTCACGACAAACGATCGCGAGATCAGCATTCGCGCGCGACGGGGCGTCGTGCTGGCGGCCGGCGGCATTGGCTGGAGCAGCGAGTTGCGCAACCGGCTGTTTCCGGACGACACCCAGCGCTATTCGATGTCGCCGGACAGCAACACCGGCGACGGCATTCTCGCCGGCGAACGCGCGCATGGCGAGATTGCGCAGGACATCAGGAGCCCGGCATTGTGGATGCCGAGCTCGGTGATGCGGCAAGACGACGGCCACCTCTCGGTGTTTCCCCACATCATGCTCGATCGCGCCAAGCCCGGGCTGATGGCGGTCAACAGGTCAGGCGTGCGCTTCGTCAACGAAGCCAATTCGTATCATGACTTCGTCGAGGGCATGCTGCGGGCGCATCAAACAGTGCCGAGCATCCCGTCCTATTTGATCTGCGACCGGAGTTTCGTCGGGGATTACGGCCTTGGCCTGATCCATCCCGGGACCCGCGACCTCACGCGCTTCCTGAAGTCGGGCTATCTGTTCCAGGGCGACAGCATCGCGAAACTGGCGCAGGCCATCGGCGTTGATGGCGGCGCTCTGGCCGGCACCATCGAACGGTACAATCGCTTTGCCGAGACCGGTGTCGACGAGGATTTCGGCCGCGGCACCAGCGACCTCAACCGTTTCAACGGTGATCCCACGAACAAGCCAAATCCCTGCCTGCGCAAGATCGGCCCCGGTCCGTATTTCGCAGTCGCAGTCTGGCCTTCCGACCTCGCCAGCAGCGCGGGATTGCGCACGGACAGCAACGGCCGGGTGCTGACGTCTACAGGACAGCCGATTGCCGGCCTCTATGCCGCCGGCGCCGACGCCGCCTCGATTTTTCGCGGCACCTATCCCGGTCCGGGAACCATGATCGGCCCGGCCATGGTGTTTGCATGGCGCGCGGCGATGGATATCGCGGGCAAGTCGAACGAGCTGGGTGTTACTTGATCGGCGGCCGCGGTAGCACGGCCTCACCTGCTTCCATCCGGTAGACATAGTCGAGCGAATACCAGGGCGAGCCGACATCGGTTGCAGTCGGATGCGCCTCGTCATGCCGCACGAATTCGCCGATCAGCGCCTTGGTCACGCCGAACTGCACGTCGCTGTCGATATGCGGATCGGCGGGATCATAGACCTGGGAAATCAAAACCTTGAATCCTGGCTTGAAGATCAGCGCGTGCAGATGCGCCGGCCGGTAGGGATGCCGGTCCTGCGCCTTCAAGAGCCGTCCGACCACGCCATTGGTCGGGATGGGATAGCCGACCATCATCACCGAGCGAAACGCAAAGCGCCCGTCGGCGTCTGACGTGAACTTGCCGCGCAAATTCATCTCGGCCTGTTCAGGATCCTGGTTCTCGTACAAACCGACCGGCGAAGCATGCCAGATATCCACCTCGGCGTCCGCAATCGGATGGCCGGCGGGATCGACGACGCGGGCGGTGACGAACAGCGCCGCGCCCGGCGTGTCGGACCGGACGATCGAGCCGCCGTTTGCAATGCGCGGAGAATTCAGCCGCCAGAACGGCCCGAGCAGCGATTGCGCCGTCTCGGTGTTGCCCTGATCGCCATTGTTGAGCAGGCACACCAGCGAGGAAACGCCGAGCGAGCCGGCTATCAGCACGACTTCATTGTGGGTGTCGGTCGATTGCTTGCCCAGTTCGGCAAGGACGGCGGTGGCTTCGCGGAATTCGGCTTCGGTCAGCCTGACGTCACGGACAAAGCCGTGCAGATGCTTGACCAGCGACACCATGATCTCGCGCAGCCGCGGATCGGAGGTCCGCTCCATCACGGCAGACGCTGCAACCGTGACATCCTGCTCGCGCCCGATGATCATTCCGCGCTCCTTGCGGCCGCGACGGCGCCGCGCTTAGACGTCGAAGAACACGGTCTCGTCATCGCCCTGCAAATGGACGTCGAACCGATAGACTGCGCCGGGATTGCAATTCGCACGCTGGGCGATCAGCGTGGCGCGGCGGTCGATCGGCACCAGCGCCAGCACGGGATCGGCGGCATTGGCAGCCTCGCCGTCGAAATAGATCCGCGTGTAGAGATGCAGCAGCATGCCGCGCGCGAACACCGCGAGCACGAGATGCGGCGCCTGCGGCTTGCCATCGGGATCGGGCACCGTGCCCGGCTTGATGGTGTCGAAGGCATAGCCGCCGTCGGCATCGGTGCCGCAGCGGCCGAATCCCTTGAAGGATGAGTTGGGCAGCGCCCGCTTGTCCTGCGGGTCGGAGAAGCGGCCTTGCGCATCGGCCTGCCAGATCTCCAGCATGCAATCCACCATCGGCTTGCCGTCACCGTCGAACACGCGGCCCTCGACGCGGACGCGCTCGCCCGACGTATCCGCCGTCACGAGATTGCTGGAGAAGGCGTCGTTCCAGTCATACTTGCCGTTCGATGTCAGGCCATACGCGAAATACGGGCCGACGGTCTGTGACGGGGTAACGCCTTCCGGCTTGCTCTGGGCCTTGGACACTTACTTGGTCTCCATCGGCGTGGCGTTGCGCCCGCGCAGTACAATGTTGAAGCGGTAGCACAGCGCCCAATCCGGCTTGGTGTTCTCAAGATCGAAATCGGACACCATCCGGTTACGCGCCTTCTCGTCGGTCACCGAATTGAAGATCGGATCGAACGGGAATAGCGGATCGCCGGGGAAATACATCTGCGTCACCAGCCGCGAGACGAAGGAATGCCCGAATACCGAGAAATGGATATGGGCCGGGCGCCAGGCGTTGTGATGGTTGCCCCAGGGATAGGCGCCGGGCTTGATGGTGACGAAGCGGTAATAGCCTTCGCTATCCGACTGCGTGCGGCCCGCGCCGGTGAAATTCGGATCGAGCGGCGCCGGATGCTGATCGACGACGTGGACATAGCGGCCGCAGGCATTGGCCTGCCACAGTTCAACCAGCGTGTTGGGCACGCCGCGGCCGTCTTCATCGAGCACGTGGCCGTGCACGATGATGCGTTCGCCGAGCGGCTCGCCCTTGCCCTGGAGCGTGAGGTCGTTGTCGTTTTCGCGCACCGTCTCGTGGCCGTAGACCGGGCCGGTCAATTCCGACAGCGTATGCCGCATCGGGATCAGCGGCTTGGTGGGCGAGCGCTTCACCGTGCTCTTGTAACCGGGTGACAGCCGCGGCGGATGCGCCGTCAAGCTTTGCAGCGGATAGGATAATGTCATGACTTCCTCTCTGGCATCGCGATCGCAGGCTGCGCCACCGGATCATTATATGACATAACTAATTTGGGGAAGGGTCGTTTTTGACCCTCCCAAATCATTGTCCTAGTTCAACTTTTCGATCGCCATCGCGACGCCTTGGCCGACGCCGACGCACATAGTTGCCAAGGCAAGCTTGCCGCCGCGCTTCTCCATGCCGTGCACCGCCGTCATGGCCAGTCGCGCGCCGCTCATGCCGAGGGGGTGACCGAGCGCGATCGCGCCGCCATGCGGGTTGACGAAGTCGGCATCGTCCTTGACGCCGAGTTGCCTGAGAACGGCGATGCCCTGCGAGGCGAAGGCTTCATTGAGTTCGATCAGATCGAAATCGCTGATCTTGATGCCGAGCCGCTCCATCAGCTTCCTGGTCGCCGGCACCGGGCCGATGCCCATGATGCGCGGCGGTACCGCGGCCGAAGCCAGCCCAAGGATGCGCGCCCGCGGCGTCAGGCCGTGCTTCTTCACGGCAGCTTCCGAGGCGAGGATCATCGCGGCCGCGCCGTCATTGACGCCGGACGCATTGCCCGCCGTCACCGTGCCGGGATTGCGCACGATCGGCTTCAGTTTGGTGAGGCCTTCGAGCGTGGTTTCGGGACGCGGATGTTCATCCTTGTCGACGACGATCGGACCCGCCTTGCCGCCGGGCACCGACACCGGGGTGATTTCTTCGGCGAAATAGCCGGCGGCGATCGCAGCGCCCGCACGCTGCTGCGAGCGGATTGCCATCGCGTCCTGATCGGCGCGCGACACCTGGAATTCCTCGGCGACGTTCTCGCCGGTCTCCGGCATCGCATCGACGCCGTATTGCGCCTTCATCAAGGGATTGATGAAGCGCCAGCCGATCGTGGTGTCGAAAATATCGGCCGAGCGCGAAAACGCTTCCGGCGCCTTGCCCATCACGAACGGCGCGCGGGTCATCGATTCCACGCCGCCGGCAATGGCGAAATCGATCTCGCCTGCGCGGATCGCGCGGCCGCCGGCGCCGACCGCATCGAGGCCCGATGCACAAAGACGGTTGAGGGTCTGGCCGGGAACCGAGTCCGGCATGCCCGCGAGCAGCAGCGCCATGCGCGCGACATTGCGGTTGTCCTCGCCGGCCTGGTTTGCGCAGCCGAAAAACACCTCGTCGACCGCTTTCCAGTCGAGATTGGGATGCTTCGCCATCAGGGCCTTGATGGGGGCGGCGGCCAGATCGTCAGCACGCACCTTGGCAAGCGAACCGCCAAAACGGCCGATCGGGGTCCGTACGGCATCGCAAATGAACACATCACGCATTGAATCTCTCCCTGAATGCCGCGTTTGGGCCGTTGACCCCACTGAATTGATGGCGAGTTTTAGGAGCGACGCTGCGAGAGGTCAATTGACACTCGTCGTCCCGGCGAACTCAGATGCGCAATTGCGCATCGGGGGACCCATACTCTGCGGCGGAAATTGTTGGAAAATGGCGTCTGCCACCATTGTCCCACCGAGAGACCGCGGCGTATGGGTCCCGGCTCAAGGCCGGGACGACGGGGGAAAACGTGGATTCTCGGGGCAAAGCAATAGGATCAGACGCCGGAATTTTGTAGTTTCCGCCCCGCAATGACGATCCAGCAAAACATCTCCGCACCCCCGCCCCCCGAGGCAACACCGGCGACCGACGCGACAGCGCGCGTTACGCCGATGATGGAACAATACCTTGAGATCAAGGCCGGCCATCCCGGGTTGCTGCTGTTCTACCGGATGGGCGATTTCTATGAGCTGTTCTTCGAGGACGCCGAGATCGCCTCCAGGACGCTCGGCATCGTGCTGACAAAACGCGGCAAGCATCAGGGCATGGATATCCCGATGTGCGGCGTGCCGGTGGAGCGCTCCGAGGATTATCTGCATCGCCTGATCAATGCCGGTCATCGCGTCGCGGTGTGCGAGCAGACCGAGAATCCCGCCGCCGCACGCGCGCGCGGCAACAAGAGCGTGGTGAGCCGCGGCGTGGTGCGGCTCGTCACACCGGGCACGCTGACCGAAGACACCCTGCTCGACGCAAAGACCAATAATTACCTGCTGGCGATCGCGCGGGCGCGGGGATCAAGCGGCGGCGACCGCATTGGCCTTGCCTGGATCGATATCTCGACCTCCGAATTCATGGTCACGGAATGCTCGACCGCCGAGGTCGCAGCCACCTTGGCGCGAATCAATCCGAATGAAGTCATCGTCACCGACGCGCTCTACGGCGATGCTGATCTCGGCGCCCTGCTGCGCGAACTGCCGGCGGTGACGCCGCTGACCCGCGACGTGTTCGACGGCGCCACCGCGGAACGGCGGCTGTGCGATTATTTCGCGGTCGCCACCATGGACGGCCTTTCCGCCATGTCGCGGCTGGAAGCGACCGCGGCGGCCGCCGCCGTGACCTATATCGACCGTACGCAAGTTGGAAAGCGTCCGCCGCTGTCGCCGCCGTCGCGCGAGGCCGCCGGCACCACGATGGCGATCGATCCGGCGACCCGCGCCAATCTCGAATTGACCCGCACGCTGGCCGGTGAGCGACGCGGCTCGCTGCTCGATGCGATCGACTGCACGGTCACCGCGGCCGGATCTCGGCTATTGGCGCAGCGCCTCGCCGCCCCGCTGACCGACAGCGCTGCGATCGCGCGGCGGCTGGATGCCATTGCCACTTTCGTCGCCGACAGTTTTGCGCGTGACGATATCCGCACCACCTTGCGCGCCGCACCCGACATGTCGCGCGCGCTGGCGCGGCTGTCAGTCGGTCGCGGCGGCCCGCGGGATCTTGCAGGCCTCCGCGACGGCATCCTCGCCGCCGATTCTGCGCTGGCGCGGCTGTCACAACTGGATGCGCCGCCGCCGGAGATCGCTTCCGTAATGGAGGCGCTGCGCCGTCCCTCGCGCGATCTTGCGCGTGAATTCGAACGGGCGCTCGCCGAGCAATTGCCGCTGATCAAACGTGACGGCGGCTTCGTCCGCGAAGGCTATGAGCCCGCGCTCGACGAGAGCCGCAATCTGCGCGATGCCTCGCGTCTCGTCGTGGCCGCGATGCAGGCCCGCTATGCCGACGACACCGGCATCAAGGGCCTCAAAATCCGACACAACAATGTGCTGGGCTATTTCGTCGAGGTGACGGCGCAGCACGGCGACAAGCTGATGACCGCGCCCTTGAACGCGACCTTCATCCATCGCCAGACGCTGGCGGGCCAGGTGCGCTTCACCACCTCCGAGCTCGGCGAGATCGAAGCCAAGATCGCCAATGCCGGCGACCGCGCACTCGGACTGGAGCTAGAAATCTTCGAGCGGCTGTCGGTCATCGCGCTTGCGGCCAGCGACGATTTGCGCGCCGCGGCGCACGCCTTCGCGCTGCTCGATGTCGCAACCGCGCTGGCAAAACTTGCGGTCGACGACAATTACGTGCGGCCCGAGGTCGATGGCTCGCTCGGTTTTGCCGTCGAGGGCGGCCGCCATCCCGTGGTCGAAGCCGCGCTGAAGCGCGACGGCCAGCCGTTCATCGCCAATGCCTGCGATCTTTCGCCCGGGCCGGGCCAAAAATCCGGCCAGATCTGGCTGATTACCGGCCCGAACATGGCGGGTAAATCGACCTTCCTGCGCCAGAACGCGCTGATCGCGCTGCTGGCGCAGATCGGCAGCTACGTGCCGGCCTCGCGGGCGCGGATCGGCGTCGTCGACCGGTTGTTCTCGCGCGTCGGCGCCGCCGACGACCTCGCACGCGGGCGTTCGACCTTCATGGTGGAAATGGTCGAGACCGCCGTGATTTTGAATCAGGCCAGCGAGCGCTCGCTTGTGATCCTCGACGAAATCGGCCGCGGCACCGCGACCTTCGACGGCCTGTCGATCGCATGGGCCGCGATCGAGCACCTGCACGAAAGCAACCGCTGCCGCGCGCTGTTCGCGACTCATTATCACGAGCTGACCGCGCTCTCGGCCAAGCTGCCGCGGATGTTCAACGCTACGGTGCGCGTCAAGGAATGGCAGGGCGACGTCGTCTTCCTGCACGAGGTGCTGCCCGGTTCGGCCGATCGCTCCTACGGCATCCAGGTCGCGAAACTCGCCGGCCTGCCGCCGGCCGTGATCGCGCGCGCCAAATCGGTGCTGGCAAAACTCGAGGCGCAGGACCGCGGCCAGACCGCGCGCGCCTTGGCCGACGATCTCCCGCTGTTCGCGGTGCCCTCGCGCGCGGCTGCCGAACCCGCACCGCCGAGCGAGGCCGAGCAATTGCTCGCCGCGGTGAAGGCGCTGCATCCGGATGAGATGTCACCGCGCGAAGCGCTGGATGCGCTCTATCGGCTCACGACGCTGGCGAAAGAACGCAAGGCTTGAGGCGCGCCGCGAAAGCATTCGCATGGATTGCGCTGGTGTACGGCGCGCCGCCCGTGCTGCTGTTGATCTCCGGGCTGTTTGAAGGCGGCTGGCGGATAATCGTGTTTCTCGGATTGATCGCGCTGCCGCTGTTGCCGCTGCTCCTGTTGCAGTATTCACGGAGTTGGCGGACGCCGCCGCCGAGCGTGCCGCTGGCGGTGGCATTTGTCTCGCTGGCGGCGACAACGCTGCTGTATTTGCGCCTGTTCGGCGTCATTCAATGGCGATTGCCCTGGGGCGCAGCGGGCTAGCGGCCCAATTCGGCGAACGGCTGGATCAACTTCAGCGTGGCGGCGAGGCGGATGCTGCGCTTGCCGGCCAACGCGGTTGCCCCCATTTCAGCACCGTTGGCGTCGCAGCGGCCTGAGAAACCGATGCCGACTTCATAACCGCCGAACAGCGGATGCTCGGCCTTCGCCGGGGTATGTTCCTGATTGACGAACTCGCCCTTCCAGCTGCCGTTCGCCGAACTATAGGCCCCGAGATAATAGAAAAATGCGTCGCCGCCGAGAATGCGACCGTCATGCAGCAGCATCACCCCGGTATGCCCGCCGGCCAGGCCGTCCAGCATCCGGATGTCGATCGAGTAGAGTCCGCTGACGATGCCGCCGTCGCCGACCATACCGGGCGGCGGAACGTCGTCATTGCTGAGCGGCGTCATGAGCGCGCGAAACACCGAGCCGGCGTCCTCCACCACTTCACCCGCGAAGCGATAGGCCTGGCCCTCTGCCCTGCCGCGTATACTGAGCGTGACCTGGTCGGAACTGACGAGCGATCTGGGGCGGGGCGACGGGCTGTGGCGGCGGGTCCTGAGCCTGGCGACGATTTCGCCGTCCACGATCTGGTAGCTGCCGAAATGGGCGAATGCCGTATTGCCGCCAAGCATCGTTCCGGCATTGGCGTACAGCACGCTGCGGCCGGAGCCCTCATTGATGTCGTATTCGACCTTGTACAATCCCTCCACCGCACGCCCCAGTTCTGCTCTGCCGCCAACTTAGCGGGTCTGCCGGTAGTGGTAACTAGCAATCTTCAGTTCAGCGACGAAATGCCTGATACCGCCGCCTATGTCTCTCGCAACCAGACCTCACCAACCGAGTGATCGGAACGCTTGCGGAGCACGACATCGGCACGTGTGCGGGTAGGCAGAATGTTCTCACGGAGATTTGCGCGATGATGCTCACGCCACAGCCTGTTCGCGACCTCGCGCGCATCGCTTGGTGGCAAATCCCTGTAGTGGTGGAAATATGAGGCGGGCTGCTGGAAGGCGGTCCGCTGCAAACTGAGAAAGCGCTCGACGTACCACGACTGGATGTCGACCTCGTCAGCATCCAGGTAGATCGAAAAGTCGAAGAAGTCAGAGACGACCATGGGCGCCGTGCCGCGCGCATGCAGCACGTTGAGGCCCTCAAACATCAAGATGTCCGGATGCCGAACGACCTGATGCTCCGAAGGCACGATATCCCCGATCAGATGCGAGTACCCTGGCAGTTCAAGATCGCCCCTGCCCGCTTTCACCGCCGACAGGAACCGCAGCATTCTCGGCAGGTCGTAACTCTCAGGAAAGCCCTTCCGTCGCATCAGCCCTCGTTCCTCCAGAACCCGGTTGGCATGCAGGAACCCGTCAGTGGTAACGAGTTCGACCCGGCGATGGTCCGGCCACCGCGCTAAAAGCGCGCAAAGCACGCGGGCAAACGTGCTCTTGCCAACGGCAACACTGCCCGCCAACGCGACGATATAAGGCGCGCTGTGCGGTGCGCGACCCAGGAACGCACTCTTGACATGTGCAAGGCTACGCGCCGCGGTGAAATGGAGGTTCAGCAGCCGAGCTAGCGGCAAGTATATGTCGGCGACTTCGTCTGACGTGATCGGCTCGTTCAGGCCGCGAAGCGCCGTGAGGTCCGCTTCGGAGAGCGTCAGCGGTGTGTTGAAGCGTAACGCTGCCCACTCGCTTCGTCCGAAGGTCATATATGCCGAAAGCTCCTCGGATTGGCTCATCGGTTCCGCTCTCGGCAAAGGTGGACGCACTCACCAATTTGGCCGCAGTAAATCCATGTTGCAACTCGGATTACAGAAGGGATCGTCACCGCACAGCCTTCCTTCGCCCCTTCCACCACAGCGCCAGATTCCACGAGACGCAGGTCGCAAGGCCGAGGCTCAGCCCGATCACCGAGCCGAACTGCAACGCGGCGATGTGCAGGACCGCAATGGCAAGGCCCAAACCGATCAGGCCCCAGGCACTGTTGGCGAGCACGGCCGCGGTCGGCGGGCCGCCGATGCGCGGATGCAGGATCAGCATCATGGAGGTGAACACGATCGGAAACAACGCAATGATGCCGCTGATTTTCGGACCGACCCAGCCTGACGTCGTGACCACGGTCGCGACCAGTGTCGCAACCAGCGAGGCGCGCAGGGGGATGTCGTACCAGCGCCGCGCGACCGGCGGCATCTTGACGTGACGGTAGCGCGCCAGCAGCGGCACGCAGATCGCAAAGGCGATGGCGTTTGCGATCAATCCACCGGCCAGCGTCCAATGTACCGCGCGAATGATCGAGGCAAGCGCGATCCACACCGCGACCGCGGAAAGGCAACTGACGACCGCGCTCCGGCGCTGCGCCAGCACGACATAGGTCAGCCCCATAAAGATCGTCGCGGCGTTGATCGGCAGGCTCGCGAGCGCACCTTCGGCGATGAAGGCCGCGTCATGATCGAGCGCGAGGAATACGTAAGACGGCCCCGCCGAAATCGGCAGTGTCGCGATCAGCGCGCCGATCACCGGGCCTGACTTCTCGGTGATGATCGACGCCGTCACCACGAACGCCGCGGTGATGACCATGCGCAGGACGAGCGTCAGGAGGAAGATGGATTCGGGGGACATTTTATGCCGTCGTCCCGGCGAAGGCCGGGACCCATAGCCACAATTATTGGTGTGGCGGGAAAGTCGTCGAACAGCATAGCTTGAAACGAGAGTGCACGGCGTATGGGTCCCGGCCTTCGCCGGGACGACATGAAATCACACCCGCTTCATCGACACCGCGACCTTCGGGCCGTTGCGGATGGTTTGATAAACCACGCAATAGCGCTCGGTGAGCTTCAGCAAGAGATCGAGCTTGTCCTGCGGCGCATCGGTTTCGACGTCGAAGCGCAGGCGGATTTCGGCGAAACCGACCGGAGCTTCCTTGTCGACGCCGAGCGTGCCGCGGAAATCGAGATCGCCCTCGGCGATGACGTGGCCGGATTTCAGCGGAATTTCGACCGCGGTCGCGACCGACTTCAGCGTCACGCCGGCGCAGGCGACGAGGGCTTCCAGCAGCATGTCGCCGGAACACAGTTCAAGCCCGGAACCGCCGGTGGCGGGATGCAGGCCTGCAACGGCCAGCGCGCGGCCGGTTTCGACCTTGCAGGTCAGGCCTTCATTGTCGATCGAGCCTTTAGCCTTGAGCGTGATGACGGCGGCTGAGGGATCGGACTTGTAGCGCTCCTTGATCGGGGCCTGCATCGCACGGAGTTCGGCGGCGTCCATTTTTTTCTCCCGGATTTTTGTACATCCGGATTTAAAGCCTTATGGAGCCCAAGTCACCACCCAATGTCACCACCACATCGCCTCGCCGGTGGTCGATTTGGCATCGGCATCCGGCACATTGCGGTCGAGCGAACGATCCAGCGCGGTCAGCACACGGCGCTTGAAATTGTCGAAGTGTGGCGAATTACGGTCGCGCGGCCGCGCCAGATTGACCTTGATCTCCTCGAACAGCCGGCCCGGCCGCGGCCGCATCACAAGCACGCGATCCGCCAGCACCACGGCCTCATCGACGTCATGCGTCACCAGCATGAGCGTTGGCCTTGTATCGTTCCAGAGATCGAGCAGATGGTCCTGCAGATCCCGTCGCGTGAAGGCATCGAGCGCCGAAAACGGCTCGTCCAGCAGCAGCACTTCCGGCTGCGGCACCAGCGCGCGGGCGATCGCGACCCGCTGCGCCTGCCCGCCGGACAATTCGCGCGGCCAGGCGCTTGCCTTGTCCGCGAGGCCAACCCGATCCAATGCACGCGCGACCTTTTCGCGTCGCGCGGCGGCGGACAACTCAGAAAGGCCGAAACCGATATTGTCGGCGACGCTGAGCCACGGCAGCAGCCTGGGCTCCTGGAAGATGATGCCGATTTTTGCGTGCGGGGCGGTAATTGCAATGTCGTCCAACGTCACCGTGCCCGTGGTGGCGCGGTCGAGGCCGGCGATGGCGCGCAGCAGGGTCGACTTGCCACAGCCGGAGCCGCCGATGATGGCGACGATCTCGCCGAGCTTGATGTCGGCGGAGAACCGCTCCAGCGCGTGGACGCCGTTCGGATAGGTTTTTCCAACGCGATCGAGTGCGAGCATCAGGCCGCCCCGCTCTTGCCGCCGAATGCGTCCTGCCAGCGCAGCAGCGGCGCGGTGGCGATCTCGATCAGCCAGTCGGTGGTCTTGCCCAGGATGGCGAAGATCACGATCGCGGCGACGATCTGCGCCGGCTTGCCGAGTTGCTGGCCGTCGATCAGGAGATAGCCGAGCCCTTCGGAAGCGCCCATGAATTCGGCGGCGACGACGAACATCCAGCCGAGGCCAAGGCCGACGCGCAGCGCCACGACATAGGCGGGCAGCACCGCGGGCAACAGGATGCGGCGGATCATCGCCGGGCCACTGAGCCGGAACGTGCGGCCGACCTCGACGATCTTGCGGTCGACCGAGAGGATTGCGCCCATCACGCCGAGATAGACCGGAAAGAACACGCCGACCGCGATCAGCGCAACCTTCGAGGTTTCGAAAATGCCAAGCCAGAGGATGAACAGCGGCACCCAGGCGATCGACGGAATCGCGCGCAGCGCCTGCACGGTCGGATCGAGCAGCCGCCGCGCCAGGCCCCAATAGCCGGAGATCGCGCCAAACAACGTGCCGGCGACGACACCGATGACAAAACCCGAGGCGACGCGGCTCAGCGTCGCAATGATGTGGCGCGAGAGTTCGCCGCTCCTGGCGAGTTCCACCATGGTGGCGAAGATTTTGGTCGGCGGCGGCACCAGCCGGCCGTTGGAAAAGCCTGCCCAGACCGCGATTTCCCAGGCCAGCGCGAGTCCCACCGGCAGCAGCAGCCCCAGCGCCGGCCCCGCATAACGCCGCAGCCGCGCCGACGACGCTTTTGGCGTCATCGCATCGGTCCGTTCCAGCGCTGGCAGTTCAACGGTCATGGCCATAGCAAGAACGCGTCTTTCGAGGGATTGCAAGGTGGCGGATGGGAGGGCGTGAACTCATGTCCCCGTCGTCCCGGCGAAGGCCGGGACCCAAACGCCGCGGCGGAAATTGTCGAAAAAGGAAACAACGACCGGCGCGCACAAACAATGTCCGCTGGTGGTTATGGGCCCCGGCCTTCGCCGGGGCGACGATGCTAATTCGTCGGCAGCGGGACCTGATCGTCGATCAGCGCATCCAGCGTCGCCTTGACGTCGACGGTGGCGGCAACGACCCCGGCCTGCTGCAAAGCGAGGCCGGCGGCGAGGATGGATTCGCGCTGCGGTGCGCCGATGCGGCTGTGGGTCAGTTCGGTGCGCTCCTTGAGCTGCTTGTCGACGACCGCGTCCGGCAGCTTGGTGATGCCGATGAAAGTTTTCTTCAGGTCGTCGTAATTGGCCAGCGAGTATTTGCGCGCCTCTTCGTATACCGCGAGCACGCGGCGAACCGCGTCCGGATGGTCCTTCAGGAACTGCTCGCGCACATTGAGGATGCCCCAAGTGTTGGCGTCGGGCTTGCGGAAGAACAGTTTGGCGCCCTCCTCGACTTCGGCCTGCGCCATCATCGGATCGAGCCCCGCCCAGGCGTCGACGTCGCCGCGGATCAGTGCGGTCTTGCCGTCGGCGTGCTGCAGCAGCACCGGGGTGATGTCTTTTTCGGAGAGGCCGGCGCCGAGCAGCGCACGCACCAGGAAGATGTGCGGATCGGTGCCGCGCGTCACCGCGACGCGCTTGCCCTTGAGGTCGGCAATGATGGCGATCTTGGAATCCTTTGATGTCACCAGCGCGGTCCATTCGGGGCGCGAATAGACATAGATCGACTTGATCGGATTACCGTTGATCTTGGCGACCAAAGCGGCCGAGCCCGCGCTCGATCCGAAGTCGATCGATCCGGCGTTGAGGAATTCGAGCGCCTTGTTGGAACCGGCCGACTGCACCCAGACGACGTTGATGCCGTCCTTGGCGAATTCCTTTTCCAAGAGGCCCTTCTGCTTGAGTATCATCGACACCGGGTTGTAGGTCGCCCAGTCGATGCGAATTTCCTTGAGCGGGTCGGCGGCGAAGGCCGCACCGGGCAGCAAGGTCGAGGCTGCGATAGCAGCAGCAAACGCGCGCCGTGAAATCCTGGACATTCCCTGGTCTCCTCATATCTCAAAAAACTGTCTTTTATTTCAATGAGTTAAACCGCAAGGTCAACCAGAAAATAGCTGCCGCGAAAGCTGCGCCCTGAGAACAGGTTTGCCCAAAGCAACGCGAATCCAGCATAGAACTACTGTTGCCTCACAATCGCCAGTGACAGCGTCTGCGCCGTCCGATATCGGGATAGATCATGGACAGCGTTGTGACCGAGGACCGCCCGGTGGCGGATGATCGTTTTGACACCGCGCGGATCACCGCCGCGATCGATGCACTCGCCGAGAAAAATGCCGGCCGCGAGGACGTGTTTCGCACGGCGATGGCGCAATTGCTCAAAGCCGAGATGATCGCGGCACGCGCCACCGCGCAGGCCGTGCTGCTGAAGGACCGTCACGGGCGCCGCTGCGCCGAGCGATTGTGTTTCGTGCAGGACGAAATCATCCGCATTCTCTATTCCGCCGCGACGCGGCACCTCTATCGCTCGCATGTCCGATCGGGCGAAGAGCGGATGTCTGTCGTCGCCACCGGCGGTTATGGCCGCGGCCTGATGGCGCCGGAATCCGACATCGATCTGTTGTTCATCCTGCCCTACAAGCAGACGGCCTGGGGCGAGCAGGTCGCCGAAGCCATTCTCTATTGCCTGTGGGACATGGGGCTGAAGGTCGGCCACGCCACGCGTTCGGTCGACGAATCAGTCCGGCAGGCGCGCGGCGACATGACGATCCGCACCGCCATCCTCGAGACCCGGTTCCTGACCGGCGACCAGCCGCTCTACGACGAACTGGTCGCGCGCTTCGACAAGAACGTCGTGCAGGGCACCGCGGCGGAATTCGTCACCGCCAAGCTCGCCGAGCGCGAAGAACGCCATCGCCGCGGCGGGCAGTCGCGCTATCTGGTCGAACCCAACGTCAAGGACGGCAAGGGTGGCCTCCGCGACCTGCACACGCTGTTCTGGATCGCGAAATATGTCTATCGCGTGCGCGAGACCGATGAACTGGTCGAGCGCGGCGTGTTCGACGCGCAGGAATACCGCACCTTCCGCCGCTGCGCCGACTTCCTGTGGTCGGTGCGCTGCAATTTGCATTTCGTTTCCGGCCGCGCCGAAGAACGGCTGTCGTTCGACATGCAGCGCGAGATCGCGGTCCGCCTCGGCTATACCTCGCATCCCGGCATGCAGGATGTCGAACGCTTCATGAAGCACTACTTCCTGGTCGCCAAGGACGTCGGCGACCTCACCGCGATCCTGTGCGCCAAGCTGGAAGACGAGCAGGCCAAGCCCGCGCCGGTCTTGAGCCGCGTGGTGGCCCGGTTCCGGCCCAGCATCAAGCGCCGGCGGGTGCCCGACAGCGATGACTTCATCATCGACAACAACCGCATCAATCTCGCGGCGCCCGACGTCTTCAAGCACGATCCAGTCAATCTGATCCGGATCTTCCGTCTCGCACAGAAGAACAACCTCGCCTTCCATCCCGATGCGATGCGCACGGTGACGCGCTCGCTGAAGCTGATCAACACCGGCTTAAGGGAAAATCCGGAAGCCAACCTTCTCTTCATGGAGATCCTGACGTCCGACAACGCCGAGACCGTGCTGCGGCGCATGAACGAGACCGGCGTGCTCGGTCACTTCATCCGCGCCTTCGGCAAGATCGTGTCGATGATGCAGTTTAACATGTACCACCACTACACGGTGGACGAGCATCTGATCCGCTGCGTCGGCTTCCTGCAGGACATCGAGCGCGGCGGCAACGACGAGTTCACCGTCGCCAGCGACCTGATGCGAAAAATCCGCCCCGAGCACCGCGCGGTGATCTACATCACCACGCTGCTGCACGACATCGCCAAGGGGCGGCCCGAGGATCATTCGATCGCCGGCGCCAAGGTGGCGCGGCGGCTGTGCCCGCGGCTCGGCTTCAACGCCGCCGATACCGAGACGGTGGCGTGGCTGATTGAAGAGCATCTGACCATGTCGACGGTGGCGCAGTCGCGCGATTTGTCGGACCGCAAGACGATCGAGAATTTCGCCGCCGTGGTGCAATCGGTCGAGCTGATGAAGCTGCTGACGATTCTCACCACCGCCGACATCCGCGGCGTCGGTCCCGGCGTGTGGAATGGCTGGAAGGCGCAATTGCTGCGCACGCTGTATTACGAAACCGAGCCGGTGCTGACCGGCGGCTTCTCGGAAGTGAACCGCGCCCAGCGCATCGCGGTGGCGCAGTCCGAATTCCGCGCCGCCTTCACCGAATGGCCGGAGCAGGAGCTCAACGCCTATATCGCGCGGCATTATCCGGCGTACTGGCTCAAGGTCGAACTGCCGCGAAAAATCCGCCACGCGCGTTTCCTGCGGGCCAGCGAACAGGCCGGCCACAAGCTTGCGATCAATGTCGGCTTCGACGAAGCGCGCGGCGTCACCGAACTGACGATCCTGGCGACCGACCACCCCTGGCTGCTGTCGATCATCGCGGGCGCCTGCGCGTCCGCGGGCGCCAACATCGTCGACGCGCAGATCTACACCACCACCGACGGGCGCGCGCTCGACACCATCGCGATATCGAGGGAATACGACCGCGACGAGGACGAGGGACGCCGCGCCACGCGAATCGGCGAGATGATCGAGCAGGTGCTGGAGGGCAAATTGCGCCTGCCCGAAGTGGTGGCGCGCAAGGCGGCCGCGCGCGGCAAGGTACGGCCCTTCGTGGTCGAGCCTGAAGTGACCATCAACAATCAATGGTCGGACCGCTACACCGTGATCGAGGTCTCCGGCCTCGACCGCCCGGGCCTGCTGTACCAGCTGACGACGGCGATCTCGAAGCTCAACCTCAACATCGCCTCCGCCCATGTCGCGACCTTCGGCGAGCGCGCCCGCGACGTGTTCTACGTCACCGACCTGCTCGGCGCGCAGATCACCGCGCCGACGCGGCAGGCCGCGATCAAGAGCGCGCTGCTGCATCTGCTCGCGAGCGAGGACAACGCCGCCCAGCCGGCGGCGTGAGGCTCTCGAAAATCGTAGGGTGGGCAAAGCGAAGTGTGCCCACCATCTTATGCACGCTTCAACGATAGATGGTGGGCACGGCGCAAGAGCGCCTTTGCCCACCCTACGCGGCTCTCAGAACTGCGTGATCGGTTCCAGCTTCTCGCCCTTGCGGAACGCGCGCAGCGGCGCGGTGTCGGTATAGACCCGCTCCTCGATGATCTTGCCATTTTTGATGCGGAACTTGTCGACGCCGCGCCATTCGAACCTGACGCCGCCCACGTTGCGCGTGGTCTGCCATTCGATGATCACGACGTCGCCGCGCGAGGTCCAGTCCAGCAATTGCCAGACGAAATCCGGCGCCGCCGCGGTCTGCACCTCCATCAGCCGGTCGAGTTCGTTGCCCGACACGCGCCGGCCCACCAGCGGCGTATGCAGCGAGCCTTCGGGGTGCCAGAGATCGAGAAATGCCTTTCCGTCCCGCGCCGCCCAGGCGGCGGCAAATCGCGTCACAAATTCCTGAATTTCCGCGTCCGTCATTGGTCGTCTCCTTGTTGGAATGTGGGGAGACGCTAGGGGCGTCGCGGCAGACTGTCTGGCGGTTTACGGACGTGACATGTGCATCGTCATTGCGAGCGCAGCGAAGCAATCCATCTCACCGCGGAAAGAAAGAATGGATTGCTTCGTCGCTTCGCTCCTCGCAATGACGGCGCGGTTACTTTTTGAGCATCACACCCTCATGCTCCAGCAACCACCGCTTCCGCTCCAGCCCGCCGCCATACTTGACCAGCGCACCGTTGGCGCCGATCAGGCGATGACAGGGCACGACGACGCTGATCGGGTTGGAGCCGTTGGCATGACCGACCGCGCGCATGGCTTTTGGCGCGTTCAGCCTGGCTGCCAGTGCGCCGTAGCTCATCGTTGTGCCGGCAGGTATCTTCGGCAATGCGGTCCAGACCCTTTGCTGGAACGGCGTACCCGCAACGCGCCACTTGATCGCGTTGAGGCGATCGAGATCGCCTTTGAAATACGCCGTCAGCGCCGACCTCAACTCTTTCGGTGACCGCGCCTCCTCGAGATCGACCGGGCCATATTGCAGCCGCAGCAACTCCTTCATGCGCGGCCCGTGCTCTTCCCAGTCCAGCGCACGCAGCACGCCGCCGGAATCGGTCACCAGCAACGCGGTTCCGATCGGCGTTTGCAGCCGGTCTAGATTGAAGGTTTCAGGCGGCTTCGCGCTCATCGCTTTTTCCGGACAAGGCGGGATGCGGTACGCCCGCGGCCCACAGATGCAACGCCGCGTAGGCGCGCCACGGTCGCCAGCGCTCGCTGCGAACAAGCAATTCCGCAGGCGACGGCCGCCGACCTTCGCCGTCGGTCATCGCGCGGAGTAAACCGATGTCGGCGGCGGGGAACGCATCGGGTTCGCGGAGCTCGCGCATGGCGATGTACTGCGCGGTCCATTCGCCGATTCCCGGGAGCGCCCTCAATTTCACGATCGCATCCTCAAGGCTGGCGCCGCGGCTGAAGATCGCGGGATCAGCCGAGATCGCCTGCGCCAGCGAGGTCACCGCCATCGCCCGCGCACCTGATATCCCGAGCGTTGTCAGATCGGAGCTCGCAATCCGCGCCGCAAAGGGGAACAGATGGCTGAGACCCTCGCTGTCTGTCATCGCAGGCGGCAGCGGCTCGCCAAAGGCCTGCACCAGTTTGCCGAGCAGTTTGGTCGCGGCAGGAACCGTGATTTGCTGGCCGAAGATCGCGCGCACCGCGAGTTCGAAACCGTCCCATGCCCCGGGGACGCGCAGGCCCGGCCGGGCCGCGACCAGCGGCGCCAGCCTCGGGTCGAGCGCGAGATGCGCGCCGATCGTATCGGGATCGGCGGCGAGATCGAACACCCGGCGGACCCGCGCGATGATCTGCGGCAAGACGGCCATGTCGGGAAAGCGGACGCGGACGTCGATCCGGTTCTTCGGCGCGGGTACGACGCTGATCACGCCGCACTTGCCGCCGATCGCAATCGTGCGTCGATAGCTATCGCCGGCGACGATCTCGACACCGGGAATGGCGCGGGCGCTGAGGAACGACAGCATCGCGTCCCAATCATAGGGCGGCCGATAGGGAAGACGAACCGACAGCGCACCGGCTTCACGCCTGGTCTTGTCGCGGGAACGCCGCAACGCGGCCGGCGGACGTCCGAACAGTTCCAAAAAGGTTTCGTTGAAGCGGCGCACGCTGTTGAAGCCGGACGCCAGGGCGACCTCGGCCATCGGCAGCGATGTTTCGTGAATCAACTGCTTGGCAAGCAGCACCCGTCGGGTTTGGGCAACTGCAATCGGCGAAGCGCCGACGTGCTGACGGAACAGCCGCCGCAATTGTCGCCCGCCGACGCCGAGCCGATTAGCCAGACCTTCTACATCGTCACCATCGAGCCCGCCAGATTCGATCAATGCCAGCGCGCGCGAAACCGTGTTGGAGCTGCCGCGCCAGAACGCGAGATCAGGCGACACTTCCGGCCGGCAGCGCAGGCAGGGACGGAAGCCGGCCTCCTGGGCTGCGGCCGCCGAAGCATAGAACGACACGTTCTCGAATTTCGGGGTGCGCGCCGGACAGATCGGCCGGCAATAGATGCCGGTGGTTTTGACACCGACAAAAAGCCGCCCGTCGAACCTGATATCCCGGGTCGAAATCGCGCGATAGCAAGCGGTACGGTCCATATCCATCAGGAAATCTTCCACCATCGTGCAGGGCTTGTCCCGCGCTTTGCGCGCGGATGCCCGGCTCAGTTCTCGAAAATCAGGCAGGTCGTGGTGCCCTGGGCAAGCAAACGTCCCTTGCTATCCGTGATGCGTCCTTCCGCGGTGCCGACCCGCCGGCCGCTGCTGAGCACAATGCCCTCGGCCCTGATCGTGCCGGTCTCGGGCGTAATCGGTCGCACCAGCGAAATCTTGAACTCCAGCGTCGTCGATCCCAGACCTTTCTCCAGGGTCGACTGAATGGCCAGCCCCATGCAGCTGTCGAGCAGCGTGGCCGAGAAGCCGCCATGCACGGTGCCGGCTGGATTGAGATGGTCGTCACTCGGTTCGGCGGTGATGACCACGCGCCCGCTCGCGGCTTCGGTGACATCGTAACCCAATGTGCGCGCGATCGTGTTGAGGGGCAGCGTGCCATCCGCGAGCCCCTGGACAAATTCCAGGCCGCTCATTTCCTTGCGCCTGATGACGCTGACGGTGCCGTATGTTCTGTCGGTACGCATTCCCGTTGATTCCTCGCGCTGTCGCTCGATCGAAGCATCTGATATCGCGTCCCGCCTGTCTCGCGGTTTTCGGACCTCATCATTCTCTGCAAAATATCGGCACGCCGCCGCACTTTTCACGCTGAGCGTGCTAGCGTCCACCCGAATTCCGCTGTCGGTTTTGGGGGGCCGCCACATGATGCTTATCGCCAATTGTCTGGTCGCGGTGGTCGCCGCGCTGCATGTGTATTTTCTGGTGCTGGAGATGTTTCTCTGGACCAAGCCGCTGGGGCTGAAGACCTTCCGCAACACGATCGAGAAAGCAACGGAATCGGCGGTGCTGGCCGCCAATCAGGGGCTCTATAACGGCTTCCTCGCCGCCGGCCTCGTCTGGGGCCTGGTCCATCCAAACCCGGGCTTCGCGTTCCAGATCAAGGCATTCTTCCTGCTCTGTGTGATCGTGGCAGGCAGCTACGGCGCCGCGACCGTCAGCCGTCGAATCTTGTATGTGCAGGCGGCGCCCGCGGCGCTCGCATTGATCCTGCTCTGGTTGGCGTAAACGCCTGGCCGTTCTGGCTGGGCCGCTTCGTTCAGCGAGGAACTGGCGATGTCGTCTTCAGCACGCCATCGTTGTCCGTTTTTGGTATCCGGTGCGGGCTCCAATGCCCAATGTGGTGTCATTCCGAACGTGAACATGCCGATTGGATTCTTTTTGGGCAGCCACCAATTGCCGCCCTCGAATTAACCTTGCCCTCGCCAGCCAGAAATCCCGGACCGTTTCAGCTTGCATCGCCTTGCATTGCAGCATCCGTTCCGCCACTATTCCAACCAGCGATGGCGTCCACCGGGTCATATTGGGTCCCAAGACAAGATCATCGGCTCAATCAACACATGAGGAAACGAGCAATATGAAGAATGGTATTTTCCATTTGATCACCGGCACGGCGCTCGCGGTCGCCCTGTCGGCTTCGTCGGCCTACGCACAGAAGAAATACGACACCGGCGCGACCGATACCGAAATCAAGATCGGCCAGACCGTGCCGTTCTCGGGCGCCTATTCCGTCTATGCCAATATCGGCAAGACGCAGGCCGCCTACATGAAGATGATCAACGACCAGGGCGGCATCAACGGCCGCAAGGTCAACCTGATCCAATATGACGACGCCTACAGCCCGCCGAAGACGGTCGAGCAGATCCGCAAGCTCGTCGAGAGCGATGAAGTCCTCCTCACTTTCCAGATCATCGGAACCGCGGCAAATGCCGCCGTGCAGAAATATCTCAACAGCAAGAAGGTGCCGCAGCTGTTCGCCGCCACCGGCGCTTCGAAGTTCACCGACCCGAAGAACTTCCCCTGGACCATGGGCTACAACCCGAACTACTTCGTCGAGGGCCGCATCTACGGCAAGTACATTCTGAAAGAACATCCGGATGCCAAGATCGGCATCCTCTACCAGAACGACGATCTGGGTAAGGACTACGTCAACGGGCTGAAGGCGGGCCTCGGCGACAAGGCGGCAAAGATGATCGTGGCCGAGTCTTCCTACGAAGTCTCCGACCCGACCATCGATTCGCAGGTGTTGAAGATCAAGGACGCCGGCGCGACCCTGTTCTACAGCGCCTCGACGCCGAAGCAGGCGGCGCAGGCAATCCGGAAGATCCACGAACTCGCCTGGAAGCCGATCCACATCCTCGACATCAACGCCAGCCCGGTCAGCGCCACGCTGCAGCCGGCAGGCCTCGAAGCGTCGAAGGGCGTGATCAGCGTCAACTATGGCAAGGATCCGGCCGATCCGACCTGGAAGGGCGATCCGGGCCTGCAGAAGTATCTCGACTTCATGGCGAAGTACTTCCCGGAAGGCGACAAGATGAACACGGTGAATACCTACGGCTATTCGACCGCTCAGCTGCTCGTGCAGGTGCTCAAACAATGCGGCGATGACCTGACCCGTGAAAACGTCATGAAGCAGGCGGCCTCGTTGAAGGACGTCGTACTCGACCTCGGCCTGCCGGGCATGAAGATCAACACCGGTCCCGACGACTACCGCGTCAACAAGCAGTTGCAGATGATGAAGTTCAACGGCGAGCGTTGGGAACTGTTCGGCCCGATCCTCGAGGACGCCGGCCCGGCGGGCTAGCCTCAACTTCCATCGATACGAATGATCGGCGGCCTCTCGGGGCCGCCGATTTGTTTTTGAGAGCTTCGTAGGGTGGGCAAAGCGAAGCGTGCCCACCACAAATCTTAATGCGAATGAATGGTGGGCACGGCGCGAAGAGCGCCTTTGCCCACCCTACAAGTTCAATTACTTCGGGATTTCGCCAAACGTCTTGCCAATCGGCAACACAGCGTGCCGGATCAGCCGCGAATCCTCGACCGCGGCCTGGCGATGTTTCACCGCCTCGCGATACACAGGGTCGCGGATCATTTCGGCGAAAGCGGCGACACTTGGATATTCGGCGATGAAGCAATGATCCCAGCGCTCTTCCGCCGGCCCGATCAGCATCAGTTCGAACCGTCCCTGCCAGACGATCCGCCCGCCGAGCCGTTCGAACACCGGTCCGCTTTCCCGTCCGTACGCCGCATAGGCTTCAGCCCCTGACGCCTTGCGGCCGTCGGGATAGGCAGCTTGTTCGCGCAGACGGACCAGATTGAGCATGTGGATCGGGCCCGGCCGGTCGTTGGCCCGAAATTGCGCGAACACTTCCTTGGTCGGATCGATGTGGCCCATGGCGGCTTCCCTTGCTGACATATGCTGTTCCTTTAGCACGCGCTGCCGCACCTCCTAATCCCGCGTTAACCTCTCCGTAACCGACCCTTAAACTGCGGACGTTAGCTTGCTGCGGGCGGGATGTGAGCAGCGTTTGCGTATGGCGTGGGGACGGAAAAAGAGCGGCGGCCGCAAGGAACCGCAATTCGGGCTCGCCGCCGCGCTGAGCGAATTGCGGCTGTCGCCGCAGGACCGCGTCACTGTAAGCGAAGACAAGCCGAAGAAATCTTCTGCGAAGCGCAAATCCGAGAACGAAGACGACGAGCCGCCGCGTGAACGCAAGCCACGCGCAGGCCGTAGCGGCGCCAAGCGCCGGTCGACATCACGCGGTGGATTCCGGATCGGACGGCTGTTCTATTGGGGCGCGGTGCTCGGCCTGTGGGCCGCGATCGCGGTCGTCGGCGTCGTCATCTGGGTCGGCGCGCATCTGCCGGCGATCCAGTCGCTGGCAATTCCGAAACGTCCGCCGACCATTCAGATCGTCGGCCTCGACGGCAGCGTGCTGGCCTCGCGCGGCGAAATGGCCGGCGCCAATGTCTCGCTGAAGGATCTGCCACCCTATCTGCCGAAAGCGTTCATCGCCATCGAGGACCGCCGGTTCTATTCGCATTACGGCGTCGATCCGATCGGCATCGCGCGGGCGGCGGTCACCAACGTCATGCATCGCGGCGTCTCGCAGGGCGGCTCGACACTGACGCAGCAGCTCGCGAAGAACCTGTTCCTGACCCAGGAGCGCACCATCGCGCGCAAGCTGCAGGAAGTGGAACTCGCGATCTGGCTGGAGCGCAAGCATTCCAAATCGGAAATCCTCGAGCTCTATCTCAACCGCGTCTATTTCGGCTCCGGCGCCTATGGCGTCGAGGCCGCGGCGCAGCGCTATTTCGGCAAGTCCGCCAAGAACGTCACGATCGCGGAAGCCGCGATGCTGGCGGGCCTCGTCAAGTCGCCGTCGCGGCTGGCGCCGAACCGCAATCCGGAAGGCGCGGAAGCGCGCGCCCAGATCGTGCTCGCTGCGATGGCCGATGCCAAATTCATCACCGATGCGCAGGCGCAGGCCTCGATCGGCCACCCGTCCTATAATGTGAAGCCGGTCGGTGCCGGCACCGTCAACTACGTTGCCGACTGGATCGGCGAAGTGCTCGACGATCTGATCGGCCAGATCGAACAGAGTATCGTGGTGGAGACCACGATCGATCCCAAACTGCAAAGCGTGGCGGAAGCCTCCATCATCGACGAACTCGCCGCCAAAAGCGTGAAGTTCAACGTCACCCAGGGCGCGCTGGTGGCGATGACGCCTGACGGCGCGGTGCGCGCCATGGTCGGGGGGAGGAACTATGCCGAGAGCCAGTACAACCGCGCGGTTACCGCCAAGCGCCAGCCCGGCTCGGCCTTCAAGCCGTTCGTCTATCTCACCGCGATCGAGGCAGGCTTGACGCCGGAAACGATCCGGCAGGATTCGCCGGTTGATATCAAGGGCTGGCGGCCGGAGAACTACACCCATGAATATTTCGGATCGGTGACGCTGACCCAGGCGCTTTCGATGTCGCTCAACACGGTGGCGGTGCGGCTCGGCATCGAAGTCGGCGCCAAGAGCGTGGTGCGGACCGCGCATCGGCTCGGCATTTCCTCCAAACTCGACGCCAACGCCTCGATCGCGCTCGGCACCTCGGAAGTCTCGGTCATCGAGCTGGTCGGCGCCTATGCGCCATTTTCCAACGGCGGGCTCGGGGTTTCCCCGCATGTCGTGACCAAAATCCGCACCAATGAAGGCAAGGTGCTGTATGCGCGGCAGCCGGATCAGCTGAGCCAGGTGATCGAGCCACGGCACGTCGCGATGATGAACACCATGATGCAGGAGACGCTTCTCTCGGGCACCGCGCGCAAGGCGGAGCTTCCGGGCTGGATGGCCGCCGGCAAGACCGGCACCAGTCAGGATTTCCGCGACGCCTGGTTCATCGGCTACACCGCAAACCTCGTCACCGGCGTCTGGCTCGGCAATGACGACAACTCGCCGACCAAGAAGGCCACCGGTGGCGGCTTGCCGGTCGAGGTCTGGACCCGCTTCATGCGATCGGCCCACCAGGGCGTGCCGGTTGCGAACCTGCCGAAATCACAAGCCGGCGGCGGTGGCCTGCTGTCAAATCTGTTCCCCGCCTCGCAAGTCAACGCGCCGCCACAGCCATCGTATCAGCCATCCGCACAAGCGCCGGTGCCGCTTGCACCGATCCCCTCAGGCGGCGGCTATCGCCAGCCACCGACGCGCACGTCGGCGCCGCCGCCCAATCCATCGGCCCGCCCTGAGGCGGCCGCTGGACTGGATGGATGGCTGATGGACCGGGTGTTCGGCGGAAATCGCTAGGCATTGCTGTTTGGCGCAACGTGTAGATGGAAGTACACCTCTGGAATAGTGGACTCCCTCGCGGTCTCACGAGAGGGCCTCCCACCTGATCTCTCCCGCAGAGATCAGGTTCACTTGCCCGCTCAGCTCACCTCGCATGCGTAGCAAGAACCCCTTCTGAAGATATCCTTCAATTTCATCGGCGCGAGCCGCTATTTGGTTCGCGGCGTGATGCTTTTTCCGCCCGAGCGCCGGGTCTGCCACACGATAGAGGCCGTCCCGAAAGCGGTGAGGAAAATACCTTTCACCGTCTTCAGCAATGCGCACAATTCCGTGTAAGACATCGCGGTCTTGAGATTGAATCTGATCGGACAGTATGCTGATCGTCGTTTCGGAAATCGCGGTGGCGTCATCTTGCGGATTGATCTCGCCACCGCTGATTAGTTTCCCGCGACGGCTTCCTTTACGATCTGATTAGGCGGCATGCCATCATCGACCGGCCTGAGGTTCAATCGCCGAAGGCGCCCCCGGATCAACTCTTCGCGCGCTTCGACAAACTTCGGAAGTTCTGTAACTTCCCAAAGAGCGCGATTTGTTGGAATAAGATGACGGTCAAGAAATTCGTTGTCGCGAGATTGAATCCATTCCGCAAATGGAATGTTACTTTTCTCGAGGTTCTCACGCCCTAACAGAAGTTGCAGGTTCCCCAACCGGTTCACGCTATCAACGATGTCGGCAATTGCTTCCGCGGATATTCCCGCCCGCTGTAAGGTCTTAGGATCGGTCAGTGAGCGCGGGATGATGTGATCTATGTGGTGAGGTGTCGCGCCCCAAAGGTGAGAGTCGTAGAGCAGGGAAAGCGCGAGGAAGCAGGTTCGTTTGCCATAGCTAGCGTCAAGAACACCTTCGATGTTGTTCTCGTCAAAGGCCGTCACACGGCCGCGGGCGGCTAACCCCTGGACAAGAGATCGATACGGAAAATCCTGTTCAGTCTTGAGGGCTTCGTGAATGATCGACCTAGCGGTACCGATTGTCTGGTCTGAGCTACCGCTAAATACACCGTTCAGCAAACTACCGAGAAGCCAGTGATGGATACGTTTTGCGTTCGTCGCTTCAAATTGGGTCGAGCCATCCAAGCCTCCTCGTTCGACATGGTACAGATAATATGCAATCGGGAGTAGCGCATTAACTGAGGTGAGCACTTCTCGATCAATACCGAACCTATTCACGAGCCGTAACGTTGCTTCTAAACTGGCTTTGATACCACGCCAGTTTGACTCGATCAGTTTCAAATTCGCTGTTGTAAAATTCTGGACCTTGTAGCGCTGATCAAGGCCCGAAAGGACGAGACACGATTTCATCACAAAATCTTTGTCTATCTCATTGCGAGCCTCGAGACCGTCATTCAAGAAGTCGACAAAATCATAGATCGCTTGACGCGCGCTGCCTCCCTCCCACTTGGAGGTGATCATTGAGAGCAGAAGGTCCGATTTGCTCAGCTTGGTGCCGCCGTCATTTGCGCGAATGAAGATATCAAGCACCCGGTCATATGATTGATCTTTTTCGGTGTAGTAGGCGATTACTCCATCCTTCCAGACGGTACGATACAGTCGATCCAAATTACGTTCCGCAACTCTCTTCATCGAGCGCGGGGTGTCAGGGGGGAGCTTCGCCAGCATTTCGTCCGCGAGCCGATCAAGGACGTCATCGCTGGTGCAATCCAGAATCCGCCCAACCTTCAACCAGAGATGATCTGGGTCGTTCTTAGGTTCCTGTTCGGAAAAACGCAGACCGTAAGTGACACCGAGCTCCTCTCGACCACTGTCCTCCGATTCGGTTGATGGATCCTTCAAAAGATCGATATATAGGCGCTGCCTACTCCAAGCATCCGGGTTGTTTCGCCGTCCGTGCTTCGCCCGAGCTGTAAATGTGCCTCGCAGCCCTATCAGTAACGACGTAAGGCGTTGTTGACCATCGAGTACAAGCACAACATCACGTCCGTCAGTTTCCGCCATCTCGTTATGAGTGTCCCCAAAACGGAAGTTCTCAATGAATTTGTAGATTTCCCAATCGGAGCGACGATCCGGCTTGATCTCCCAAAACAGGAACGAGCTGATGGGATAACCCTTCAGAAGCGAATCGAAGAGTGCAATAATCTGATCAGGTTGCCAGACGAAGGGGCGCTGAATGGCCGGAAGAAAGTATGTTCGATTAATCTGATCGAGGACGCGACCTATTGTTGACGAAACATATGACAAAACCAGTCGCTCCCCCGTCGAACGTTCTTTCTTACGTTTGACTAGCATAACGGTTGACGGCCGGTCGATACCACCTTTGTTTGAATTTCGTAAAGCTGACAAAACGACTGAGCTGACGTTCGCACATCCACGTCAGGGCGCGAATGGTCAGTCCTCGACCCCGTAACGGTGCAGATCGTTGCCGTGGGTGTCGAGCCAGGACTTCGCGCGCTCGACATGGCCGCAGACTTTCGCGACGACCCGCCAGAATCGCGCCGAGTGGTTCATCTCGACCAGATGCGCGACCTCATGGGCGGCGAGGTAGTCCAGCACATAGGGCGGCGCGAGGATCAGCCGCCAGGAGAATGACAATGATCCGGCCGACGTGCAGGAACCCCAGCGGCTCGATTGATCGCGGATCGACACCCGCTTGACCCTGACGCCGAGTTCTTCCGCATAGGCCAATGATGCCTTGTGCAGATCCTTGCGCGCTTCACGCTTGAGGTAATCATGGACGCGGCGGTCCATGTGCTCGGCGCCGCCGGCGACGCAGAGAACTTTCTCCCCGCTGTCGCGGGTTTCGGTCCACACCGTGCCGCGCTCGCTGGATCGATGTACGATGCGGTGCGGAACACCGCGCAAGGGCACCACTGTACCAGCTTGAAACGGCGCCGCCTTCGGCAGGCGTCCGAGACGCGCGGCGATCCAGCCGCCATGCAGCTGCGCAAAGTCCTTTGCTTCCGCCAGCGTGCCGCGCGGCGGCATGGTCAGGATCGCCTCGCGATCGGTCGGATGAATGCGTAACGTGTAACGGCGCGCGCGGCGGTGCCGGCGCAGCCGAATCGCAAAGAATTGCGAGCCGTGTTTGACCAAAAGAGTCGCGGGTTCGGCGGGCCGCCGATAGAGGAGGGCGCGAGTAGCCATGTCTGACAGTCCGGGGGGCAAGAGTTCGCCCGGATTCTGCCATAACCGCTGCCACTCAAGCCGCCACTGAAACCGTTCGGCGCAAAAACAAATCATTTGCCCAATATACAGGGGCTGGACTCTATTCCGCCCCTACCGGCAGGGGCTGGAACCGAAATTTTTTGGCTGAATCCAGGCTCACTCTTCGTTGAAAAAATGAAATATTACTCATTCCTTCAGCGCTGCGCGAATCCTGATTCTTTTAATCGATTCAGCGACTTAGTTGAGCCGTCAAATCGATGCTGAAATCGACACTATTCAGCAGCCCCAACCAATTTGTCTGATGCTGCGACCAATTTCGGCTTGGTATTGGCCGAAGACAACATGAAATCGGAAATGCGCGGCACGATCTCAGAGCGGAACCGCGAACCGTTGAACACACCGTAGTGCCCGACGCCCTTTTGCACGTAATGGACGCGGCGATGATCGGGAATCGACGTGCACAGGGAGTGCGTCGCTTCGGTTTGTCCAAGACCGGAGATGTCGTCGTTCTCGCCTTCGACCGTCATCAACGCGACGCGGCGAATCTTGGACGGATCGACCAGCTTGCCGCGATGAATCATCTCGCCCTTGGGCAACGCGTGCTTGACGAACACGACGTCGACGGTCTGCAGGTAATATTCTGCGGTCAAATCCATCACCGCGAGATATTCGTCATAGAATTCGCGGTGCTTGTCGACCAGATCGCCATCGCCCTTCACCAGGTTGCTGAACAGCGCCTTGTGGGCGTCGGTGTGGCGATCGAGATTCATCGTGATGAAGCCCGAAAGCTGCAGGAAGCCAGGATAGACGTCGCGCATCACGCCGGGGTGCGGGAACGGCACCTTAGTGATGACGTGGTTGCGGAACCATTCGATACCGCGCTCGGCGGCGAGATTGTTCACGGAGGTCGGATTACGGCGGGTGTCGATCGGGCCGCCCATCAGCGTCATCGACAGCGGCACGAAGGGATCGTTGGCGCCTTCCATCACGGAAACGGCTGCCAACACCGGCACCGAGGGCTGGCACACCGCGATGACATGCATGTTGCCGCCGAGCACGTGCAGCATCTCGATCACGTAGTCGACATAGTCGTCGAGATCGAAGCGGCCTTCCGCCAGCGGCACCATCCGCGCGTCGGACCAGTCGGTGATGTAGACTTCATGCGTCGGCAGGAAGGCTTCGACGGTGCCGCGCAGCAGCGTCGCGTAGTGACCGGACATCGGCGCCACGATCAGCACCCGCGGCTGCGGACTGCGCAGCGGCCGCGTCAGCTTGCGATCGAAATACAGCAAGCGGCAGAACGGCTTTTCCCAGATCGAGCGAACCTCGACCGCGGTGCGGACGCCGTTCACTTCGGTCGTGTCGAGACCCCAGTCGGGCTTGCCGTAACGGCGCGTGGTGCGCTCGAACAATTCGCAGGCCGCGGCGATCGATTTGCCGAATTCGGTGTGCGACCACGGGTTAAGCGGGTTCTGAAACAGGATCTTCGTGGCATCAGTCACGGCGCGTGCCGGATTGAGCGACGCGTGGCCCATTTCGTACATCCAGTACATCGGCGTCGTAAGTGCCGGACTGCCTTCGGCCACCAGTGGCGGTGCTCCGCCAAACTCACCAATCGGCATTGAATTCTGATCCCTCTTTTGCGCCGCAACACAGTGCCGAATGCGCAATAATGCGTCAATGCACACCTCAGTATATATACGTAGAGAAATGGCTAAAAACCTCAGCAATACACGGCAATTTGTGACTTATTCGCCACCCCCGAGCAAAGAACCGTGATGTTTGGCGCTGCGCAAAAGGGCAAGAAAGATCGCAAATGACGCGATAAACAGCACCGCGTTGATCGCGAGCGACCACACCATCAGGTCGGTCCGGAACACGTGGTCGATCAACAGCGCGCGCATGCCCTCGAACACGTAGGTCGGCGGCAGCGTCCAGGCGAGATATTGCAGCCAGACCGGCAGCACCGACACCGGGTAATAGATGCAGGCGAGCGGCATCACGCCGAACATCAGGGTCCAGACGATGCTCTCGGCGCCCAGCCCGTTGCGCAGCACCAGACCCGACACGAAGATCCCGATCGACCAGCTGGTGAAGATCAAATTGCAGAAGAACGCGATCAGCGGCAGGCCGATGGCGAAAAAATTGAAGTCGAAGCAGAACAGCGCCAGCAGCGTCATCGGGATCACGCCGATCGCAAGCCGGATCAGGCTCATCACCATCAGCGAGATCAGGAACTCGATCGGCTTCAGCGGGCTCATCATCAGATTGCCGAGGTTGCGCGCCCACATTTCCTCGAGGAACGAGATCGAAAAGCCGAGCTGGCCGCGAAACAGGATGTCCCACAGGATGACGGCGCCGATCAGCGACCCGCCGGCCTGGGCGAAAAAACTCGACGTCTGTGAAATGTAGTTCTGCAGGAAACCCCAGGTGATGATCTGCAGCACCGGCCAGTAGATCAGCTCCAGAAGCCGCGGCCAGGACGACATTAAAAGATACCAATAGCGCAGCACCATCGCGTTGATGCGATGCACCGAAATTCCGTGATGGACTGCGATCCCGCTCATGGCGCGCCTTCCCTCACCCGCCCGCGCGCGACGTCGAGGAACACTTCTTCCAATGTCGCGCGGTTGTAGCGCGCCATGATCTGATCGGGACTGTCGTCATCCTCGATCCGGCCGCGCTTCATGATGATGACGCGATCGCACAGCCGCTCCACCTCCAGCATGTTGTGCGATGCCAGCAATATCGTCGCGTCATAGGCCTTGCGGTAATCCTGCAGATGCTGCCGCACCCAATCGGCCGTATCAGGGTCGAGCGAGGCCGTCGGCTCGTCCAGCAGCAACAGTTCAGGCTGATTGATCAGCGCTTTCGCCAGCGCAACGCGGGTCTTCTGGCCGGCGGAGAGTTTGCCGCTGGCGCGGTCGAGGAATTCCTCGAGATCAAGATCGGCGGCAAGCTGAGCGATGCGCTCGCGCAGGTTCTCCACCGCATAGAGCCGGCCGAAGATGGTGAGATTCTGCCGCACCGTGAGCCGCATCGGCATGTCGACATAGGGGCTTTCGAAATTCATCCGGCCCAGCACCTCGGCGCTCTGTTCGGGCATCGGATGTCCCAGCACCTGGATGCGGCCCGACGTCGGCAGCACCAGCCCCATGATCATCGCAATCGTCGTGGTCTTGCCGGCGCCGTTGCCGCCGAGCAGGCCGGTGATGCTGCCGCGCGCGATGCGAAACGAGACATCGTCCACCGCGCGGGTGGTCTTGTAGAGTTTGATCAGATGCGCGACCTCGATCGCGGATCCTGCCGGATCGGCTGCGGGCAGCGGCATTGGCGCGGCGTCATTATTGACCATTTGGCCCTGTTCATTGGGCTATTGCAGCGGCTAGTGCAAGAAGGTCGTCATGCCCGGGCACAGCCGTCCTTCAGACCGCTACGCCCGGCCATGACGGAGAAATACCGACGGAATCGGGCGCGAATTTGTGATCGCGGCGCCACGCGGCTAAAGTTGCGGAATGACTGAAATTTCCGGCTCCGATTTTCGCCATCCACTCCGCCACGTCCGTCTCGATACGATATTGCGGCTGCGCTGGCTGGCGGCGCTCGGCCAGCTCAGCGCGATCTTCATCGTGGCGCACGGGCTGGAATTCGACGTTGCCATTATTCCTTGCGTCGCCATTGTCGGCCTCTCGGCGCTGGTCAATCTCGCACTGCAGATCGCGTTCAATCCGATGCAGCGGCTGGAACCGGTCTATGCGGCCGCATTGCTTGCGCTCAACATCGTCGAACTTGCGGCGCTGCTGTTCCTCACCGGCGGGCTGCAAAATCCGTTCTCGTTCCTGTTCCTGGCCCCCGTCCTGATCTCGGCGACGGCGCTGCCGATCCGGCTGACCATTGCACTTGGTGTGCTCGCGGTCGCCTGCGCCTCCGCACTGGTGTTTTTCCATCTGCCGCTGCCGTGGGACAGCGACGATCCGCTGGTGCTGCCGCCGATCTACCTGTTCGGCGTCTGGCTCTCGATCCTGGTCGCGATCGGCGTCACCTCGCTCTATGCGTTCCAGGTCACCGAGGAGTCCCGGAAACTGTCTGACGCACTGGCCGCCACCGAACTGGTGCTGACCCGCGAGCAGCACCTTACCCAGATCGACGGCCTTGCCGCCGCTGCCGCGCACGAGCTCGGCACGCCGCTGTCGACGATCTTCCTGATTTCGCGCGAACTCGAAAAGACGGTTGACGGCAACGAACAGCTCGCCGGCGACCTCAAAACCCTGCGCGAGCAGGCGCAACGCTGCCGCGAAATTCTGGCCAAGATCACCCAGCTCTCCTCCTCCGGCGCACCGTTCGATCGCATGCCGCTGTCGACGCTGATCGAGGAAACGGTTGCACCGCACCGCGATTTCGGCGTCGCCATCAAGGTGCGGCTAGCGGTCGCAGCGACGCGTGAGCCGGTCGGCGCCCGTAACCCCGCCGTCCTCTATGGCGTTGGCAACATTCTGGAAAATGCGGTCGATTTCGCCCGGACCACGGTCGAGGTCAACGCCTGGTGGAACGCCGATACGGTCGAGATGATCATTTCCGACGACGGCCCGGGCATTGCCCCCGCCATGCTGAAACGCATCGGCGAGCCCTATTTATCGCGCCGGCGCAGCACCGATGAGGACCAAAGCGCGCGTGCCGGCCTTGGGCTCGGCATCTTCATCGCCCGTACCCTGCTGGAGCGCACCGGCGCCAAGGTCTCGTTTACCAACCGGACCTTTCCCGATCACGGCGCTGTGGTACAAATCGTCTGGCCGCGCGAACGCTTCGAAGCGGACGACACGTCGGCCGATGATGCCTCCTGGAATGGTTCCAGGGATGCGGAATGACGGCCTGTTCGACTTTTGAGGCCTTGGCAGCGCCTTCGCGTCACGCCATATCATGTTGAACGCAACCCGGGGGATACCCGATCTTGAACGCCATTACCGAACTGAACGATCTCACTGACCGCTCGCTTCTGATCGTCGAGGACGACAAGCCGTTTCTTGAGCGCCTGTCGCGCGCGATGGAGAGCCGCGGCTTCGCCGTGACGTCGTGCGATACCGTGTCCGACGGCCTCGCCCAGATCGGCCGTTCCGCGCCGGCTTTCGCCGTGGTGGATCTGCGGCTCGGCGATGGGAACGGGCTCGACGTGGTATCGGCGCTGAAGCGCAAGCGCCCCGAGGCGCGCGCGATCGTGCTGACCGGTTACGGCAACATCGCCACCGCCGTCACGGCGGTGAAGATGGGCGCGGTCGACTATCTCTCGAAGCCCGCCGACGCCGATGACGTGGTCGCCGCACTGCTCGCCAGCGGCACCGAGAAATCCGAACTGCCGGCGAACCCGATGTCGGCGGACCGCGTGCGCTGGGAACACATCCAGCGGATCTATGAAATGTGCAACCGCAACGTCTCGGAGACCGCGCGGCGCCTGAACATGCACCGCCGTACCCTGCAGCGCATTCTGGCCAAGCGCGCGCCGCGGTAATTTGCCGGCAGGGATCGGCGGCTTCGGTCCTTCAGGCTACTTCTCGATGAGGAGCATCCGCAGGCAGCGGATACATGTCCTTGAACGGCGACGGCCTCCCGATCGCATACCCCTGCGCATAGTCGACACCGACTTCGCGCAGGGCTGGGAGTATCTCGTCGTTCTCGACGAATTCAGCAACCGTGCTCTTTCCCATCACCTTGGCGACGTGAACGATCATTTCGACCATCGCCCGGTCCATCTTGCTGTTCAGCATTTCCCTGACGAAGCTGCCATCGATCTTGATGTAGTCGACCGGGAGGTGCTTCAAATACGAGAAGGACGACATACCGGTGCCGAAATCGTCAAGTGAGAAGCGGCAGCCCAATTTCTTCAACGCCTCGATAAACCGTTTGGCGCTGTGCATATCGGCGATCGCGCTGGTTTCAGTGATCTCGAAACAGATCATTCCGGGCGGCACCCGGTAAATATCGAATTGCCGGCGTACATATTCAACGAAATCATCGTCGCCGAACGTCGCGCCGGAGAGATTGATGGCGCAGCTCGATAGTTGAGTCGGTTCGGAGCAACTCAACCGTTCGGCGATCAAGGCAAATGCGTTTCGGATGACCCAGCGATCGATCAGCGGCATCAGGCCGTAGCGCTCCGCCGCCGGCATGAAGCTGCCGGGCTGGACCAGTTTTCCGTCTTCGTCGCGCAACCTGAGCAGCAACTCGACATGGGAACGATCCTGCTCAGCCTTGTTGAGCGAGCGAATTTCCTGCGCGAACAGACAGAACCGTTGTTCATCAAGCCCGTTCCTGATCCTCTGCACCCAGGCCATTTCACCGACGCGTTCGACCAGTTCAGCATCGCTGGGATGGTAGACCTGAATGCGATTGCGTCCCTTCTCCTTTGCCATGTAGCAGGCCATGTCGGCCGCCCGCAGCGTTGCCTCCATGGCATTGGCCTCGGCGACATGCACGAGACCGACGCTGACGCTGATATTGAAGGAGCATGCATTCCAGACGAACCTCAACTCCTGCACGGCAAGCCGGAGGCGTTCCGCAATCGCGACCGCCGAACCGGCGTCGCAGTCCTGCAACAGAACGCCAAACTCGTCGCCGCCCAATCGCGCCAGCAGGCCGGCGCCGCGAAGATTCTCCTGCAGCAACGCCGACGTATGTTTTAGCAATTGATCCCCCGCGGCATGACCACAGGTGTCGTTGACAACCTTGAACTGGTCGAGGTCGAGGAACATCAGGGAATGCTCGCTGGGCTGATTGGACAGCCGGTCGAGCGCCGCTCCAAGGCGGGTTTCAAATTCGCGACGATTAACCAGGCCCGTCAAGGCGTCATGCGATGCCTCCCAGGACAGCTTTGCGAGGAACTCCTGTTCGGCAGCCTCGAAGCGCATTCGTTGCTTCAGCATTTTGCGCGTATGCCAGACAATCAGCGAAACCAGCGACATTGCCGTCAGCAGATTTGCCACCGTCAGCACGGACTTGAGAAACCGCGAGCCTTCTCCAAGATTCTCCGAGAAGGCGCTTGCATGGGGCGCGAGCCGCCGATCGATGAAATCGATTTGCTCCTTGTGGAAGGCTGCACGCCCGCCGACCGCGGGACCGCTGGACAATTCCTCATGCAGGAGGTCGCCAAGCGACACCAGCTGATCCAGAAATGGATCTGTCCCTCTCCAGTGCCGGATCGCCGTTTTGACATATGGGCCGTGCTGGAAATAGCGGAAGAGCCGGATCATTCCTGGAATATCGGCGGGATGATTTCCGCCTCCCAGGAGGCCGTCCCGGGCGGCATCCAGATCGGGGGCCGGCTGCTCCAGCGCACGTCGCGCGACCCGGTCGCTGAGCGGAACGGCGATCGCCTTCTTGAACCGGTCGAAGGACTCTTCGTCAGCGGTCTGGGAATAAACCGAGAGAAAGTGGATGGCGTCTTTTTGGCTCTTCGACCACATGCCCTCGCCGCCGACAAAGGCGCGAACCGACGAGAGCAGCTCCAGACTAAGGCCGGCCAGAAGCCCCTGAAAAATCACAACCGCCACGAAGGGCGCTACAAGCCGCAAAAGGCGATTTTTGCCGCGCGTGGGACCCATCATTTGCGGTGCCTGATCTGTCCTTCCGCGCGAAACCGCGCGACGTTAGGGCCTGCTTTCGTTTGGCCCGATTGCGTTGCCTTTTGTCTGCTGACCGCGCCGGTGTGGCGCTCAAACACCTGATGTCCGCAGTACCGGCAGGCTGTCTTATTGGAGTAGGATTGGCGGCTTAAGATCGCGTGCGACAGGCCCCACGCGCGATATCTAAGATCGATCGTAGTGAAGGGCACGTGAACATCTCGACATCCAATTGCATTTCAATTTCATCGAATGCCCGCGCCCGCGAGTGCTGGAGATCAGAGTTCCACCAACGGAACTTAATGCGCATTTCGATTCAGTCTTCAAAGAGCAGACATGACTTCGCGATCTCGCCGCTGCTACGCGCGAAGTTTTGCAAGAGACCTTTCGCCATCTGAAAACAGAGGGCGCAGGGAAGACCGGGTGCGCGCTGCACCCGCGGTCTCGCGTGCGGTTTGCACAAAACAAAGTGCACACGAGCATACAGGGCAGCGGAGAACACCCAGCCTTCCCTGCGCAATGGCTTTACGGCTTATGCCGTGCTCTCCCCGGAGACGAGTTCTTGGTTGACTCCGTCGCTATCGTTTCCGCTCGCGCTTCTCCGACAGCTTGACACCTGCAACGGGTGCCAGGACCACACGGTTTTGCCGTACGCTTATCCACGCCGTCGTCGAGGCGTAAACCAGCGTCCACCGCAACCCGCCCAACGTCCGTGACGACGGCCGACGCCCTTCTGAGTAGGACGGGATGGGCGAATATATGCACCTGATTTG
>NZ_JAFCLX010000045.1:0-59052 GCF_018130205.1 Bradyrhizobium sp. AUGA SZCCT0222
AACGGCCCGGAATTACCGGGCCGTCGTCACTCTCGCAGCCATCGTTCTGTGGATGCGCTAGTGTCCACACCACCTAGCGCGGGATGAGATGAGGTTGGGCCGTGACGATGGACCATTTTTCTCGCACCCGGGACACAGCATATCGTGGGGTGCTTGCGAGCCGAGGCACATTCCCTACTGTGCATGGGGTTGTTTTCGCGGTTTTGTGTCGAGCTGCCCCGCCAGCGCGATCAGCGCCCGGTCGGACCAGGCCGGCGCCAGCAGCGTCACCCCCATGGGGATGCCGTTCGGCAACACGCCGTTCGGGATCGCTACCGCGCAGAGATCCAGCAGATTGGCGAAGTACGAGTAGTGGCCAAGGCGGTTGTTCAGCGTAATCGGATCGCTGTGCATCTCGTCCAGCAGGAACGGTCGCGGCGCCGTGGGCACCACAAGCGCATCGACGCCGGAGAGAAGGCTTTGTGATTGCCGGCGCAGCCGCAACAACCGGTGCATCGCGGTGAAGGTGTCGATCGCCGAATAGCTGGTGGCCGTCCGAAGCACGGTTTTTGTAACATCGAGCAGGCGATCGGTATCGACCTCCATCAGCGCTGATATCGAGGCACGTCTTTCCGCGACCCAGGGTCCGGCGAACATCATCGCGCCAGCCTCGGCGAACGGCGCAAAATCGATCTCGACCGCGGTGCCGCCGAGGCTGGAAAACCTGTCGCAGGCCTGCTCGTAGAGCGCGCCGCATTCCGGCATGCCGAAGAATTCGAGATCGTTGGCCATGAGGCGGCCGAACCTGAACTTGCCGGCGGCGCGGGCGCTGACGGAGGCCGGCGCGGGCCGGCTGTACGGATCCTCGGGATCGAAGCCTTCTATGACGTCCAGGATCGCGGCGCCTTCCTGCACCGAATTGCAGAAGATCGAGACGCAATCCAGCGTCGGGCAGTTCGGCACCAGGCCACGCGACGACACCAGCCCGACCGTCGGCTTGATGCCGACGATGTCGTTGAACCCGGCGGGAATGCGGCCCGAGCCGCCGGTATCGGTGCCAAGCGCGAACGTGACGTGGCCGGCGGCGACCGCGACCGCCGAGCCCGAACTGGAGCCGCCCGAGACATAGCGCGGGTCTGCGACAGCAGCGCAGGAGCCGTAGGGCGAGCGCGCGCCGGAGAGGCCGGTGGCGAGTTGATCGAGATTGGTCTTGCCGATGCAGATCGCGCCGGCCGCAATCAAGCGTTCGACGCTTTCGGCTGATCGTGCCGGCATGTAGCTGAACGCCGGGACGGCGGCCGTCGTCGGCATGCCTGCAACGTCGATATTGTCTTTGACGCCGAACAGGACACCGAGCAGGGGGAGGGTTTCGCCGGAATCGGCGCGTGTCATCAGCGTGCGGCAATGATCCCGCGTCTCCGCGATCGGGCGGACATGGATCCAGCAGTTCCGGTCACGCTCGCTCTCGATCCGCCGATAGGCCGTCTCGATGGCCTGCAGCGGGTCGCTCCCGGCAGGGGAGGACGTTGCGAATCGTAGATTGATTTGGTTCACCTGAAAGAACTCCACCCGCGCTGCTCTCGGCAAAACTGGGCGAGCGGTTCGTCACGAACAAGCAATTAAATGCTTCGTGTTCAGGTGCGGCGGTGATTCACGCCGTCACGAATTCATCGCGCCGATAGCCCTGCGCATACAGCAATGCGGTGAGATCGCCGTGGTCGATCCGGGCGGCGGCGGCCGCCGCCACCGCCGGCTTGGCGTGATAGGCGACGCCGAGGCCCGCGGCCTCGATCATGCCGAGATCGTTGGCGCCGTCGCCGGTCACCAGCGTGTCGATGTCGTCGAGATCAAAGGACTCGGTGAGTTCGATCAGCGTCGCGAGTTTGGTGGCGCGGCCGAGGATCGGCTCGGTGACTTCGCCCGTGAGCTTGCCGCCCGACACCTTCAACTCGTTGGCGCGGTTTTCCTGGAACCCGATCATCGCGGCGACCGCGTTGGTGAACAGCGTAAAACCGCCCGAGATCAGGCAGGTGTAGGCGCCGTTGGCGCGCATGGTCATGACCAGTTCGCGGCCGCCCGGCGTCGCCGTGATGCGCTTTTTCAGCACTTCATCGACCACGCCGACCGGCATGTCCTTCAGCAGCGCGACGCGCTCGCGCAGCGCCGGCTCGAACTCGATTTCGCCGCGCATCGCGCGCTCGGTGATGGCGGCGACGTGCGCCTTCAGTCCGGCAAAATCGGCCAGTTCGTCGATGCATTCCTGGCCGATCATGGTGGAATCCATGTCGGCGAGAAAAAGCTTCTTGCGCCGGAAGGCGGCAGGCTGCACCACAATGTCGATCGGCAGGTCGCCCCGCGCCTGGCGCAGGCGGGCCTCGATCGCCTTGATATCCTCGCTGCCGGTGAAGGGGATATCGACCGCAACTTCGTCGAACAGCCATTGGGCCGTGCCGGGCGAGGGCAGGACGGCCAGCGCGCCGTCGACGATGGTGGAGTCGAGCGCGGGGTTGACGGGATTGCAGATGAGCGTGGCGACGAGGGACATGCAGGCGAATTCGCGTTTGGGGAGTAAGGCCGTGCTTATCGCAGGGCCGACCGCCAGCGGCAAGTCGGCGCTGGCCCTTGAGCTGGCGCAAAAGACCGGCGGCGTCGTCATCAATACCGATTCCATGCAGGTCTATCGCGATCTCCGTGTCATCACGGCCCGCCCGACTCCCGCCGAAGAGGCACAGGCGCCGCATTGGCTCTATGGCCATGTCGATGCCGCCGTGAACTTTTCCGCCGGCGCGTGGGTCGCGGACGCCGCCAAAATGCTGTCGGAAGCACAAGCCGCAAAACGCCTGCCAATCTTCGTCGGCGGTTCCGGCCTCTATTTCAAGGCGCTGACGCGCGGCCTGTCGGCGGTGCCGCCGATCCCGGCCGAAGTGCGTGACAGTGTGCGCGCGCGGTTGGAGCGCGATGGCGTCGAAGCGTTGCATGCGGAACTCGCAAAGCGCGACCCGGCAACGGCGGAACGCCTGAAGCCGCGCGACCGCGCCCGCATCGCACGGGCGCTCGAAGTGGTCGAGGCCACCGGCCGCGCGCTGACCGACTGGCACCGTGAAGGCCTGCCGCCGCTGCTGCCGCAAGGCGAGTTTCACGCGCTATTTCTGGCACCCGAGCGCGACCAGCTCTATGCCCGGATCGATGCGCGGTTCGACGCCATGCTGGCAGCAGGCGCATTGGAGGAGGTGGCCGCACTGGCCGCCCGACACCTCGCCCCTCTGCTGCCGGCGATGAAGGCCCATGGCGTGCCGGCGCTGATCCGAAATTTGAAGGGCGAGATCAGCCAAGCGGAGGCCGCCGAGATCGGCCGCGCCGACACCCGCCACTACGCCAAGCGGCAGTTCACCTGGTTCCGGCACCAGTTGCCGGAGTTTGAGTGGGTGGCGCCGGAGGCGGCGCGGGGGTGGGTGGAGGCGCGGGTTTTGTAGCCCGGATGAGCGCAGCGATATCCGGGATCTCACACCCTGCGGCGATCCCGGATGTCGCTTCGCTCATCCGGGCTACGGCTGCTAGGCCCCGCGCATGGCAGGGAACAGCAAATTCGCACTCGCCGAACGGCCGGAACCCCGTTACACTGCCTTAATCGGGCTGAAAGCGTCCTTCCCTTGACTTCCGGGGTCCGATCGCTATAACGCGCGTAATCTTCGGGAAGTCTGGGCCGTCCTATGCGTAATATTATTACCAAGCTCCTTATCGTAGTCGTACCCTGGCGCACCGCCCGGGATGGCTGAGGCCATCCAATTGCAGGCGGTGTGCATAGGGCCTCTGGGGCCCTTTTTTATTTCCCAAATCCAAGCCGACGAAGCCGCGCAGACACAGCGCATCCGGAGCAAGCCAAGGAAAACGTCATGACCGACAAGAGCCACGATCCGAACCAGATGACCGGTGCCGCGATGATCGTGCGCGCGCTCATCGATCATGGCGTCCAGCATTTGTTCGGCTATCCCGGCGGTGCGGTGCTTCCGATCTATGACGAGATCTTCCAGCAGAGCGAGGTCGAGCACATCCTGGTGCGGCACGAGCAGGGCGCCGGCCACGCCGCCGAAGGCTATGCGCGCTCGACCGGCAAGCCGGGCGTCGTGCTGGTGACTTCCGGCCCCGGCGCCACCAACATGGTGACGCCGCTGACGGACGCGCTGATGGATTCGATTCCGCTGGTCTGCATCACCGGGCAGGTGCCGACGCATTTGATCGGCAATGACGCGTTCCAGGAATGCGACACCGTCGGCATCACGCGGCCCTGCACCAAGCACAATTGGCTGGTGCGCGACGTCAACGATCTCGCGAAAGTGTTGCACGAGGCGTTTTACGTCGCCACGACCGGCCGTCCCGGACCCGTCGTGGTCGACGTGCCAAAGGACGTGCAGTTCGCGACCGGCACCTATCATCCGCCGCGCAAGTCCGACGTGCATGTTTCCTACACTCCGCGGGTCAAGGGCGACGCGTCGCAGATCCGCAAAGCCGTGGCGCTGCTCGCCGGCGCAAAGCGCCCGGTGATCTACAGTGGCGGCGGCGTCATCAATTCCGGACGCGAAGCCTCGAAACTGCTGCGCGAACTGGTCGAAGTCACCGGCTTTCCGATCACTTCGACCCTGATGGGCCTCGGCGCCTATCCCGCGACCGGCAAGAACTGGCTCGGCATGCTCGGCATGCACGGCACGTATGAATCCAACATGGCGATGCATGATTGCGACGTCATGCTGTGCGTCGGCGCGCGTTTCGACGATCGCATCACCGGCCGCACCGACGCGTTCTCGCCGGGCTCGAAGAAGATCCACATCGACATCGATCCGTCCTCGATCAACAAGAATATCCACGTCGACGTGCCGATCATCGGCGACTGCGGCAACGTGCTCGGTGATCTGTTGCAGGTGTTCAAGGCGGAAGCGAAAAAGCCTGATATCAAGGCGTGGTGGCAGGAGATCGCCGTATGGCGGGCGCGCAATTCGCTCGCCTACCGGAAGAACAGCGAAGTCATCCTGCCGCAATACGCCATCGAGCGCCTGTTCGAGGCGACGCGCGGGCACGACACCTACATCACGACCGAAGTCGGTCAGCACCAGATGTGGGCAGCGCAGTTCTTCGGCTTCGAGGAGCCGCACCGCTGGATGACCTCGGGCGGGCTCGGCACCATGGGCTACGGGCTGCCGGCCGCGCTCGGCGTCCAGGTCGCGCACCGGGACAGCCTCGTGATCGATATCGCGGGCGACGCCTCGGTGCAGATGACGATGCAGGAGATGTCGACGGCGGTACAGTTTGAACTGCCGATCAAGATCTTCATCCTGAACAACCAGTATATGGGCATGGTGCGGCAGTGGCAGCAGCTGCTGCACGGCAACCGGCTGTCGCATTCCTATTCGGAGGCGCTGCCGGATTTCGTCAAGCTGGCGGACGCGTTCGGCTGTGTCGGCCTGCAGGCGATCAAGCCCGGCGATCTCGACGGCGCGCTCAAGGAAATGATCTCGATCAAGCGCCCGGTGCTGTTCGATTGCCGCGTCGCGGCGCTGGAAAATTGCTTCCCGATGATTCCGTCCGGCAAGGCGCACAATGAAATGCTGTTGCCGGCGGAAGCGACCGACGAGGCGACCGCGGCGGCCTTTGCCGGCGGCAAGGCGCTGGTGTGAGGTCAGATGTTTGATCTGGGGCAACTCGAGCACGCGCACAGGATCGTCGGGGCAGCGATGCCGCCGACGCCGGCGCATGCGTGGCCGCTGCTGGCGCAGCGGCTCGGCGCCGACGTGGTCGTCAAGCACGAGAACCACACCCCGATCGGTGCCTTCAAGGTGCGGGGCGGGCTGGTCTATGTCGAGCGGCTGCAACGCGAGCGGGCGCAGACCTCAGGAATTATCTCGGCGACCCGCGGCAATCACGGCCAGAGTCTCGCTTTCGCCGCGCGCCGTTTCGGCGTACCGGCGACGATCTATGTGCCGCATGGCAATTCGATCGAGAAAAACCAGTCGATGCGCACCTTGGGCGCCAACCTCATCGAGCATGGCGAGGATTTTCAGTCCGCCCGCGAGGAATGCGAGCGTCACGCCGAACGCGAGGGTCTCGAGCTGGTGCCGTCGTTCCACCGCGACCTCGTGATGGGCGTTGCCACCTACGCGCTGGAATTGCTGCGCGCTGCTGATGATATCGATGTGCTCTATGTGCCGATCGGGCAGGGCTCCGGCATCTGCGGCTGCATCCTGGCGCGTGATCTGCTCGGGCTAAAGACCGAAATCGTCGGCGTGCAGTCGACGGAAGCGCCGTCCTATGCGCTGTCGTTCGCTGCCGGCACCGTGGTGAAGACCAACAGCAGCAATACGCTGGCCGACGGCATGGCTACGCGCGTCCCCGACGCCGAGGCGCTGGCGATCATTCGCAAGGGCGCCTCGCACATCGTGCAGGTGACCGACGACGAAATCGCCGATGCGGTGCGCGCCTACTGGACTGATACCCACAATCTCGCTGAAGGCGCCGGCGCCGCCGCGCTTGCTGCTGCCCTGCAGGAGAAGTCGAAGCTCCGCGGCAAGCGGGTTGGGCTGATCCTGTCCGGCGGCAATATCGATTTCGATCTGTTCTGGAAATGGATCGCCCGCAACGAAAATGTCACCGCCGCCAAGGCACTGGCGTAGCCAAGATTTGGGAACGACAATGAATCAGCCCGCATCCGCCTATTTCCTCGAAGAGCGCCACGATCCGACCGAGTCGCACACGCTCTCGGTGCTCGTGCAGAACGAGCCGGGCGTGCTCGCGCGCGTGATCGGGCTGTTCTCCGGCCGCGGCTACAACATCGAAAGCCTCACCGTCTCCGAGACCGAGAGCCAGAAACACCTCTCCCGCATCACCATCGTCACGACCGGCACGCCGATGGTGATCGAGCAGATCAAGCACCAGCTCGACCGCATGGTTCCGGTCTATCGCGTCGTCGACATGACGCTGACCGGCCGCTCGATCGAGCGCGAGCTCGCGATGGTGAAGGTGCGCGGCGGCGGCGACAACCGCGTCGAGGCGCTGCGGCTGGCGGACGCGTTCCGCGCCCGCGTGATCGACGCCACCACCGAAAGCTTCGTGTTCGAGATCACCGGCAATTCGGCCAAGGTCAGTCAATTCATCGACCTGATGCGACCGATCGGCCTTGTCGAGGTGTCGCGCACCGGCGTTGCCGCGATCGGGCGCGGGCCAGAGGGGATGTGAACCATGCTGGCGCGCGACTGGTATTACAATCAACGGCGGCAACTCGGGCTCGATTCCGCCGTCGCCTCGATCTACGACCGGCATGACGACAGCGACATCCGCGCCCGCGCGGCGCTGACCATGCTCGGCGTCCAGCGCGGCTGGCGGGTGGCCGATATCGGCTGCGGCAACGGCGTATTGGCGGTCGAGGCGGCGCTGATGGGCGCCGAGGTCGACGCCATCGACATCTCGCCGGCGATGCTGGCGCTCGCCAACATCCAGGCGCGCGACCGCAAGGTCGCGGTCCGCACCCAGCCGGCGGGCATGCTGAGCTTCGCCTATCAGCCGAATTCCTACGACCTGATCGTCAGCGAGTTCACGCTGCATCATCTGCCGGATTTCTGGAAGGCGGTGGCGCTGGCGCGGATTTTTGCGGCGCTGAAGCCCGGCGCGAATTTCTACCTGCGCGACATCGTCTTCGTCAGCATGCCCGACGGCGTCGATCGCGATGTCGAGGCGTGGGCCGATTTCTCGATCAAGAACCACGATTTCGAGCGCGAGAGCGTGGTCACTCATATGCGCGACGAGTACTCGACCTTCGGCTGGGTGATCGAACGCATGCTGACCGATGTCGGCTTCACGCTGGAATCGGTCGACTACCACGCGCCGCTGCACGGCACTTATCTCTTGCGCAAACCGAAGCCGGACCACCAACAGAGCTAGAAAAAATGAAACCGGCCGATGTCTGCATCGCCGTGATGCCGCTGGCGAAGCGCTCGCAAGCCTCCTCAAAAACAGTTCTGCCAAAGATCGCGTGAGGCCACCATGTCACATTCGCTGCTGATCGCCTTCGTGCTGTTCGCCACCGTGATGTTCTTCACGCCGGGGCCGAACAACATCATGCTGCTGTCCTCGGGGCTGACTTACGGGTTCCGCCCGACCATCCCGCACATCGCCGGGATCACTGTCGGCTTTGCCTTCATGGTCGGCGCGGTCGGGCTTGGCCTTGGCACCATCTTCATCGCCTATCCGGTGCTGCAGACGATCCTGAAATATGCCGGCGTCGTTTACCTGATCTATCTTGCCGCCGCGATCGCGATGTCCGGGCCGGTTTCGGCCGACCAGGACAACCGCCGCGGGCCGATGACCTTCTGGGGCGCGGCCATGTTCCAATGGGTCAACGCCAAGGGCTGGGTCATGGTGATCGGGACCATCACGGCCTATGCCGCGATCGCGGCCTATCCCTGGAACATCGCGATCCAGGTCGTCCTGAGCCTGTTGCTGGGGGTGCTTTCCTGCACCGCCTGGGCCTTGTTCGGCAGCGCGCTGCGGCCGGTCCTGACCTCGCCGAGGGCGGTGCGGGCCTTCAATATCGTGATGGCGGTGCTGCTGCTGGCCTCGCTCTACCCGGTCTTCATGGACGCATGATGCCGCACCGCGCCATGCAGAAACGGGTTTCCCAGAAAGCGAAAAATGCTCTAGACAACGCCGGAAATTCGCGGGCGACCGGCGCTCCATCCTAACCCAAATGCCTGATTAACCGGCCCATTCTGGCCACCGATGAGGAAACGACTATGCGAGTTTATTACGATCGTGATGCCGACCTGAACCTGATCAAGGGCAAGAAAGTCGTCATCGTCGGCTACGGCAGCCAGGGCCACGCCCATGCGCTGAACCTGAAGGATTCCGGCGTCAAGGAAGTGGCCATTGCGCTGCGCAAGGGCTCGGCTTCGGCCAAGAAGGCGGAGGCCGCCGGCTTCAAGGTGATGGAAGTCGCCGAAGCCGCCAAATGGGCCGATCTCGTCATGATGCTCACCCCCGACGAACTGCAGGGCGACATCTACCGCGAGCATCTGCACGACAACATGAAGAAGGGTGCGGCGCTGGTGTTCGCGCACGGGCTCAACGTGCATTTCAACCTGCTCGACCCGCGCGCCGATCTCGACGTGCTGATGATCGCGCCGAAGGGCCCCGGCCACACCGTGCGCTCGGAATATCAGCGCGGCGGCGGCGTGCCCTGCCTGATCGCGATCGCCAAGGACGTATCCGGCAACGCCCACGACCTCGGCCTGTCCTATGCCTCGGCCGTTGGTGGCGGCCGCGCCGGCATCATCGAGACCACGTTCAAGGAAGAGTGCGAGACCGATTTGTTCGGCGAGCAGGTGGTGCTCTGCGGCGGTCTGGTCGAACTGATCAAGGGCGGCTACGAGACGCTGGTGGAAGCCGGCTACGCGCCGGAGATGGCCTATTTCGAGTGCTTGCACGAAGTGAAGCTGATCGTCGACCTGATCTATGAAGGCGGCATCGCCAACATGAACTACTCGATCTCCAACACCGCCGAATACGGCGAATACGTCACCGGCCCGCGCATCGTGACCGCCGAGACCAAGGCCGAGATGAAGCGCGTGCTCGCCGACATCCAGAGCGGCAAGTTCGCCCGCGACTGGATGCTGGAGAACAAGGTCAACCAGACCTCGTTCAAGGCCACCCGCGCCAAGCTCGCCGAGCACCCGATCGAGGAAGTCGGCGCCAAGCTCCGCGACATGATGCCGTGGATCAAGAAGGGCGCATTGGTCGACAAGACGAAGAACTGATCGTTCGAAGGTCTAAACGAATGAGGGCCGCGCGTTGCGCGGCCCTTTTTCATTCGCAGGATCGTAGGGTGGGCAAAGCGCAAGCGCGCCCGCCATTTTCATTCACGGACGAGCGCCATCAGGTGCGGGCAGTACGTGCGGCTGCTTCTCGATCCTGTTGTGAAGCTGCCAGAAGCGCACGGTGCGCTGGGCGGTCTCCATCGACAGTTTCCTGTAGTCCCGCTCGGCTATGGCCAGCGTCTGATCGTCGATCTTCAGCTTCACCGGGCGGTTGCGCAGGATGCTCTCGACCGTCGGCCAGTTCAGCCGGGCGGAGCGGCAGGGAATCAGGATGAGGTCGGCGCGGGGGCCTTCGATCAGGCGTGCCATCATTTCGGCCGGCACGTCGTTGAGGACCGCGAGCGAGACCATGACCTCGTCGAACTTCTTCGCCTCGGCGAAACCATAGACGGCTGCGTCGTCCAGCTCTTTCAATTCCATCATCAGCCTGACCAGTTCTTCGGCCACGCGGAAGTCGCGTCCGGACGGCGGTCCCTCGCGCACGATGTCCTCGATCACCCGCCGGATCTCCTCCTGGAGCGCGGGCGGCGCCAGGGCCAACAGCCGGGTGCGAACGGCGTCCTTGGCGCGGCGCAGCAGGTCGCGCAGGAACTTGATGGGAAGATCGAGGCGCAGGCCGAGGATCTCGACCAGTTCGTCGTCAGCTTCGGAATGGGCCACCATGCCGGAATAGCCGGCTTCGGAGAACCGCGCGGTCGCGTTCTTCGCGAGCCTGCGAATGACCTTGGTTTGGCCGCGATCGACGATCACGTCGGTGACGGCCTCCGGCAAATTGTCGCGCGCCGAAATCGCGAGCAGATGGTCCTGGCCCTTGATGCTGGCGATCTCGACCAGTGCTTCGACGCTGAGGCGGTTGGAATGGGTGAGCACCTCGCCGGCGACCGCGATCTCGTCGTCCCATGCGAGGTATTGGATAACTTCGAACGGCGCGTAGTCGAGCGGCGCCAGCCGCTTGCTGAGCTCGGTTCTCGCCCGCGTCTCGACGCGTGCGATCAGCAGGCAGAGCACGTCGTCAAACACCTTGACCTGGTCTTCGCTGAGGCGTTCGCCGTCATTGAGGAAGAGATCGGTGACCTGACGCAGGGTTTCGACGCGCCGGGCCGGCGATCCATCCCTTACGGCATCTTCGAGTTCGGCGATAATCGAGTGAGCCGGCTGTTGCGCCATTGTGGCAGCCTGTTTGTTGTTTCAACTTCAGCACGCACAATGCCGAGCGCGGTCTTTCGCGAGCGTTAAGGCGAAAGCCCGTAGAAATGCGGAACGACAGCACTGAAAACAGGCAATCGCGAAATTCGCAGCCATCGCTGCTAGTTCGCCGCTTGCGTGCGCCGAACATTGTCCGCTTTGCGTTCCCGATTGCTTTACCACGCACGCGACGCTGCATGCCGTTATACTGCGCCGTGATCGCCGGCATTCGCATGATTAGCGCCGTTTCCGGTATTTTGACCGGCAGCTATCCTCTCCAAACCGTTGCGAAAAAAACTCGAAGGCGAAGCGCTCCGACAACAGGCCATCAAGTCCGGTCCGCTGCCGAGGAGGTGGTCCATGATGCGCGGCGCTAAGGATTTTTTCACGATGAATTCTGTTAAGGCTGCCGGAATGCGTTCTTCAACCTCTCGCGCAAGAACGGGGGCGGGCGCGCGCACCGTCGTGACGGGAGTTTTGGCCGCCGCCGCCGCGCATTGCACTTCTCTCGATCCGGATTACATCAACCCCACCTCACGGAGGGGGAGACAATCATGAGATCCGTCGTCATCACCGGTGCATCCACCGGCATCGGCTGGGCTGCCGCGAAACTGCTGCTCGATCGTGGCTTTCGCGTGTTCGGCAGCGTGCGTAAGCAGGCCGACGCGGACCGCCTCAGGGTTGAGTTCGGCGACAATTTCACGCCGCTGCGGTTCGACGTCACCGACGAGGCCGCGGTGCTGGCCGCGGCGCGCGAGGTGCGCAGCCAGTTGAACGGCGAAACGCTCGCGGGCCTCGTCAACAATGCTGGCATCGCGGTGGCAGGTCCCGTGCTTGAACTCGCGGCCGACGAATTCCGCCGCCAGATGGAAGTCAATGTGATCGGGCCGGTTATCGCGACGCAGGCGTTCGGCCCGCTGCTCGGCGCCGATCCGTCACTGAAGGGACCAAAGGGGCGCGTCGTCATGATCTCGTCGGTCTCGGGGAAAAATGGCGTCCCGATGACGTCGGCCTATGCGGCCTCCAAGCACGCGATCGAGGGGCTGTCGGAGAGCCTGCGCCGCGAATTGATGCTGTTCGGGATCGACGTCATCATCATCGCGCCCGGCGCGGTAAAAACGCCGATCTGGAGCAAGGCCGAGGACGTCGACATATCCGGCTACAAGAACTCGCCGTTCTTTCCGGCGCTGCAAAAGGTCCGTGCCTACATGCTGCAACTTGGTTCGATCGGATTGCCCGCGGAGAAAATCGCCGCGAAGATCTTCGACGCGCTGACGCTGCCAAATCCCAAGGTTCGCTATTCGATCGTGCCCGATCCGCTTCAGGTGTTGGCGGCGGCGCTGCTGCCCAAGCGCACCATCGACAAGATCATCGCCAGGCGCCTCGGCCTGACGCCGCAGGCATGACGACGATTGGCAAGACCAGCGCGGAGCTGACCGAACTCGTCAACGAGGCGCTTGGCGATCAACCGGGATGCGAAACGGCGCGCATCACCGGTCTTCAACCGGTGCCGGGCGTCCGCGGCGGCCGCAACTGGGAAATTCCGAGCGTCGCGCTCGGCGACAGCCTGATCAGCGACGTCGATCGCGCCGTGATCACGATTCATCGCCGATTGGGCCGCACGTTTCATCTGATCTGATATGACCGTACGAGCGCGCAGGCGTTATGGCCGTCATCCCGCCTGCACCGTGTGCGGCGTTCGCGCCGCGGCCATGCTGATCATCCGCAAAGCGAACACCGCCAGCAGCGGGATCAGGAACAGCGCGTATAGCGGCATGTCGGGAATCCGCTTGCCGAACGACACCATGAACTGAAACAGCAGATAATAGCCGCCGATCAGATGCAGCGTGCGGAAGGCCCGCGCGCCGATCGCCTTGGCCGTGCGGTCGAATGAGGTCGCCGCCATAGCGATGATGAAGGCATAACCGATGCCGCCGAAGATGTAGGAGGCGGGCGAGGTCGCGGCCGTATAGCCCGCAGGATCCATCATTGCGAAGGCGGCGATCGCAATCGCATGAATGCCGTGCGAGGCTGCGAAGGTCACGCCGAGGTAACGGCGGTTGCGGCGCTGCCATCGCGTCCAGGCGTTGGGCCAGAGCCGCGCCAGCGCGGCGGCGCTGAAGGCGAGACAAAAGAACAGCAGCGAGGTCCGCGCCGTGAAGCGGATCACCATGCGCACGCCATCGACCTCGAATTGCCGCATGCCGGCGATCCAGACGCTAAGCGCGAGCAGGGTCAGCGCCAGCACGGCAAACAGCCGCCAGCCTTCGAACCAGTTTTGACGCGTCGGCATGTCCAACTCCCCCTTGACCTTGCCGTCATTGCGAGGAGCGAAGCGACGAAGCAATCCATTCCTTCACTGCGGCTCGATGGATTGCTTCGCTGCGCTCGCAATGACGCGGATGCAGATGTAATCACCAGTTACTTATGCGCGTCACGCAGCGTCAACCCGTGTAATCGTTGCTTACATTCACAAGGGGGTGATGTTAGGAGGGACGATGCGTTCCTCGGCCAAGCCTCCGTCCGCCAAACTTCCGGCCAAGCCGCGCCGCCGCACGGCGCGCGCGCCGGCGGCAAAGCCCTATCATCATGGGGATCTCCGCCGGGTTCTGATCGACGCCGCACTGCAACTGGTCGGCGAGGGTGGTCCTGACGCGGTCAGTGTCCGCGAGGCTGCCCGCCGTGCCGGGGTGTCGCCGGGGGCGCCGTTCCGGCATTTTCCCAGCCGCGACGCCCTGATGAACGCGGTCGCCGAGGAGGCGCAGCGCAGGTTCCGGGTCGAGATCGAAGCGGTGCTGGCTGAGGCATCGGCCAGCAATCCGTTGGGCCGGTTCCGCTGCCTGGGGCTCGCTTATCTGCGCTGGGCGATGAAGAATCCGACCCATTTCGAGATCATTTCCAGCCGCCGTTTTTTTGATCACGACGAGGCGGCCGGCGTCTCGCAGGACAATGCCGAACTGATCGACCTTACCGAGCGCACGCTGGCGGAGGCGTTTGCACAGGGGCAATTGCGCTCGGCGGACCTGAAACAGGTGCAGATCGCCGGCCGGGCGCTGGTCTATGGCTTCGCCCGGATGAATATCGACGGTCATTTTCCGCGCTGGGGCGTCGCCGGCGCGGACGCCGAGCGAACCGCGGAAGCGATCCTCGATCTCTTCATCGAAGTTATCGCCAAAGTTCCCGGCAAATCCGCTTGATGCGTTTGATGCGTTTGAGGAGCTTTCCGACGCGCGTAACGCTCGAAGCCGGAACCGGCAATCTCGCCGCGCGTTGACAAGCGCGGCAAGGCGTTCCGCCACCGTTCGCTGCTGCACAATTCAAAGACTGCATCCTGAACCGGGAGGACGCCCGTGGTCAGAGAAGGTCCTGCGCAACCCGCACCACCGCCAAAAGCACCCTATCCCGCCGACAAGGCGCGGGGCGCCGAGGTGATCCTCAATACGCCGCTCAGAAAGTGGATCTTCTTTGGCGGGCTTATCGGCGCGATCCTGCTGGTGCTCGTCCTGAGCCTTGTTCGCCTCGGAAGCGGCTAACGGAGACTGCCATGAAACGAAGCCTGTTCTGCGCGATCTTCGTGCTGACCCTGAACGGTGCCGGTCTCGCCCAGCCTGCGGGAAACGTTCCCGCATTCTACATCGTGCTGAACTCGCTGACGAAGACCTGCACGGTGGTCGACAAGACCCCTCGCACCGATACACCCAACATCACGGTGGCCAGCGATACGATCTACAAAACGCGAGCCGAGGCGGAAACCGCGGTCAAGGCGCTGAAGCCGTGCAACCAATAGCGCGGCATCCGCAACGCATCAGCCTGACGGTTACTTCTTGAGAGGCCCGAGCAGCCTTTCGTAATGCGTCTTGACCGAACCGTAGCATTCGCAGGCATTCGCCTGCAGCGCTTCTGCATCCATGATCTGGATCTTGCCGCGGGCATATTTGATCAGCCCCGTCTCCTGCAATGTCCTGGCCACCGCGGTCACGCTCGTTCGTCTGACACCCAGCATCTCACCGAGATATTCCTGCGTGAACGGCAGGTAATCACTATCGGACAAATCTCTCGCGCGCAGCAACCAGCGGCAGAACCGCGCTTCCACCTGGTGCGTGGCAAAACATGCGGCGGATTGCTGGGCCTGGGCGTAGACCGTTTGTTCGTGCCGCATGAGCAGGGCAAGCAGTTTCGGGCTTTGCATTGCGACCGATTTCAGGGCTTCGATGTCGCATACGACAATTTCACCGCTGAGCTGAATGATGCCGCGGCTCACCGCAATCTTCCCGTCAAGCGCCGCGGAAGCACCCACCACACCGTCCTTGCCGATCATGGCCGCTTCGACCATTTCGCCGGTCGACAGCGTGATCACGAGCGACACCACCGCGCTGGTCGGAAAGTAGACGTGGCGGATTCGCTGGTCCGCCTCGAACAACACCCGGTGCTGGTCGAATTGTGCGGCCTTCAAATGCGGACCGAGAAGTTTCATGTCGGACGGCGGGAAAAGGCTGAGCAATTGATTGTTCATGAAATGCGCTCCTGCTGACAGGCGGGAGCGCGAACTACTCTCAGCTATCGGTGCTTTCGCGGGATACCCGATAATTGTCGAACGGTACGTCAACTACCGGACATAGCAAGAAAATAATCCCACTATGTCGGGTGGCGGACAGACGCCGGAACTCATTCGGCGAACGATCCGACAGGATTACAACGGGCTCGGGAACCTCCATTTTGCAGGACGTCGTTTGGCGCGCCGCGACGAGCAGGGCCCGATCAAACCAGTCGGCGAGATGTGCATGAAGGAAAGATCATGTCCAAAATGCCGGACGTCCCCCTTTCCTCGATCGAACGGCCACGCTGCGGCAGGTGCCTCACCCGGATGATGCTGGTCCGACTAGCGCCTTTGTCTGACGGGTCGGAGGAGCGGACTTTCGAATGCCCGAAATGCAACGCGATCGAGAGCAGGACGGTTGCCGACCCGCTGAAATCGGAAGCCGTCGTGCGGCTGACGACCAATGTCCGGCCGCCGGTTTGACGAAGACCTGAGCTTGACGGAGATCGCGATCCGGGTCGCAGGCGCCTCTGCGTGGACCGTCGTGATCGCCGTCTCGATATTCTTCGCGATCCTATTTTTCCTCGGGGCGGGCTGACGTTTTCCGTGGCTGACGCTCTGGCTTGGCTCAGGTCTTCGGTGGCCGGCCTCGCTTCGCAAACAGCATGCCCTGCATGTCCACGGCGTTTTGCAGAATGCCGGCGCGTTTCATCGCTTCGGTGCGCTCCGGGCCGGGGGCCATGGTGCGGGCTGCTTCAAGCGCGGCCAGTGCTTCGGTTTCGAGATCGAGCCTGGGGCGGGGATTCTTGATCGGTCGGGCCATGGATCTAACGCTTCGGCTGGGTTTTGGTCGGATTATCGAAGACCGGGCCTGGCGCGGCTTCCTGCGGGGGTAACCGTCCCGGCTCGAGACCTGTCCGATCCACGGCCGTCGTATCCAGCGGGTCGATTGCCTCGATCCTGGTTTCGGCATGGGCGCATTTCGGGCATTGATAATTTCGATGCTCGAAACCTTCCGGTCCCGCCGACACGGCAACCGTCAGCATCCGCGTTTTGCAGTCAGGGCAGCGCGGACGGTGGATGGGCAACAGCTCTGGATCAGCTCTGGTCCCGGGCATGCCAAAAAATACCGCCGTCCGAAAACCCTTGTCTGTCTGATACCTGACCAAGAAAGTCACTAAAATCAGGTTCCGCCCGCGACGGTCCTTCGCCGTTGGTAGGCAGCGCGACGGGCTGGCCGGAAGTTAGCGGCGTGGGCCAGCGTCAGCCGGATTCACTAAAGCTTTGCGTTGCAACGGCAAATTCATTGCCTGTTCATGACGTTTACACTACGTTTTCATGGCACGACCAGGTTCCGGCTGCGTCGTGCGTCTCCTGGCCGTCGCCAGCCAAGGCATTTGCATTGCGCCGGGTAGTGTTGCGTCCCGCCCATGGCGCCCGCGCCAAACCCAGGTCCCTCTGCCACCGCTGCGGTTACCGCCGGCATTGCCGCGATCGGCATATGGCGGCTGTTGGCCGTCGCCGCGCCGCATATGGCCGCGCTGGCGATCATGCTGCAGACCGAGGCCGATTTCGGCTCGCGCCTGTGCTTCGCACTGTCGTGGGGCATCCTGAACTTGCTGTTCGTCGCGCTGCTGCGCCGGCCCGCGCTGTCGGGCGCGCTGTCGCTGACGCTGGTCGTGGCGCTAGTTCTGCTGTCGCAGTTCAAGCACGGCGTCGTGCAGATGACCGCGAACTTCGTCGATCTGATGGTGATCGATCGCGACAGTGCGGCTTTCCTGTTTACGATCTTTCCGAACCTGCGCTGGTCGGTAATCTCGGCGGGCCTTGTGACGATCCCGCTGATGTATGCGCTGTGGTGGCTCGATCCGTTCCGGATCCGCCGGTTGCCGGCGCTGGCGGGGATGCTCGCCTGCCTTGCCGCGCTCACCGGATACGCTTTTGCCTGGCCGGACGAGGCCTGGCGCGGCTACTATCCCGACGGCTACCTGTCCAAATTCGCCCGTTCCGGCGTTACCGCGGTCTCGGATTTCGTTAACTACGGCTTCATGGAGTCCGACGCCGTCTCCGCCGGTCGCCTCAAGCTGCCGCTGGTGGATTCATGCGCCCCGGCGGGGCGGCGGCCGCACATCATCATGGTCCATGATGAGTCGAGCTTCGACATTCGCCAGGCGCAGGGCGTCAAGGTCCCGGCGGGCTACGGCAGTCATTTCGACTCCTTCGACGGCAAGGCGCGCAAGTTCGTGGCCGAAAGCAGCGGCGGAGCGAGCTGGTTCACCGAATACAACGTGCTGGCCGGGCTTTCGTCGCGCTCGTTCGGCCGGTTTTCCTACTTCGTGACCCGTATCGCCGCGGGCCGCGTCGAGCGCGGCTTGCCGCTCGCGCTGCGCCGCTGCGGTTACAGCACGACCTCGCTCTATCCCGCCCACGGCGCGTTCATGAGTGCACGCGGCTTCCACACCACCACCGGCATCCAGAAATTCTACGATGCACGCGATCTCGGCGCCAAGGGCATCGAGCCCGACAGCTTCTTCTATGACAAGACCCTGAACCTGTTATCGCAGAACGCAGCATTGAACCCGCAATTCATTTTCGTCTATCTCGCCGCCAATCACTTCCCGTGGGAGACGCCGTTTCGTGCGGACCTGACGCCATCCTGGTCGAAGCCCGGCAACGCGCCCGTGGTCGATGAATATGTGCGCCGGCAGACCATGAGCGCCAACGACTATTCGGCGTTCGTCGCGGGGCTGAAAAAGAAGTTCCCGGCGCAGCCGTTCCTGATCGTGCGCTATGGCGACCATCAGCCGGAATTCTCGTCGCATGTTCTCGATCCCGGGATTGACGAGACCGCCGCCGGCAAGAAATTCGAGAGTTACGATCCACGCTATTTCACGACCTATTATGCGATCGACGCCATCAATTTCGAACCGGTCAAGAGCCCTGCGGTGATGGAAACCGTCGACGCGGCCTATCTGCCGTTGGTGGTACAGGAGGCCGCCGGCATCCCGCTCGATCCCTCCTTTTCGGAGCAGAAGAGCATCATGCTGCGCTGCAAGGGCGTGTTCTATGCTTGCAAGGGCGGTGCGGAAGCCCGACGCTTCAACCGGCTCCTGATCGACGCCGGTTACGTGAAAAACCTCTAGCAACAAGGGAGGGCAGCATTCCAGCCTCCGCCAAACCTGCAGCAAGCCGGACCGGCGATACAGCATCGCGCGGGGTCTGGTTCTATGCCGGCGTCGGCGTGGTCGCCGCATTGCATCTTGCGGCCCTGGCTGTCCTGCTCAGCACGGAATACGGATTCGTTGGGATCACGCTCGCGCTGCTGGCGTGGGTTTTTGTGAATTGCCTGTTGCTGCTGGTGCTGCGGCGGCCCGGTGTCGCCGCGGCGCTGGCGCTTGTTCTGGTGGTGCTGCTAATCGTGCTGTCGCGCTTCAAGTTCGACATTTTGCAGCTATCTCTGACGTTCCTCGATTTCCTGATCATCGATCGCGATACGTTTTCGTTCCTGCTCTCGGTGTTCCCACAGTTGCGGACGCAGCTGATCGTGGCGGCGGTGATTGCCGTTCCGCTGCTGTGGGCGATCTGGCGCGCCGATCCGCTTCGCGCAGCTCGCGGGCCTGTGCTGGCGCTTCTTGCCGCAACGACCGTGTCGATGTCGGCGATGTCGGTCGCTGCGCCCGAGCAGCCTTGGGAGCCGTTCCAGGGCATCAATCATATTTCCAGCCTCGCGCGCTCGGGCGTGGTCGCGGTGTCGCGGCTGGCCTCGACCGGATGGATCGAGGCCGATCCGCCGACGAACGGCTCGCTTGGCCTGGCTCCGGGTGCGCACGCCACGGCCCGGCCGGCGCTGCCGCCAGACGAAAAATGCGATACCACTGCCAAGCGCCCGCACATCATCATGCTGCTCGACGAGTCGAGTTTCGACATCACCGCAGCACCCGGCGTCAAGGTGCCGCCCGGCTATTCCGACTACTTCAAATCCACCGACGGCAAGCGACGGACCATGATCGCGGAGGCGACAGGCGGCCCGACCTGGTACACCGAGTTCAATGTCCTGACCGGCATGTCGGCGCGCTCGTTCGGCGATCTGAAGTTCTACGTCACGAGAATCACCGCGAACCGCATCGAGCGTGGCCTGCCGCAAGCGCTGCAGCGCTGCGGCTACAAGACCGTCTCGCTCTATCCGACCTATGGCGACTTCCTCAGCGCGCGGGCGTTCCAGAAGGGTGTCGGCGTCAACAGGTTCATCGACATGGCTGACATGGGCGTCGATGAGGACATGCAGCCCGACAAGTTCTACTTCGATCAGGCCTTGAAGGCGTTTGCAGACGAGCAAGCGTCACAGTCGCCGGTCTTCATGTTCGTGTATCTCACGGCCAATCATTTTCCCTGGACCAGTGTCTACCGGCCCGATCTGACGCCGGACTGGAAACCGCCGGGAAATACGCCGGAGATCGACGAGTATATTCGCCGCCAGAGCATGACGGCGAACGACTACCGCGATTTCACCGCACGGCTGGCGCGCGACTATCCGGACCAGTCGTTCCTGGTGCTGCGCTTCGGCGATCATCAACCGGCAATCTCGCAGAAACTGCTCGAGCCCGGCATCGACCGGAAACTGCTGGGGCAACGTTTGATGAGCGCGGATCCGCGCTACTTCTCGACCTACTATGCGCTGGATGGAATCAACTTCCAGCCGCCCGATCTGTCGTCGGCCCTCGCAACCCTCGATGCCGCCTACATTCCGCTCGTCATCCAGGACGCCGCTGGCATTCCGCTCGATCCCTCGTTCAAGGAGCAGAAGAGCATCATGCTGCGATGCAAGGGCGTGTTCTATGCCTGCAAGGACGGCGCGGAAGCCAGGCGCTTCAACCGCCTCCTGATCGACGCCGGCCTGGTGCGGGGACTGTAGTGGCGTAGGGTGGCAAAGCGCTAGCGTGCCCACCATTTAATTCGAAGAGCAATGGTGGGCACGGCGCCAAGTGCGCCTTTGCCCACCCTACGTTTCGGCATCACTTATTTCTTCTTCACGGCGGCAAGGATGCGGTCGGCTTCCACGCGCCAGTCGGGGCTGCGGGCAAAAGCCTCGGTGCCTTTCGCACCGAACAGGCCTTCGTCGGCGAGATCAGCGATAAAGGCCTGGCGTTCGGCGGTGCCTTCCGCCGACCAAGGTGTGAGGCCGGCCTCGCGCACGGTTTCAGCCACTTCGCGAACCTCCTCGCTGCGGCGACGGCCATGCTCGATCACGCGCTGGAAGAAATAGGCGCCCTGTTTTTCCCAGTCGATGCCGGGAAAGGTTTCTGTGAGCGACGCCAGCACCGCGTCCTCGACGCCATAGGCGCGCGCGGTCGTAAAACTCTCGATCACCATCGCCTCCAGGCCCTTGATCATCACGCTGCGGCACATCTTGACCGCCGAAGCGACGCCCAATTGCCGGCTTGCCACCTTGGCGTCAAAGCCGAGTTCCACCAGCAGCGGCGCGAGCGCCTCGGCACCGGCGCCGCCAAGCAGCAAGGGCACCTTGATGCGGTACGGCGGGATCGAGGTCATCACTGCGCCTTCGACATAACGGCCGCCCTTGCCGTCGATCAGGGCGGCGGCGCGCTGCTTGGCGCCCGGCGATGCCGAATTGAAATCGAGGAACCAGGCGTCCTGCCTCACGGCCGGCGCGCAAGCCTGCGCGACCGGGACAGCCTGGCTTGCGGTAACGGCGGAAACGATGAAATCGGCACTCGCGGCGAGATCGGCATGGGACGCCGCAAGCGCTACACCGTGCGCGAAAGCATGGTCGCGCAGCGCGGAGCCTGTCTGATCGCTGCGCAGCTTGATGTCGTAGGTCGCGACCTTCACGTCCTGTTTGCGCAGGTCCTCGGCGAGAATGCGACCCACTTCGCCGTAGCCGACGAGGCCTACGTTCCACTGTCTTGGGTCGGTCGATACAACGGTCATTTGAGACATTCTCCAGACTAAGGATTCAATACGGCTGCAAAGAACGCAATCGCGCGTGCGATCGCGTCGCGGGTCGCGGACGCATTGGCGGCGTCGCTCTGGCGCGAGGGACTGGGATCGTCGAAACCATGCGCCGCATCGGGGTAGAGCTGGAACTGGATGTCGCCACCGATCGCGCGGCTCTTGGCGACGAAGTCGGCGCAGCGCCGCGGCGAGACTTCCTCGTCGGCCGATCCATGCAACACGCGGACGGGTGCGTAAGGTTTGATCCCGTCGGCGAACTGGCCTTTCAGGCCGCAGCCCGGGTAGAACGCCAATCCGGCCCGGAAGCCGGTTGCGGGCGTCGGCGCTGTGATGCCGGGCGCGCTCACCGACATCGTCGCCAGGGTGGCGCTACCGCCGTTGGACCAGCCCTGCAGCGCGACCCGATCGGCGATCACGTCGCTGCGTGTCCGCAGGTAAGCCAGCGCGCCATGGGCGTCGAGCGGGCGAATGGTGATTTCATTCAATTCATCCGGCCGGGAATCGTAGCTGAAACGGGGAAAACCAGTTGGATAGCCGCGAGGACCAAAACCATCGACCAGGATGGCGAGATAACCTTGCCGGGCCCAGATGTGTCCCCATTGCTGATTGCGTTTCGAAAGCGTCGAGGCGTCATATTTGCCGTTGGCGGCCGAGGAATAAACGCCGGCGCGGCCATGCATCATCACCACCGCAGGCGTGCGCGCTGCATGCGGCACCTCCGGCAAAAAAACATAGCCGACCAGTGTCGTCCGCCCATCGGCACTGGCAAAGGTGACGCGCGCGGGCAGGGATGCGGCTGTGGCATCGGCCATTCCGAACATCAGTGACGACATCGCAGCGATACAAGCGGCAGGCGGTGAGAAAGAGTGCGAAAAATTCACGGCGCGGTTCCATGTGAGCCGGGACAGCTTAGCGCAGGTCACCTACTTCGTCCCGATCTTCTCCCACAGCCACCTCGCCACCGCATCGGGCGAGGAAATAGCGTCGTTGCCGGCCGCGCGCAAGTTCGCCTCGCGCATCACGGCGATATCGATCTTGCCGAGCAGCGGCTGCAGCGCCGCCCGCAACGCCGCATCGCCGGCGCGCCTGGGGGCGAGCAGCACCACCGCATCGTAGGGCGGGATCGCGTGCCTGGGATCGGTGAGCACCACCAGATCGTATTTCGCGATCAGTCCGTCGCTGGTGTAGCCCGCGATCACGTCGACTTCGCCAGAAGCTGCCGCGGCATACATGAAGTCCGGCTGCATCTGCCGTTGCGCGCGGAACGACAGCCCGTAGGCCTTTTTCAGCCCGGCCCATTCCGGCCGTGAAAAGAACTCGTAGTCCGCGGCCATCGACATTCCGGCCGCGTGCGGCGCCAGATCGGTGATGCTGCGGATGCCGAGCTGCTCCGCCCGTTTGCGCGGCATCACCAGGGCATAGGCGTTTTCGAAGCCGAGTTCGCCGAGCAGCGTGATGTTCTGTTTGGCAAGCATGGTCTTCAACTCGTCGAGCACCTCCTGGCGAGGCCTGATGTCGCTGCGCTGGAACTGATTGGCCCACAGCGTGCCGGAATAATCGACGTAGAAATCGATATCGTTGGCGGCCAGCGCCCCGAAGATCACGTTCGAGCCGAGGCCTTCGCGCGAACTGGCAGAGAGGTCGGTGGCTCTCAGCCGCTGCGCCATCAGCGCCGACAGCACATATTGCTCGGCAAAGGTCTTGGCGCCGATGACATAGCTGGTTTGCGAGCGCGTCATGGCGGGCACCAGCGTCGCCGCGACCAGCATCGCGATGCCGGCGCCGCCAAGCACGGCGCGCACGCGGCTGCGGTGGCGCAATCCGCTTTCGACCAGTGCCAGCAATTGATCGACGGTTAGCGCCAGCACCGCGGCCGACAGGCAGCCGAACAGCACGAACACCCAGTTCTGGGTCTGCAATCCCGCGAAGATGTAGTTGCCGAGGCTGGTCTGGCCGATCGGCGTCGACAGCGTCGCGGTGCCGATCACCCAGACCGCCGCGGTGCGGATGCCCGCCATCATGACCGGCAATGCCAGCGGCAGTTCCACCGTGAACAGCGACTGCCGCGGCGTCATGCCGACACCCTGTGCGGCTTCCAGGATCGCGGCATCGACGCCCTGCAGGCCGGTGATGGTGTTGCGCAGCACCGGCAGCATCGAATAGAGCGCCAGCGCCAGCACGGCGGGGAGGAAACCGAAGGCGGAAAATCCAAATCCGAACCACGACAGCGACACCGCCGCGAGCGCCAGCAGCAGCGGATAGAACAGTGCCAGCAGCGCCAGGCCCGGAACGGTCTGCACGATGCTGGCAAGCCCGAGCAGCGCGCCGCGCATCACCGGACGATTGCGTGCCGTAATCGCGAGGGGCAGGCTGACCGCGAGCCCCAGCGCCAGTGCGGTGACGCTGACGCGGACATGGTTGCCGAGATAGTCAGGCAGATGCCCGAGCGCCTCGCTCCAGCGTGGATCGGCGAACAGGTTCATGCCGCGCCATCCCGCGGCAGCAGCGCGCCAAGCCGTTCCGCCTGCCGCCGCGGCGTGCGCAGCAACTCGCCGACGTAAGCGTCGTTGCTATCAGAGAGTTCGGCGGGCGTGCCTTGGGCCAGAAGCCGTCCGCCGCGCATGATAGCGATGCGGTCGGCGAGCAGAATGGCCTCGGTCATGTCATGGGTGATCATGACCGTGGTCAGCCCGAGCCGGCGGTGCAATTCGCGATAATCGTCGCCGAGTGCGTCGCGGGTGAGGGGATCGAGCGCGCCGAACGGCTCGTCCATCAGCACGATGCGCGGTTTCGCGGCAAGAGCCCGCGCCACGCCGACGCGCTGGCGCTGGCCGCCGGACAATTCATGCGGCAGGCGGTCGCGATGCTGCGCGCGGTCGAGCCGCACCAGATCGACCAATTCATCGACCCGCGCCACAATTTCGTCCGCGGGCCAGCCGAGCAGCTTTGGCGTGATGCCGATATTGCCGGCGACGGAAAGATGCGGAAACAGCCCGCCGCTCTGGAACACGTAGCCGATCCGCCTGCGCAGACCGATCGGGTCGACATTGCGGACGTCCTCGCCTTCCACCGTGACGTGGCCCTCGTCCGCGTCGATCAGCCGGTTGGCCAGCCGCAGCAGCGTGGTCTTGCCTGACCCGGAGCCGCCGACAATGGCCAGGAACTCACCCTCGGCGACATCGAGCGAGACGTCGTCGACCGCCACCACGCGGTTCGCGCCTCGGCCACCGTCGAAGGTCTTGCCGACATGCGCGTAGGAGATGAGAGACGAGGCGGGCATTCGGCGTGGATTCTCTGCAAGGGAAATAGCGATAGCCGAACAATCGGCTAATCGTGAGCCGGGTGCCAACCTTTTTCTGCCGCCGGCACGCGGTAACGCCATTCGATGGCCTCGTCGGCCGGCAGGCCATTGAGGTGAGGCGGTCAGTCCTTCGGGATCATCGCCGAGGCCATGAACGCTGCGACGGCAGCGGAATATTCCGCCAGCCCCTCATGACTGAAATGCATGTCGTTACCTCCCCAATAGAAGCGCTCGGGGCGCGATCCGGACCGCTTCTTCAGCGCGTCGGTGGCATTGAAGAAAAGAAAGCCGTTGGCGACGCAAATCTTTTGCACCGAAGAGCTGACGAGATTGTTCCACAGGCGGCCCTTGGCGTCGGGTTTGAGGTGCTGGAGATGCGGATGAGAGATGAACAGCACGCGGCTGCCATCCCCAGTGTAATCCTTCAGCACCTCTGCCAGCTCCTGCAGATTGTTCCTGAAACTCAGGAGCGGCTCTGCATATTTCCGTTCGAGATCGGCGCCCTGGTCCTGCGAATAGGAAAAGAGGGTGAAGTCCGATCGGTTCTTCTCAACCACCGCTGGCATATGGATAAAGGAGTGCCAAAGCTTTGCCGCAAAGCGCATCAGGTACAAGGGATGCTTGCGAGCTTCCATCAGGCCGAGACTGCATTCGCGTCCAATGGGTGAAGCCTTGACGCCGACATTTTGTCCGCGTTCGTTGCGGACAATCAGCCCGCGGTATCGGGCGAAGTCGTCGTACAGATCGGTTTCGTCCACGTCGACCACGATATAGTCGGGACGCAGCACCGGTAGCAGCTTCTTGGCCTGCGGCACGAAGATGGCCGGGGAATACGAGGTATATCCCGCATTGTAGGTCTTCAGGCAGGAACCGCGCTCTGTCTTGAAGTATTTTGCAACGTGATACGGCAGCGTGTTCTTGTCGTCGTAGCCTTCCATAAAGGAATCGCCGAGGAACAGGACCGAAACCGGGTTTTCGCACTCGGCCTGCTGTGCCGTATCGTCGGTGATCCTGATGCCGTTCGCGTCAAACGATCGCTTGTAGCTGAAGCCGGTCGAATCGCCGTAGATGCACAGATTCTGGTCTTGCGGTGTCGGCTGATGGTTCACCACGTCGGATTGCCAGTTCAAATTGACACCAGCCATTTCGAGATCGTACAGCGGACCGAAATACTGCTGCAGCCGAAACCCAATCTCAAAGATCACGGCCCACGTGATGACCAGCAGTACCGCCGATCCGACGAGGTGAAACCCCCGCTTCATTGAACGTCTCCGGCATGAATTCCGAACAGATCAGTAGATACCCAAATTCGTTGCATGGCGATGGGTCTGTCGATTGGCGATCACCAAAGCAGACCGGTCGTGCTGGCAAAAAGAAGCGGTGACCGGGGTGGCGGCCCGGCCTCCAGCAATGGCAATAAGATCAATTACCACGTTGCGGTGCCGCGTTGAACTTATCGTTCGTAACCGCTAAGGCATGACCCAAATTGGGGAGGGGACGCAGTGGATACGGTACAGCCTACGGCGGTCGCGCTTGATGAGGCGACGGTGGCATTCCGCTTGGCCGACGCACGGGTCTATACGGCGGTGGAAAAGGCCCGGCTTTCGGTCGCGCATGGCGAGTTCGTCGCCATCGTGGGTCCCACCGGATGCGGGAAATCGACGCTGCTCAACGTCGCCGCCGGCCTGTTGAAGCCGGCCGCGGGCGCGGTGCGGATTTTCGACCAGCCGCTCACCGGGCTCAATCGGGACGCCGGCTATCTGTTTCAGGCCGATGCGCTGTTTCCCTGGAAGACCGCGATCGACAATGTCGCCATTGGCCTCGAGATCAAGGGCGCGCCGCGGGCGATGGCGCTGGAGCGCGCGCAGGGCTGGTTGACGTCGGTCGGGCTCGGCGCGTTCGGCAGTCGCTATCCGCATATGCTGTCCGGCGGGCAGCGCAAGCGCGTTGGGCTCGCGCAGGTGCTGATCCGCGATCCCAAGATCCTGCTGATGGATGAGCCGTTCGGGCCGCTCGATGCCCAAACCCGCCAGATCATGGGCAATCTCTTGCTGGAACTATGGACCGCCGACCGCAAGGCGGTGCTGTTCGTGACCCACGATCTCGAAGAGGCGATCGCGCTGGCCGACCGCGTGGTGATCATGTCGGCGGGACCCGGCGCGCGCATCATCGGCGATTGGAAGGTGGCCCTGCCTCGCCCGCGCGACATCTCGGAAGTGCGGATGGAAAAGCAGTTCCACGAGCTGCACCGGGAAATCTGGAGCGTTCTGAAGGATGAAGTGATGAAGGGTTACGCGCAGTCTTCGCAAGCGGCGGAGGCCTCCTGATGTCCCGCCTGACGCTGCTGTTCTGGCAATTGATGGTCGCCGTGGTCGCGCTCTCGCTGTGGCAGTTCTTTGCCACCGTGCCGGTGTTCGGCCGCATGCTGCTGCCGCCGTTCTTCTTCTCGACCCCGGTCGATGTCGCCAGCCAGATATACAAATGGTTCGCGACCGGCGTGATCTGGAAGCATCTGATGATCACGCTGTGGGAGTCGGTCTTGGCCTTCGTGATCGGTTCGGTTGGCGGCGTGCTGGTCGGCTTCTGGTTCGCGCGCCAGCCCCGCGTCGCCGCGGTGTTCGATCCCTATGTCAAGATGATGAACGCGTTGCCGCGCGTGGTGCTGGCGCCGATCTTCGCGCTGTGGCTCGGGCTCGGCATCTGGTCCAAGGTCGCGCTCGGCGTGACGCTGGTGTTCTTCATCGTGTTCTTCAACGTCTATCAGGGCGTCAAGGAGGTCAGCACCACCGTGCTCGATAATGGCCGCATGCTCGGCATGAGCGAACGGCAGTTGACGCGGCATGTGTACTGGCCCTCGGCGCTGTCGTGGATGTTTTCCTCGCTGCATACCGCGGTCGGTTTCGCCGTGGTCGGCGCCGTTGTCGGCGAATATCTGGGATCGGCGGCCGGCCTCGGCTACCTGATCCAGCAGGCCGAGGGCGTGTTCGACGTCGGCGCTGTCTTCGCCGGCATGTTCGTGCTGTCGGCCTTCGTGATCCTGATCGATTTTGGCGTGACGCTGGTCGAGCGGCGGCTCTTGGTGTGGCGGCCGGCGCCCGTGGCGCGGGATTGATCGACGCCGTCGGAGGCCGCGGCCTTGTTACAGACGTCTGCTTAATTGTTACTCGCCTTCGGCGAACGAACTGACGCATGATCAAGCCGGGCCGACCCATGCGCGGCTTCGTCGGCGCGACCGCCCGAAAGCAAATGATCCCCGCACAGGACGCAGGCCAATCCGATGAGACCTTGCTGCGCTACGCCGGCTGGCGCGTCGTGCTCGCCTGTTTCCTCATGGCGCTGTTTCTGTTCGGCTTCGGCCTTTACGGTCATGGCGTCTACCTGGCCGAACTGCAGCGTCTGAACGGCTGGCCGGCCGCGCTCATTTCGGGCGCGAGCACGGTGTCGCTCCTGCTGTGCAATATTTTCGCAACCTTCACCAACGAACTCGTTGCCCGGCTGGGTGCGAAGCGGCTTGTGCTGCTGGGAATTGCGGCGCTGGCGGCGTCGACGACGCTGCTCGCATGGGCGACCACCCCGTGGCAGCTCTACGCCGCTTTCATCCTGATGTCTCTGGGATGGATCGGCATGGGAACGGTCGTGATCGCGACGGTTGTGAGCCTTTGGTTCGTGCGCCGTCGTGGTCTCGCCATCAGCCTTGCGTTCACCGGCGGGAGTTGCGGCGGGGTCGTCGTTACGCCGTTGCTGGTGTTTCTCGTCGAGTGGTTCGGCTTCCCGGCCGCGATGCTGACCGTGACGGCGATCATGGTCGCGGTTCTCGTACCCGTCGCTGTCGCCTGGATCGGTCCGCCAGCAGGCGGTGGTTTGGCCGAGGGGCAGATCAAGGATCCGTCGCCAGCCGAAATGTCTTCCGCTACGGGCGAGATCTCGCGCGCGAAACTGCTGCGCAGCCCGGCGTTCTGGACAATCTCGGTTCCATTCGCGCTTGCGCTGTTGGCTCAGATTGGTTTCATCGTGCACCAGATCGCATTGCTTGAACCGAAAATCGGCCTTGCCAGCGCGGGTGTCGCGGTTTCCATCATGACGTTCATGGCGATAGCCGGGCGCCTCGGCCTCGGCATCTTTGTCGACCGGCTCGATCCGCGGCGCGTCACCGCCGTGTCGCTCGTCAGTCAGGCGGCGGCGCTGCTGGCCGTCCTGCAGACCGACGACGTTTCGGTCGTCCTCGCCGCTTGTGCGGTGTTCGGCTTTTCGATCGGCAATATCATTACCTTGCCGCCGCTGATCATTCATCGCGAGTTCAATGCCGCAAGCTTTGTCGTGGTCATGGGGCTGTCGAACGCGGTCAGCGGAACCGTTGGTGCGCTTGGTCCCGGCCTCGTCGGTCTCGTACGTGGCTGGCGCGGCGACTATGATGCCGTCCTGGCGGTGTGCATCGGTCTGGAGCTGCTTGCGGCAGCGATCGTGGTCCAGCGCGGGCTATTGCGATGGCGGCCGGCGCCGGTGGAGGGGCGAGGGTAGGGTCTCTCGTCGTCATTGCGAGGAGCGCAGCGACGAAGCAATCCATTCTTCCTTTCCGGGGCGAGATGGATTGCTTCGCTTCGCTCGCAATGACGGAGGAGAGACCGTCCGCGTCAGTTCAAGATCTTCGTGTCATCCGGCGCCTGCGGCGGGGTCTTGATCGCGATCGCCTTGATGGTGCGGCCGACAGGCTTGGTACCGCCATGCGGGGTGCCTTTGGGGATGACGACGAGGTCGCCCGGCTTCACCGTCACTTCCTTGTCGCCAAGCCAGATCGTTCCGGTGCCTTCGAGGATGTACTGAATCTCGTTGGCGTTGGCATGCAGATGCTTCGGCGGGCTGCCATCCTGGATCGCGATGGTCACGCCATCCGCGGAGACAAGCATTTTGTTGCGCATGCCGCCGGCGTTGAGAGGAGACAGCTTGTCCCCTTCGAGATCGCCGGTCGAGATGACCTGCGCGGTGATGTTTTCGGCGGCAAGGGCAGGGCGCAGCAGATGCGTGACGCCGCAGCCGGCGGCAAAGGCGGTGGCAATTGACAAGGTGATGGCGATACGATTCATGGATAGTCCTCCCAGGGAAACTTTTGCGGCGGAATGCTACGCCGCGAAGCCGCGCTTCGCCAGCGCGACGAAAGACCACGCATCTGCGATGGAATAAACCGCAGCGAGCGGACCAGCGTTGCAATAATGGCCCTCGCATTGTCGGCAAAGTCGCCTTCTCAAGGCCTGTGCACTGCATTATCCTGTCGGCAACCCATCGGAGGAAACCATGAAGAAAATTGTTGGCCGGCTGGCCGGGGCGCTGCTGGCGCTGGTCCTGACGTCAGGCTTTGCCGCAGCGCAAAGCAAGGTCACCATCGCGATCGGGGGCGGGTCCTGCCTGTGCTATCTGCCGACGGTGCTGGCCAGGCAGCTCGGCGAATACGAAAAAGCCGGCCTTGCCGTCGAGCTGGTCGATCTCAAGGGCGGCTCGGATGCACTGAAGGCCGTGCTGGGCGGCAGCGCCGACGTGGTTTCCGGCTATTTCGACCATTGCGTCAATCTGGCGGCCAAGAAGCAGGAACTGGTGTCGTTCGTGGTCTATGACCGCTATCCGGGGCTGGTGCTTGTCGTGTCGCCCTCGCACAACAAGGAAATCAACTCGATCAAGGATCTCGCCGGCAAGAAGGTCGGCGTCAGCGCGCCGGGATCCTCGACCGATTTCTTCCTGAAGTATCTGCTCAAGAAAAACGGCCTCGATCCGACCAGCGCCTCGGTGATCGGCGTCGGCCTTGGCGCCACCGCTGTCGCGGCGATGCAGCAGGGCCAGATCGACGCGGCCGTGATGCTGGATCCATCGGTCACGGTGCTGCAGGGCAGCTATCCCGACCTCAAGATCCTCAGCGACACCCGCACGCAAAAGGATACGCTCGAAGTGTTCGGCGGCGAATATCCGGGCGGCTCGCTCTACACCACGGCGGCATGGATCAAATCCCACGAGAAGGAAGTGCAGGCTTTGACCACGGCGATCGTCAACACGCTGACCTGGATTCACTCCCATTCGCCGGAAGAGATCATGGCGAAAATGCCGGAAGAGATCGTCGGCAAGAACAAGGAGCTGTATCTGGCGGCGCTGAAGAACACGATCCCGATGTATTCGCTGAACGGCAAGATGGACCCGAAGGGCGCGGATGCGGTGCTGGCGGTGTTCAGCGAAAGCTCACCCGAGGTGGCAAAAGCCAACATCGACGTCACCAAGACCTACACCAACAAATATGTCGATCAGGTCAAGAAGACGACCGGATCGATCGCCAAATAACACGTGAAATAGTGCGTGACGCAATGTCGGAAGTGATGCGGCGATGAATGGCACGACGCCACCGGTCATTCATCGCGTTACCTCGCTCGATCTGCCGGTCGAATCCTGGTCCTGGCCGTTCGCCGCCGTGCGGCGGGCGGAGATCGACGCGCATTTTGCGCAGGCGCAGCGCGACCAACCGCAACTGTGGAACGGGCGCGTGCTGCTCGGACGCCATCCGGTCTTTGCTGGCAGTCACCTCACGGCCAGCTATTTCGAGGCCGATTTCGCGAGCTTCCTGGCCTGGCGTGACTGGGGCTTTCCGGACCGGGACGTGTTCAACGGTTTTGGGATGGGCGCGCTGCGCTGCGCCGACGGCGCGTTCGTGCTCGGCGAGATGGGCCAGCACACCTCCAACGCCGGACGAATCTATTTTCCGTCAGGCACGCCCGACCTCGACGACGTCAGGGATGGTGCGCTCGACATATCCGGCAGCGTGGCGCGCGAGCTCGAGGAAGAAACCGGTCTCGTGCCGGGGGAATACCGGAGCGATCCGGATTGGCACTGCGTCTACACCGGCCCGGCGCTGGCGATGATCCGGCTGTTGCACGTCGATATGTCGGGCGAGGCATTGCGCAGCCGGATCGAGGCCAATCTCGCCTTGCAGCAATCGCCCGAATTATCGGCCATTCATCTGGTGCGCGGAACGCGCGATCTCACCTCAGCGATGCCACGCTTCGTGACGGCGTTCATTGAGGCGCAATTTGCGGCGTAGCGAGGACATGGGTCGAGCGCTTCGTGTTACGACACGTGGCGCTTTTTCTTTTTATTGGCGCCCGCCTTCTTGACGATTGCTCTTTTCGTTGGCGTGATTGCGACCGTGCCGGCCAATCGTCGCTCGGCGGCGGCGGTCCTCCGGCTCGACAGTTTGAATTTGGTGTAGCCAAGCACCCGCTCCATCGCGATCCGCGCCTTCTCGGCGTCGCCGCTCTCGATCGCGCGTGCGGCGGCGGCATGGTTGGGCAAATTGTCCCGGAACCAGCCGGCGCTGCCCACCGCGACAATGAAAACCGTGCTCAGGATGGTGTCGATGGCGCCACGGAAGCCTTGCAGCACCGGGTTGTGCGTGGCGTCGAGGATCGCGAGATGAAACGCCTTGTCCGCGGCGATGGTGCTCGCCTGATCCTGAGCGGTTTCCATCGCGGCCAAAGCCGCATTAATGCGCCAGCGGTCGTTCTTGGTGGCGCGCTCGGCGGCGAGCGCTGCGGCCGCCGGCTCGATGATCGAGCGGACTTCCTGGATTGCCAGCAGAAGATCGCGGCCCGGCTCGTCCTTGCCGACCAGCCAGCTCAGAACGTCGCGGTCGAGCAGGCTCCATTCACTGCGCGGCAGCACGTGGGTGCCATGCCGGGGGCGGACGCTGACCAGTCCTTTGGCGGCGAGCGTCTTGATGGCCTCCCGCACCACGCCGCGTCCGACGCCGAAGCGGGTTTCGAGATCCGGCTCCGGTGGCAGGGCCGCTCCGACCGGAATGAGATCCTGCGCGATTTCGCGGCCGAGTGTCGTGAGCACGTTGCGAATGCGCCCCGGCTTGACACGCTTGTCGGCGCTCTTCGGCTTGGCCACCTCCTTCTCCTCTTGACGTTGTTGAGATTTGGCTGAGATTTGCGATTTGCTAGCATGGGTGATGTATGCTAGCAATCATCCGATGTTTAACATCCGATGATTGAGCGGCTGCGCGCATCGGTTGTGCTGCGACTGATATTTTTTTGGATGCCGAGGTGCCGCGACAGTGTAACCTCGGTTATTGCCTTGACATCACACGGCGCTACCCGTGTGATGTCGAAAAAAGATACGACAAAAACAAAAAGGTGCATCGCACCATATACAGGGAGGATTTGATGCCGGGGCACAAGGTTGCGCGCCTGTTTGTCGGGCTGTCCGCCGCGGTGGCGGTGCTGGGGATGGCGGTTGCCGCCGAAGCTCAGGAAAAGAAAATCAAGATCGGCGTGATCTACGACCTGACCGGCCCGCTCGCCGGCGGCGGTTCCGAGCTGCAATACACCGGCGCCAAGATCATGCTCGACCATTTCAGCAAGACCGGCGTCGAAGGCTACAAGATCGAGGCGGTCTACGCCGACGCGCAGAGCAAGCCCGATGTCGCCATCAACGAGGCGATCCGCCTCGTCGAGCAGGAAAAGGTCGACATGCTGCTCGGTTTCTTCTCGTCGGCGCAGTGCGTGCCGGTGGCCGCCCGCGTCGAGCAGCTGAAGAAGTTCATGTGGATCACCACCTGCATTTCCTCGGCGGTGCTCGCCGACAAGAATTTCAAATATATCTTCCGTCCGCAGGCCAGTGGCGATCAGTTCGGCCTGATGACGATGGATTTCATCGCCCAGAACTCCAAGGAAAAGTTCGGCAAGGAGCCGAAGGACCTGCGGGTTGCGATCATCCATGAAGACGGCGCCTATGGCGTCGACGTGTCGAAGGGTAACGAGGCGGGCGCCAAGAAGGCCGGCTTCAACGTCGTCCTGAAGGAGGGCTATTCCGCCACCGCGCCGGATCTTTCCGCGCTCGTCACCAAGCTGAAGCGCGGCCGGCCCGACGTGGTCTTCCATACGGGCTACAACCCGGACATTACGCTGCTGCTGCGCCAGGCGCGCGAGCAGGGCCTGAAATTCGGCGCGCTGGTCGGCCATGGCGCGGGCTACGGCGTCTACGAGAAGCTGAAGGAAGGCCTCGGCGCCGACGTCAACTACGTCTTCAACACCGATCCGATCTCGATCTGGCTTGCCAACCAGAAGTCGATGGATCCGAAGCTGCCGCCGATGATCAAGATGGTGGGCGAGGAATTCGACAAGGCCAAGCCCGGCGTCGCCATCCGTTCCGCCCATGTCGGCATGGCCGCGTCCAACACCTACGTATTCATGACCGAGGTGCTGCCGCGCGCGATCAAGAAGTATGGCGGCGTCGATCCCGAGGCGTTGCGCAAGGCCTCGCTCGAAGTCGATTTGCCGGAAGGCGGCACCATGCTCGGCTTCGGTGTCAAGTTCTACGGCGAAGGCCAGCAGATGGCCGGCCAGAACGAACGCTCGTTCCCGGTGGTGATCCAGTATGTCGACGACAAGTCGTATGTGGTGTGGCCGAAGAGCCAGGCGCAACGCGAGGCCGTGTTGCCCCTGCCGAAGGGCACCACCTTCAGCAGCCAGTAGGTTAGCGGAGTATCTGGGGTGCTGACGGTGAACGGGTTGGTGAAGCGCTTCGGCGGCTTCACCGCGGTCAACAACGTATCGTTCCGGGTCGAACAGGGCGAGATTCTCGGCCTGATCGGGCCGAACGGCTCCGGCAAGAGCACGATCTTCAACATGCTGTCGGGCACGCTGGTCCCGACCGCCGGCTCGATTTTGTTCGACGGCGCGGAGATCGCGGGCGTCGCGCCGCATCGCATTATCAACCGCGGCATCGGCCGCACCTTCCAGATCCCGCGACCGTTTCACCGGCTCAGCATCTTCGAAAACGTGGCGCTGGCCGGTTACTACGGCCAGGGCAGCCACAGCCGCGCCAAGGCCAATGAGGCCGCCGAAAAGGCGCTTCACATGGTCGGCCTGACCACCGATCGCCATGCCACCGTCGACGGCCTCGGGGCCGCCGGCCTGAAGAAGCTCGAACTTGCGAAAGCGCTGGCGACCGGGCCGAAACTTCTGCTTGCCGACGAAAGCCTCGGCGGCCTCGACGAGAAAGAGATGGATGCTGCGGCGGACATGCTGCGCAAGATCCGCGACGAACTCGGCATCACCATCATCTGGGTCGAGCACATCATGGGCGTGCTGATGCGCGTCGTCGATCGCGTCATGGTGCTCGACCACGGCGAAAAGATTTCCGAAGGCTTGCCGAGTGCGGTGTCGAGCGATCCCCGCGTGATCGAGGTCTATCTCGGCACCGATGCGGATTCGACTCTGGCCGCGGCCGGGGAAGCGCGCCGGCGGGCAGGGGACTAGGCATGCTCGAATTGAAATCGGTCGATGCGGGTTACGGCACTTTCCAGGCGTTGTTCGGCGTCAGCCTCGACGTCAAGGCGGGCGAGGCGGTCGGCGTGATCGGCCCCAACGGCGCCGGCAAGACCACGCTGATGCGGGTGATCTCCGGCCTGATCCGGCCCACCAGAGGCTCGATCTCGATGGAAGGCACCGACGTGCTGGCGACCCCGGCGCATCGCATCGTCAGCCTTGGCATCGCCCACGTGCCGGAAAACCGCCGGCTGTTTCCGCGGCTCACGGTCGACGACAATCTGAAGATGGGCGCCTACATGGAAGGCGCCCGCGCCAAATATGCCGAGCGGCTGGAATTCGTGTTCGACCTGTTTCCGCGTATGAAGGAACGCCGCAGCCAGATGGCGGGCACCATGTCGGGCGGCGAACAGCAGATGTGCGCGATCGGCCGCGCGCTGATGTCGAACCCGAAACTGCTGCTGCTCGACGAGCCGTCGGCAGGGCTGGCGCCCGTCGTGGTGCAGCAGGTGTTCGAACTGGTGAAGCGGATCCGCGCCAGCGGGCTGACGGTGCTGATCGTCGAGCAGAACGTGCAGCAGGTGCTAAAGGTGGTCGACCGCGCCTACCTGCTCGAGGCCGGCAGCATCCGCGCGTCGGGCACCTCGGCCGAGATGATGAGCAACGACACCATCAAGCAGGCATATCTCGGTGTGTAGCGTGATGACATTGGGTCGAACGGCAAAGGAACTGCGCTCCCTCTCCCGCGCTTGCGGGGGAGGGGTGGGGTGGGGGTGTCGCCGCGAGTCACACTATTCGTGTGGAAAGAGTTTCCCCCACCCGGCACGCTTGCGCGTGCCGACCTCCCCCGCAAGCGGGAGAGGTGAAGCGAAGCTGGGATAGGGCAAAGCGATGCAGGGATTTCTCGACGTCTTCGACATCTATCTGCTGGAAGCCGTGGTCAACGGCATCCTGCTCGGCGGGGTGCTGGCGCTATTGGCGCTCGGGCTCAATTTGATCTTCGGCGTCATCGACGTGACCTGGATCTGCTATGCCGAGCTGGTCATGATCGGCATGTACGGCATGTACTATCTGGTCCAGTTTTACGGCCTGCCGTACTGGGCGGCGGCGCCGCTGACCATTTTGCTGGTGGCGCTGCTGGGGGCAGCATTGCACTACATCGTGATCGCGCCGCTGCTCACCGCGCCGCCGATCAACCAGCTGCTCGCCACCGGCGGCGTGCTGTTCATCCTGCAGAGCTTTGCCACTGTCGCCTTCGGCATCGACTTCCGCAATCTCGGCATCCGCCTGCCGGTACTGGCGCTCGGCGAGATGCACTTCAGCTATTCGCGGCTGTTGTCCTTTGCCGCAGCCCTGATCGGCATGGTCAGCGTCTATTTCTTCATGACCCGCACCTATACCGGCACCGCGATCCGCGCCATCTCGCAGGATCGCCAGATCATGTCGTTGATGGGCGTCGACACCAAGCGCATCTATCTCGTCACCTCGGCGCTGGGCGGGGCGCTGGCGGGGCTGGCTGCCTGTCTCCTCGTGTTGCAATACGACGTGCATCCTTTTGTCGGCCTGTCGTTCGGGCCGATCACCTTCCTGATCTGCGTGCTCGGCGGGCTCGGCAACTTTGTGGGCGGCTTCATCGCGGCGTTCGTGTTCGCCGAGATCATTTCGCTCGGCGGCCTGTTCTCCGACCTCGAATGGGGCTACGTGCTCGCCTTCGCCTTCTTCATCGTCATGATGTTCATCCGGCCCGCGGGCCTATTCGCGAGGCGCTCGTGAACGCGCGAACCATTGCCTGGGTCGTCGGAATAGCGGCGCTGATCGCGCTGCCCTTCGTCTATCGCCAGCCCTATCATCTGCACATCCTGGTGCTGATCCTGATCTGGTCGTTCGCCTATACGTCGTGGTCGATCATGGGCCGCTTCGGCCTGGTGTCGCTCGGCCATGGCGGCTTCATGGGGGTCGGCGCCTATGTCACGGCGTTGCTCTGGAACCATCTCGGCGTCTCGCCGTGGATCGGCATTCCGCTCAGCATGGTGTGCGCGGGTTTGCTCGCGGTCATCGTCGCCTATCCCTGCTTCCGCTACCGCATCACCGGGCACTATTTCGTGCTGGTGACGCTGGCGCTGTCCGGCATCGTGCTGCAGGTCATCACCGCGACGCGCGACTACACCGGCGGCTCGCTCGGCTACACGCCGAACCGCACCAAGGGCAGCCAGTTGCTGGCGCTGCAGTTCGACGACAAGACGACGTGGTATCTGATCGCGCTGTTCGTCTGGGTGGTCGGACTTCTGATCTGGCAATGGGTCGACCGCAGCATGAGCCGCTACGCCATGGAGGCGATCTCGGACGACGAGGACGCGGCGGCCGCCGCCGGCGTCAACGTGACCTTCGAAAAGCTCAAGATCACCATCATCAGTGCGCTGATGACGGCGCTCGCGGGCGCGCTGTACTGCCAGTACCAGATGTTCATCTCGCCCGACACGGTCAGCGGCATTGCGGTGTCGCTGCAGATGGTGTTCGCCGTCATCGTCGGCGGCGTCTACGTGTCGTTCGGGCCGACGGTCGGCGCCATCATCACGATCCTGCTTGCCGAATTTCTGCGCATCTGGTTCGGGACCAAGGCGGTGGGCTGGGACAACCTCGTTTACGGCGTGCTGCTGGTGCTGTTCATCATATTCCTTCCCAAGGGCATTCTTGGTAGCGTCATGGATCGGTTCAAGACGCAACCCAAGAAGTCTGGGGAACAGAAGCCCGTAGCCTCATGAGCAATAAATCACAGCAACCGCTTGGCGACACCCTAAAACCCTTTGTCGCCCCGTTTCGCGTTGACGGAACGGGCGAATTTCACCTGAAATCGCACAAGACCAGCGAGAAGGGTGGTCTCGACAAGGACAAGGGCGAGAAGATCATCGAGGCCAACCGCAAGCGGCTGAGCGATTATCAGGAAAAGCTTTACGCGCAGGACAATTGGTCGATGCTTCTGGTGTTTCAGGGCATGGACGCCGCCGGCAAGGACTCGGCGATCAAGAGCGTGTTCGACGGCATCAACCCGCAGGGCTGCGAGGTCACGTCGTTCAAGCAGCCATCGACCAGGGAGCTCGACCACGATTTTCTCTGGCGCAGCATGATCGCGCTGCCCGAGCGCGGCCGGATCGGCATCTTCAACCGCTCCTATTACGAGGAATGCCTTGTCGTGCGCGTGCACACCGAGATTCTCGGCAAGCAGAAGATTCCGAAAAAGCTGGTGACTGGGAATATCTGGCGCGAACGGTTCGAGGATATCTCGGCCATGGAGCGTTACCTCGCGCGCAACGGCACCGTGATCCTGAAATTCTTCCTCAACATCTCCAGGGAAGAGCAGCGCGAGCGCTTTCTCGCCCGGCTGGACGAGCCCGCCAAGAACTGGAAGTTCTCGCTGGCCGATATTGCCGAGCGCAAGCTGTGGGCAAAGTACCAGGCCGCCTATCAGGACATGATCCGTCACACGTCGGCGCGCCACGCGCCATGGCATGTGGTGCCGGCCGACCACAAATGGTTCGCCCGCGTCGTGATCGGCTCGACCATCGTCAGCGCGCTCGACAGGCTGGATTTGCGTTTTCCCGAGGTCGACAAGGCCGACCGCAGCGAGTTCAAGCAGGTGCGTGAGGCGCTGCTGGCGGAGGAGAAGGGTGAGGGAAAGGTTGCGAAGAAGTAGAAGCAGGATGGGTAGAGCGCAGCGAAACCCATCGAGGCTTCCGCGGGTGAGATGATGGGTTTCGCTTTCGCTCCCATCCTACTGACCCTTCAGTCCCGACCGCCCTCCAGGCCATACTCCCGGTAGATCGTCTCCGGGTCGGTTTGTGGGAACAACCGGCACTTCGCCTGGGCCAGATGCAGACCCTCGCTACCGGGGGCGCAGCCGGCAATCAGGAGTTTTCGGAGATCTTCCATATGGGGTCGCGGCTGAATCTTCTCCGGAAGCTGTTCGAGCGCGACCAGGGCCGTGGCGAGTGCCTGGGTCACCACCCACTCATCATGGCCCGTAACCCCCTTCTTTGGCATGAGACAGCCTCCTGTCGGATCGGTACCCGGCAGCTTACGTCCATAAACCGGCTTTACGCAAAAGTTGAGGCAGGGGCCTCGCGCAGCAAAGCACCTTTACGCTGTGCGCCCCGTCAGGTCCGATCGGGTTTGCCGCCTTCGCCTTCATCGCTCTCGTCCTTGACGAGCGTCAGGAGGCGCAACGTCAGGAAGGTAAACACGGCGACCGTGACGGCGACGTCATAACTTCCGAGCCCAACGGAAACGCCGATCGCGCCGGTCGCCCACAGGCTTGCCGCGGTCGCGGTGCCGTGAACAGAGGTGCCCTGTTTGAGAATGGCGCCGCCGCCAATGAAGCCGATGCCGGTAATCAGCCCTTCGATGACTTTCGCCATGCCGTCGGGGGAGTGCACGAGCAGGTTTTCGCTGGCTTGCACGAAGCCGCAACTGGCCAGGGCGACGAGCGGAAACGTCCTTAAGCCGGCGCTTCGTGCGCGCTTCTCGCGATCCCAGCCGATCGGCACCGCGAGCGCGAAGGCGGCGGCCAGCGCAATAAAGTGACTACCGATCTGAAACCTGTCCAACCGCGTGCCCCGTCCATGAACCGATCATCGGTCATACAGTCGGCATCCGCGCATCACCATGCGGCTTTAAGCGCTCAGGGATGGGTGGAACAAATGTGGCATACGCGTAAGGCGTATCCGCGGCGCTCAACCCCGGTGCAGCGGTTGTGTGATCGCGGACGTTTGGATGTGCAACTGCCGAACCGTTGTGAGCGTTGCAAACAGAACCGCAAGGCCAAAGGCCGCCAGCAAGGTCAGCAGGAGAAACCGAGGGCTCATGCGCCGCTCCATTTTACAAATCTCCACCCTGGCTAAAGATGGTTCTCGCGGCCTGGCTTTCAACCCGGCGCAACGACCGGGAGAGGGGAGGCCGACCCCTCGCGGCTGCGTGTCCGGGGGATGCTGAGGGCAGGACGCCGTTTACCCTGCGGCGCTTTTGCCCCGTTAGGTCATCTATCCTGACCATCTTTTGGCATTGCGGCCGGCCATATTTCTCGTCTAGAACGGCCATGGAACGTGGTCCCGGCAACGAACTGTCAATGGTTTTGGCTAAGGATTTCGTCTCCTCAAGGGTCTGGCAATGCTGATTCGCAGCGAAAATGTTGGAGTTCAGGTTGGATCGGCCTCGGCCGTTCGTACCTGCGCGATTCCGGCTGCGTCCTTGCCCACCCTCCTTATTGGCGGGCTTCTGCTTCTTATCGGCCCCTGAGGGCCGTCTGGGCGGTTGCGCCTGGGCACTCAGGGGTTGCGTGAGATCAAGGAACCCTTCAGCGCCCAAAAACGGCGCACCACCCAAAGGAAGTTGCAGATGACCACAGCCAATAAGTCCGAGAAGGACCGCGTAATCGTATTCGACACCACCTTGCGCGACGGCGAGCAGTGCCCCGGCGCCACCATGACGTTCGAGGAAAAGATCGAGATCGCCGAGATGCTCGACGACATGGGCGTCGATGTCATCGAGGCCGGCTTCCCGATCACCTCCGAAGGCGACTTCCAGGCGGTCAGCGAGATCGCCCGCCGCTCCAAGAACTCTGTCATCGCAGGTCTGTCGCGCGCCAATCCGAAGGACATCGACCGCTGCGCCGAAGCGGTGAAATTCGCCAGGCGCGGCCGCGTCCATACCGTGATCGCGACCTCGCCGCTGCACATGCGCGTCAAGCTGAACATGACGCCCGAGCAGGTGATGGAGCTCTCGATCGCCAACGTCACCCGCGCCCGCAACCAGATCGACGACGTCGAATGGTCGGCCGAGGATGCCACCCGCAGCGAGATGGATTATCTCTGCCGCATCGTCGAGGCTGTGATCAAGGCCGGCGCCACCACGGTCAACATTCCGGACACCGTCGGCTACACCACGCCCGAGGAATACACCCGCTTCATGCGCACGCTGATCGAGCGGGTGCCGAATTCCGACAAGGCGGTCTTCTCCGTGCACTGCCACAACGACCTCGGCATGGCCGTGGCGAATTCGCTGGCCGGCATCGCCGGCGGCGCGCGCCAGATCGAATGCACCGTCAACGGCATCGGCGAGCGGGCCGGCAACGCCGCGCTGGAAGAAGTCGTGATGGCGATGAACGTCCGCAATGACGTGTTTCCGTGGTGGAACAAGATCGACACCACAATGCTGACGCGGGCCTCGAAACTGGTGTCGGCGGCGACCTCGTTCCCGGTGCAGTACAACAAGGCGATCGTTGGCCGTAACGCGTTTGCCCATGAAAGCGGCATCCATCAGGACGGCGTGCTGAAGGACGCCTCGACCTACGAGATCATGCGCCCCGAGATGATCGGCCTGAAGAAGTCGTCGCTGGTGCTCGGCAAGCATTCCGGACGTCATGCCTTCGTGCACAAGCTGGAGGAGATGGGCTACAAGCTCGGCGCCAACCAGCTGGAAGACGCCTTCGTGCGGATGAAGGCGCTGGCCGACCGCAAGAAGGACATCTACGACGAGGACATCGAGGCGCTGGTCGATCAGGAAATCGCCAACTCGCATGACCGCATCAAGCTGACGTCGCTGACGGTCATCGCGGGCACCCATGGGCCGCAGCGCGCCACCATGAAGCTCGACATTGGCGGCCAGACCAAGATCGAGGAGGCCGAAGGCAATGGCCCGGTCGATGCGGTGTTCAACTGCATCAAGGCGCTGGTGCCGCACGAGGCCAAGCTCGAGCTGTACCAGGTCCACGCGGTCACGGAAGGCACCGACGCGCAAGCCGAGGTCTCGGTGCGGCTCGCCCATGAAGGCCGCTCGATGACCTCCAAGGCGTCAGATCCGGATACGCTGGTGGCTTCGGCAAAAGCCTATCTCGGCGCGCTCAACAAGATCGTCATGAAGCGCGAGCGCGACATGCCGTCGTCGGCCGTCGCGAGCTGACGGCGCTAGTTGCGCCGTCATTCCGGGGCGCGAAGCGAACCCGGAACCTCGAGATTCCCCGGTGCGCAATTGCGCACCTGAGGTTCGTCCTTCGGACGCCCTGGAATGACGGCGAATGAAATGGGAGAAAACGAAACGCGGCGCCCTCGGCGCCGCGTTTTTGCTTTGCCCTCGGGTCGAGCGCACTCGCTCGCTTACACCGTGATTCCGGTCACAGCACAAACATCCGGTTTTGGTCAGCCTCGATGCCGACCCTCGACGATCTCAGTCCCTTGGATGGGCGTCGGGGGATGGACGGCCTATTGAAGGAGACAATGATGGCCAACATGCAAGCAATTGTGAACGCCGACGGCCTTGCGCCGTTGCCGGATGCCAAGCTGGACCAGGTCAGCGGCGGCTGGTTTCCCTTCATCGCCTTGGGCGTTGCATTGGGAATTGGCTACTGCATCGTGGATGGAACGCTCGACCCGAAGCCCGGCCCGAAGGGAGATTTCCCGATCGGCCCAAAGAACGTCGGTTGATCGGTCCGCCAAGGTTGCCGAAGCGACGCCGTGCCCAACAGGGTGCGGCGTCGTGCGTTTGAGCGTCGCGAGACGTCGCGACTGGTGTAAGCGCGCTCTACTTCCGGCTGGCGCTGGGCAGCTGGACCGGGACGTGCGGCGAGGTGCTGATCACCCGGGTGCTGCCGTCCGAATAGGTCGGGCTCCGCTCGGCCTCGCTCCGGAGGGTTTCCAACAGTAGAAAGAATTTTTCTGAAAGCATGGCGTGTTCCACTTCGTTGAGGATGCCACCGCTGGTCTGGTGAAATTGCTTGTTCAGTAACGCCTCAGTATGCCTGACAATGGTTTCAGGAAGTGTTCGCCAGATCACTAAAATGGCTTTGTTGGTGGACAGAATTGTTTCATCAAAGCCGGTCTGCAAAAAACCTATCACGGAAACGCGACGGCCGGCGCCCGTAAGAACCCGGTGATCTAGCTCGCATCAAGCCGCCGTCTTGCGGCCCCTCACCATCAGGACGAACAGGACGGCGAGGCCCGACGTCACCGTGTACATCGTGAACGCGTTCAGATAGCCGATCATCATCGACTGGCGGCCGATCTCTTTTGCCACCTTGGCAAGGCCCGGCACGGTGTCGAAATTCCACCCGCCGGTCAGGCCCGGCGTCGTCAGCGCGCGGTTATAGGGTGAGATCATCTCGGTCATCCGGCTGTAATTGGCGCCTGAGGTACGCACGATTTCGGCGATCGACAGCGAGATGAAAAAGCTCGATCCGATATTGCGCAGCAAATGGAAGATCGCGGACGCTTCAGCATAATGCTTGGCGTCCAGCGTGCCGAACGCCACCGCCGTGATCGGCACCCAGACGACGCCGACGGCAAATCCCTGGATCATGCTGTTGATCACCAGGATCTCCATCGTGACGTTGAGGTCGAAGGTCAGCATCCACAGCCCCGCCACGGTCTGCAGGCCAAAGCCGAAGGCCATGGTGAGGCGCGGATCGAGCCGGTTCATCAAGCCGGCGATCATGAAGCCGACCAGCATTCCGAGGCCGCGCGATCCGATCACCTGTCCGACCAGGGCGTCGGGATAACCGGCCTGCTGCTGCAGCAGCGGCGGCAGCAGCACCATCGGCGTGAAGTTCAGCATGCCGTAGATCGTCACCAGCGCCAGCCCGATCGCATAATTGCGGTCGGTCAGGAGTTTCAGGTTCACGAACGGATTGCGGGCGCCGAGGCTGTGAATGAGGAAAACATAGAACGCGATGCCCGCAATCAGGCATTCGACCACGATCTCGGTCGAGTCGAACCAGTCCAGCCGCGGCCCGCGCGCGAGCACCAGCTGGATGGCCGCCAGCGCGGTCGCCAGCGCGATGAAGCCGGTCCAGTCGAAGCGGACCTTGGTCAACTGGTTGTCGGAAGGCAGCGTCCAGGCCATACCGATCGTGGATGCAATCCCGATCGGCACCAGCATGTAGAACGACCAGCGCCAGCTATGCGCCTCGGCGAGATAGCCGCCGTACACCGGGCCGAACACCGGCGCGACCGCGACCGCCATGCCGAAGATCGACATCACCATCGAATGCTGGCGGCGCGGAAAGGTCGCAAACAGGATCGACTGCGACAGCGGTATCACCGGCGCGCCCGCGCCGCCCTGCAGGATGCGCCACAGCACCAGCGTCTCGAGCGATTGCGCCATGCCGCAGAGCAGCGTCGCCAGCGTGAACCATCCGACCGACCACACCATGACGCGTTTGCTGCCGAAGCGGGACACCAGCCAGCCCGTCATCGGCGTCACCACCGCGGTCGCCAGGATGTTGAAGGTCATCACCCAGGCGACCTCGTCCTGGGTCGCCGACAGCGCGCCCTGCATCTGCGGCAGGATGGTCGACGTCGTCAGCAGCGCCGTGCCGTACAGCGAAGAGCCGAGCACGACCGTCATCAGCGTCAAATATCGCTGCGCCGTGGACATGGTCCCGGCAGGGTCCTCGGCCTCCATGCTGGTGGAACTCAGGGTGATGTCCCTTGCGGCAGCTGATGTCAGATACTAACCTAGCTTACTAATTTCAGGGCGGCCACAACAGCGCCATGCCGAATACCGACGAATATATTGGGGTTGTGATTTCGGACGTTGCCCGCCTGTTGCGGACCGAGTTCGATCGCCGCGTGCGCCGCCTCGGCATCACGCGGGCACAATGGCTGGTGTTGACCCGCCTGCACCGCCGTCCCGGCGCCTCGCATTCCGAACTGGCCGAGATGATGGAGGTCGAGAAGGCCACCGCCGGCCGCATGATCGACCGGCTGGTGGCTAATGGCTGGGTCGAGCGCCGCACGCAAGCGGACGACCGCCGCGTCAAGCGTGTGTATCTGACCAAGGAGGCCGAGCGGGTCCACAAGCGGATCTGGCGTATCGCCGAGGATACGGTCGATGCCGGGCTCGCCGATCTCGCCGGGCCCGAACGCAAACAGCTGATGGCTTTGTTGCAGCGCATCAAGAAAACCCTGGTATCGGCGGATGGCGGCGAGGCCGCGCGGGGCGAGTTGGCGACGGCCCCGCGAAAGCGAGTTCCATTGGCGACGGTCCGGCTCAATGGCAGGGCCGCGCCATGACCAAACGGATGAAGCGATTGGCGCTGATCGGCGTGCCCCTGTTGGTTCTGGTGGGCGCGCTCGCCTTCTGGCTGCAGGGCGGCCGCCACATCTCGACCGAGAACGCGTTCGTCAAGGCGGACATCGCCCAGATCGCCAGCGAGGTTCAGGGCCGTATCACCGAGTTGCGGATCCGCGATCATTCGGCCGTCGCCGCCGGCGACGTGCTGCTTCGCCTCGATCCGACGCAATACCAATTGGCGCTCGCCAAGGCCGAAGCGGAAATTGATTCCGCGCGCGCCGCCGTCGAGCAGCTCAAGGCCAGCCTGCGCGAGATCCGGGCCGAGACAAAGGAGGCGGAGAACAAGCTGGCGTATCTGCAGTCCCTGGCCAGGCGCCAGCGTGAATTGTCCGGACGCGGCGTCGCCTCGACCGCGAAGGTCGAGCAGACCAACAGCGAGGAGCAGGAAGGCGAAGATCGCGTCGCCGTGCTGCACCAGCGCATCGCGCGCGTCGAGGCAGCCCTCGGCGGCAAGCCCGACCGGCCGACGGATCAGTTCGCGGCGGTGCGCGAAAAACTGGCGGTGCGCGATCGTGCCGCGCTCGACCTTGCCTATACCGAGATCAAGGCGCCGAAGGCGGGCGTGGTGGTTAATTTCAAGCTGCAGCTCGGCGAGCAGGTCAAGGCGCAGACGCCGCTGTTCGCGCTGGTCACCGACCGCAGGCCCTGGCTGGAGGCCAACTTCAAGGAGACCGACCTGACCTATGTGACGGTGGGGCAGAAGGCCAAGGTCGTGCTGGATATGCATCCCGACGTTACCTGGGACGCCGTGGTGGAGAGCATCAGCCCGGCGACCGGCGCGGAGTTTGCGATCCTGCCGGCGCAAAACGCCTCGGGCAATTGGGTCAAGGTCGTGCAGCGCCTGCCGGTGCGGCTGCAGCTGGTTGAACGATCAGGCGAGCCGCCGCTGCGCGCCGGCATGACCGCCTATGTCAGCATCGACACAAGGCGCGCCCGCAGCCTCGCAAGGCTGCTCGGCGGCGGACCTGCGGTTGCGGCGAATCCTGCGACGCAAGAGACCAGCAAGTCGGAATAACGCGGATCAACGCGCGCTGCCCTGGCCCGTCCGGCAGGAAGGGCGCGCCGGGCATTCGTGATATTCGTCACGGCAGCAATCCTTGCAGCACCCTAACGTTGCAGTCGTTCGAGGTCGGGAATTCCCCCGCCGATATGGGAGCGCGACATGAGCAAGGAAATCAACGAACTGACCATGGACGAGCTCGATGCCGTGAACGGTGGCGCAGTCACCGTCGTCGTCGACAAGGGCTACGTCGGAATCGAAATTACGGTTGGAGGCTACGGGTTTGGGGTCTGGGTTACCGGTGGCTCGCTCTGCGGCGCCCTGTTTACGCCGGGGCACCGTGGCGGGACCTGCATCCCATAATCGCAGTATGCGTGACGCCGTGGGCTGGTCTGCTGGGCCGATCAGCCCGATCAGCCCCCGACGATTTCCTGTCAGCCCGGCAGAAGCCGCTTTACTCGCTTCCAGGCGGGCGCCACGGCATATCCGATGACCGGGATTGACGCCGCGCCGACCACCAGTCCGATCACGCCTGAGATGGCCGCCTCGACGATCCATTTGAGCAAGCCGGCGACGGCCGGCAGGGCATGGGCCGCAGCGTCGGTGGCGGCGTGGACGGCATGACCGATCGAGGGCGGGCCGTACGCCTCGATGCCGTGAAGGATGATGCCGCCGCCAACCCAGATCATGGCGGCGGTCCCGACCGCGCTGAGAAACATCAGGAAGACGGGCATGCCCCGGACAAGGGCATGTCCCAGACCGCGGCCGATACTGGCGATGACCGAAACATTGTCGTTTCGCGCCAGCGCCACGCCGGCGTCGTCGGCCTTCACGATCAGGGCTACCAGGCCATACACCGCGACCGTGATTCCGATTGCGACAACCGCGAGCACGACGGCCTGCTTCAGGATGCTGCCGGCGGGGAGGGCTGCCAGCGTGATCGCCATGATCTCCGCCGACAGGATGAAGTCGGTTTTGATCGCGCTGGCGACTTTCTGGTCCTCGAGCGTCTGCGCCTGCAACGCCACTGTGCCGAGCTCGACCTCATGCTGGTGCGCATGATGGGGCATGACGGCTTCGTACAGCTTTTCAACGCCTTCGTAACAGAGATAGGCCCCGCCAAACATCAGCAGCGGCGTGATCGCCGAGGGCAGGAAGTAGCTGAGCGCCAGCGCAACGGGAAGCAGGATCAGGAGCTTGTTGCGAAGCGATCCCGCCGCGATCTTGCCGACGATCGGCAGTTCGCGCTTGGCAGCGAATCCGATCACGTAACCTGGCGTGACAGCGGTATCGTCGATGACGACGCCGGCCGCCTTTACCCCCGCCTTGGCGGCCTGGCTGACCACATCGTCAAGGGAAGCTGCTGCCACCTTTGCGATCGCCGCGATATCGTCGAGAAGGGCGATCAATCCGACGCTCATCGATAAATCCCGTTCATGATTCGCGGGTTCCTCGCCGAGCGTGACCCTCCGCAGATTGAGCTTTGACAGCGAACTGGCTTTTACAGCATTGGGCTGACTTTCACGATCTGCTTTTTCGACGCAATCCAGACCTGCAGTTCAGCGCGCTAGGTTTCAACGCGCGGAGACGTCGGCTAGTGTGCGCGCGATCCAATGGGGAATGTCATGAACTTTTCTGCAATTTTTGCGCGCATCGTCGCGCTGATCGGCGGGGCTGCCTTGTTTTGGCGCAAATTACAAGGCGACGCGCCGGCGCCTGCCTGGGGCAGCACGCCTGTGGTGCCGGAAGCGAAGCCGCAGGGCGCCATCCCGACGCTGAAGATGCCGTCGGCGAGGGGCTGGGACAAGGGGCAGAAGCCGACGGCAGCACCGGGGCTCAAGGTCAATGCATTTGCGACCGGCCTGAAACATCCGCGCTGGATCAACGTGCTGCCCAATGGCGATGTCCTGATTGCGGAATCGAACCAGGTCGCAGGTCCGGTCAGAAACGTGTTCGGCTATGCGATGCAGGCCACGATGCGGCGGGCCGCGGCGCTTGGCGAAAGCGCGAACCGCATCACGCTGCTCCGCGATGCGGATGGCGACGGCGTCGCCGAAAAGCGCGGGGTTTTCATGGAGGGGCTGAACCAGCCGTTCGGCATGGCGCTGCTCGGCGACACCTTTTATGTCGGCAACACCGACGGCGTGGTGGCGTTCCCCTATGTGGCGAACGCCGATCGCATCACGGCAACAGGGCGCAAACTCGTCACCTTCAAGCCGGGCGGGCATTGGACGCGGAGCCTGCTGCCGAGCCCGGATGGCAAGAAGCTCTACGCCGGTGTTGGCTCGCTCACCAACATTGCCGACAACGGCATGGAAGTGGAAGAAGGCCGGGCGGCGATCCATGAACTCGATCTCGCCGGCGGCTCCAGCCGCATCTTTGCCGGCGGCCTGCGCAATGCTGTCGGCATGGCCTGGGAGCCGCAGACCGGCGTACTCTGGACCGTCGTCAACGAGCGCGACGGTCTCGGCGACGAGACGCCGCCGGATTACCTGACCTCGGTGCGCGATGGCGGCTTCTACGGCTGGCCCTATTGCTACTGGGGCCAGACGGTGGACGACCGGGTGCCGCAGGATCCGGCCATGGTCGCCAAGGCGATCACGCCGGACTATGCGCTCGGCGGGCACACTGCGTCGCTCGGTCTTTGCTGGGTCCCCGCTGGCACGCTGCCGGGTTTTCCCGATGGCATGGCGATCGGCCAGCACGGCTCCTGGAACCGCAGCACGCTGAGCGGTTACAAGCTCGTTTTTGTGCCGTTCGAGAACGGGCGTCCGTCGGGGCCGGCGCGGGATATTCTCTCCGGCTTCCTCGCACCCGACGAGAAGGAATCTTATGGACGACCGGTCGGGGTGGTGGTCGGTCCCGACGGCCGGTCGCTCCTGATGGCGGACGATGTCGGCGACGTGATCTGGCGCGTCACCGGCGCGTAGCAGAACTGAGCGCGCCCGCGACGGCTGGATCGGCGAACCTAAGCGCCGCCCGGCCGTCACCGGATGTGGCGGTAATCTTGTGTTGCGCAGCTTGCCGGAAGCGTTGAGAATTAGCGCTCATGTTTGGCAATTGAATTTGGCCCTTGTCGCCGAGAAGGCCTGTTAGTGCGCGTTACCGGGTGGATATTGCTGATTGCCGGCGCTCTGCTTTGCGCCACGCTGGTATGGGCGACGGTTGGGTTCCTGCTGATGGGCGTCGGCCTGCTGTCACTCCTGGTGGCAGAGAACAACCGACAGCGCGTGAGTGTCACAACGCTCGGCCGCGCGCCGGCCGATGAGCGCATGGCGCAGCCTCCGGTTCCTGAACCGCTCGTCTCTCGCGAACCCCCGAAGCCGATAAGCCCACCGGCGGTTTCCTATGACAGTCAGGCATGGCGTCAGCTTGTTGAAAGCGATGTCGATCTCGCGCGGATAACCTCCGTGTTGGCCGACTACGGCCAGCAATATGTCGACGAGTTAGCCTGCGAATACATGGCTGACATCGACAAGCAGCGCCTGCCCGCCATCGTTGAGGGTATCATCGGAAGAGCAAGCAAGAGTGTTGCGCCGCGTGGCAATGGCATGCCGGTTGACGAGGCCAGGCCGCCGGTTGGCAGCTCGACGGCGGCCCGTCGGCTGGATCGGACGTCGAGGCCTTTGCCGGAGTCGACATTAAAGCTTTCCGAAAAATCGCCCGATTCCGCTTTCTCGCCGGTCGAACCGGCCAAACAGGAAGCAATTGGCGCACCCACTGAGCCGCCAACTGCAGTGGATCCTGCAGCGGGCGAGGCAGACCGCAACAAGACGATCATCAGCGCCGATGAGGAACTCACCACCATGCTCGGCAAATTGTCCGCGGACGCGGCCACGCCCAAGCAAGAGCTGAGCGCTGCCGCGGTTCAGCCATCACATTGCCGGGATCGGCCGGCCAATCTTGTAATAGCCATACTTCGACCACGACCAACTGGCTTGATTTGCGCAACCCGAAAACAAAACGGGAGATCGCAATGAAGCGAGACATCGGGGTGATAAGCGGCGCGACGCTCGCGATTGGCGTGGTCATGTGGGCGTTTGTGGGCAATCCGGCCAGCACGAAGCGAACCAATATAGCGCAGCATGTGACCCAGACGATGGACGTTGCGCCCGAACTCAAGCATGTGACCGAGCGCAGCCCGTATATGCGGTCCGAGCGCTGACCAGGGCTGCGACAAATCGACGATATTTCCTAACCTCGTGGCGGTATTGCCGGCCCGGCTGCGACAGCATCTCGCACGGGCGACGTGGTCGCCTTGCCTGCGAACGCAGTGAATTCACCCCCGGATGTTGCTAGGCTGCTCCAGAGATCGGTGACCCGAGTCGTTGGATGCCGTCATGTCCACGCGAACGGCGCACCGTCTTTGACGACCCCCACAAAGGGGAACGTTTCTGAATGCAGCCAGCGAGGCAGGCCATGGTGAAACCGTTTCCGTCCAAGACCCACATCGGCAACCACATGCTGCATCCGGAAACCTTGATGCTGAACTACGGCTACGATCCGCAATTGTCGGAAGGCGCCGTCAAGCCGCCGGTGTTCCTGACCTCGACCTTCGTGTTTCGGACCGCCGAAGACGGTCAGGATTTCTTCGATTTCGTCTCGGGCCGGCGCGAGCCGCCCGAGGGGATGGGCGCGGGCCTGGTCTATTCGCGGTTCAATCATCCCAACAGCGAGATCGTCGAGGACCGGCTTGCGGTCTATGAGCGCACCGAGAAATGCGCGCTGTTCTCGTCCGGCATGTCGGCGATCTCGACGGCGATCCTCGCCTTCGTCCGCCCCGGTGACGTCATTTTGCACTCGCAACCGCTCTATGGCGGCACGGAAACCCTGTTCACGAAAACGCTTGCGGGGCTCTCGATCGGCTCGGTGGGTTTTGCCGACGGCATCGACGAAGCCGCGGTGCAACTGGCGGCGGAGGACGCCATGCGCAAGGGACGGGTTTCGATGATCTTCATCGAGACCCCGGCCAACCCCACCAACGGGCTGGTCGATATCGCGATGGTCCGCCGCGTCGCCGAGAACATCGGCGAGGCGCAGGATCACACGCCGATCGTCGCGTGCGACAATACGCTGCTCGGGCCGGTGTTTCAGCGGCCGATCGAACACGGCGCGGATCTGTCATTGTACTCGCTGACCAAATATATCGGCGGCCATTCCGACCTGATCGCGGGCGCAGCCCTCGGCTCGAAAGCCCTGATGAAGGACATCAAGGCGCTGCGCGGCGCGATCGGCACCCAGCTCGACCCGCATTCCTGCTGGATGCTTTCCAGGTCGCTCGAGACCTTGAGCATCCGCATGGAAAAGGCCGACGCCAACGCACGGCTGGTGGCGGATTTTCTGCGCGACCACGCCAAGGTGGCGCATGTCCATTACCTCGGCCATCACGATGTGCACTCGCCGGCCGGGCGTCTGTTCGCAGGGCAATGCACCGGCGCCGGCTCGACGTTCTCGTTCGACATCGTCGGTGGCCAGGCCGCCGCCTTCAAATTCCTCAACGCGCTGCAGATCTTCAAGCTGGCGGTCAGTCTCGGCGGCACCGAGTCGCTGGCCAGCCTGCCGGCGAGCATGACGCATTCCGGCGTTCCAGCCGACATCCGCCAGAAAATCGGCGTGCTCGACTCCACGATCCGGCTGTCGATCGGCATCGAGCATCCGTCCGATCTGATCGCCGATATCGCGCAGGCCTTGAACGCGGCGTAGCTGTGTGCCTCGCGTGATGCCCGCTTGTGCCGGGGGGAACGAGGTTCCCCTCTGGGTCAGCTTTGCCGCGGGCCGTGCCCAAAGCAACCTCCATGGTTAATGAAGTACGATCGCATTACGTAACATCCGATCCGGCGCGAGGGCAAAGCGCTCACCCACTCCGCCATTGCTGCTGTAGAGGCAACGCGGCGTTAAGCCCTCCATGGAAATTTGCCCGGATCGGAGCAGCCTTAAGATGATCACCAGCCGCCGGGAAATTGGCAAAGCACATATCCCGTTGTGGGCGGCGGGATTTGTGGCACTGGCTTGCGTCGCAATTCTCGCGCTAAGCGGCTGGCGCGAATGGGAGTCCCGGCAGGTCGACCTGAAGAACGCAGAAGTGGACATGGCCAATCTTGCCCGTTCGCTGACGCAGCATGCCGACGATACGTTTGACCTGGCTGACACCATTCTAACCGGAATGGTCGATCGCATGGAGACCGGCGGAACCAGCCCCGCAGCACTCGAAAAGATCCGGACGTTTCTTCAATCGCGCAAGTACAACCGGCAACGTATCCGCGGGATCTTCGTCTATGATGAAACCGGCCGCTGGCTCGCAACCACCGAAGACGTCAATCTGGCCGGTCTCAACAACGGCGATCGCGACTACTTCCAACAACATCGCGCCTCCACCGACCGCGGGACGCTGATCGGCCGGCCGGTCAAGAGTCGTTCGGGAGGACAATGGATCATCACCCTGTCCCGTCGCTTCAATCATCCCGATGGCAGTTTTGCCGGCGTGGTGTTGACCAGCATCGACGTGGCCTATTTCACGCAATTCTACCGGCGATTTGACATCGGACCGAACGGCTCGGTGTCGCTGTTGAATGCCGATGGCATCATGCTGGCGCGCAGCCGTGACGAAGACGGCAGCAATGTCGGACGCGATATGTCCAAGTCGCCATTGTTCCGGACCCTGAAAGACCGCCCCAGTGCCAGCGTCTATTACTTCAAATCGCCGCTGGACGGACTTGAGCGGTTGAGCTTCTACCAGCTGAGCAGCCGATATCCCATCCTGGTTCTGGCGACCAAGGCGCAGGACGATGTGCTGGAGCCATGGCGCCAGCAATCGTTCACACGGCTGGCTGTCGTCGCAGGCCTCTTGCTGGTGATTGCGCTGACCGGCTTTGCCTTCGTGCGTTACCTGCTGCAGCGCCAGCGCATGGCGGCAGCCCTTGTGGCCAAGGAGGCGGATTTTCGCCTGCTGGCCGAACAGTGCAGCGATGTGGTGATGCGTATCGGGCTGGATGAGCGGATTCTCTACGTTTCGCCATCCTGCGCCCGCGTGTTCGGCCAGGACCCCGCCAAGTTGCTGGGAGCGCCGGCCCTTGCGGCGATCAACGTGGAGGACCGGCCGCGGGTTGAGCAAGCCATCGCGGCATTGAAAAACGGCGAGGCCGAAGAGGCGCGGCTCATCTACCGCGTCCGTCACCGTGAGAAGAACGAAATCTGGGTCGAGACGGCGCTGCGCGTGACGCGGGCGGCCGAGACCAACAAGATCGACGGCGTGGTCGCAATCTCGCGCGACATGACAGAGCAGCAGGATTTGCAGAACAAGCTGGCGGCGCTTGCCACTTCCGATGGATTGACGGGATTGGCCAACCGCCGGCATTTCGACGAGCGCCTGTCGGAGGAATGGGCGCGCGCCAAGCGCGATGGCACGCCGTTGTCGCTGTTGTTGATCGACGTCGACCATTTCAAGAAATTCAATGATCACTATGGTCACCAGGCCGGAGACGCCTGCCTGCGCGCGCTGGCGCGGATCCTGGACGCGCAAATTCGCAGGCCGGCAGATCTGGCAGCCCGCTACGGCGGTGAAGAGTTCGTGCTGCTCCTGCCCAACACCGATTCGGAAGGCTGCATGCAGGTCGGCGAGAAGGTGCGTGAAGCGCTTCTTGAACTCGGCATGCTGCACGCGCTCAACCCGCCTTCCAAACTCATTACGGTCAGTCTCGGCGGTGCGACGAATGTCCCGGCCCAGAGCATGACCGAGCACGCGGCCCTGATTGCTGCGGCGGATCGGGCGCTCTATTCGGCCAAGAATGGAGGACGTGATCGGCTGGTCATGTCAGGACAAGTCGTCGCCTGGCCTGATGTCAAAAGCGCTTGATACAAGACCGCGTGAGGCGAGACGCCTCGCCATTTTCGATCTGGCGCTTGGCTGACTTCACGAAGTCTTTTTGGCCCTGACCGAAAACGACAAGGGCATGCGCGGCACGTCATCGGCAAGCCGCCACAGCCTGTCCGACGCCGGCACCAGGCTTGGCAGGCCGCGCCAGGGCAACGCTTCGTGCTCCCTGAACATCGTAATCGTCAGTCCGGCATCGATCAGGCCGCCGAGCACGGCCGAAAGCGAGTGGATCCACTCGCGGGTCGATCGATGCGACATGATCGTGGGATCGCCGGTGTAGGTGGTCTCGTTTGCGAAATGCAGCGGCCGGTCGGCAGGCGTTTGAAAATCGTAGGTGGGAACAAACCTGCCGGCGAATTCTTCCATCACCGTGAAGGTGGGATGCGCGTCCGCGAAATAAAGCTCGCCACCCGGCGCCAGCACGGACGCAATGGTCTCTGCCCATTTCTTCATATCGGGCAGCCAGCAAATGGTGCCCCAGGTGGTGAAGACGAGATCGAATGGGCCGGGCGTCAGGGCAGGGGCCTGATCGACGGTCCCCTCGACGAAGTCCGCCTTCAGGCCGGTCTCATCGGACAGGCGCCGCGCCACATCGAGCGCGGCCGGAGAAAAATCCAGCCCGGTCACCGTCGCGCCGCGCCGCACCAGGCACAGCGTATCACGGCCGATATGGCACTGCAGATGCAGGACGCGCTTTCCCCTGATGTCGCCGAGTTCCGCCACTTCAATCGCGCTCAGCGCATCCTCGCCAACCCGAAACCGGTCGAGCATGTATTCACCGTTGGTATCGCGTGCATGAATGGCGGTGCGCTCGTCCCAGTTCCGGCGATTGATGTCGAAGGGGTCGGTCATGTCTGCTCCATCTTGGTGACCCCTAGCAGATTTCAATGTGCTTCGCGAATGTCCGCCTCGCGATCGTGGACGCCAAATCATTCCTCTGGCATCCTATCGAGATGTCGTTGGCCCTGATCATCCTGATCGCTCTCGCCGTGCTTTGGTTGGCGGAACGCAGCCTTGAGCACCTTGCATTGGCTGCGGCTGCGCTGTGTTTGTGCACCGCAATGTTGCTGTTTGTCGTTAGCGATCTGGAACGCGCGATCCTGTTGTCTTCCATCATGGCGGCGGCAATTTTCGGAGCGTCGAGAGTCAAATATAATCACAGCGGGATCAAACTCATTGCAACCGATTTGCCGCTGGCCTTTGCGGGAACGGTTCCATTTTTATTGGTGCAGTATCCGCTTGCCCTGACGGCTGCTCTGGCGGGAGGCATCACGCTCATCCTGACTGCGGTCGCGACCCTGATTTACGTGCGCGGACCGCCAGTGCCGATTGAACTCCAACTCCTGTTTTTCGGCATGGCTTGTATTGGCCTGGTGGCCGCCTACAAAGCGAGCGGCGGGTCGCTAACTTTCCAGCGCAATGCGGCGCTCCGCCGCTGTTTTCTTTCCAGCTTCATCGCTTCGCTGCTCAACCCGCTTTCCTGGCGGCCGTCCGGCGGGCTCGCGCTGAGCGATATCGCCAAAGATCCGCTGCCGCTGATGGCGGCCGTACCGGCGCGAAGCCTCGACTATCCCGACATCATCGTGATCCAGCATGAGTCGATCTTCGATCCGCGCCTGTTTGGTCTCCCGGTTGAGCCGATTGTCGAATCGTTTCTGTCACCGAAAGACGGACTCCATGGCAGCCTCAACGTGGATATTTTCGGCGGAGGATCGTGGCAATCGGAATTCAGCCTGCTGACCGGCCTTTCAAGCGCGAGCTTCGGTTCGAACGCCTATTTTCTCTTCAAGCGCGGGGCCGGCCGCTTCCACAGCAGCCTTCCAGGGACGCTCTCGGCGCTCGGATACAGAACAATGCTCACCTCGAGCTGCCGCCGCAGCTTTCTCAGCTATGACAGGTTCTACCGTTCAATAGGCATCAACGAGCGTCTCTTCACCGATGATTTTGAGCCGCCCTTCGACGTCGATCGATTCGAAGCCACAAATTCGGATGCGTTGTTTCTGGACGCCGCGCTCAATGCGCATATGAAAGGCATTGCCGGCGATGCCTCACCTCGCTTTCTATATGCGCTGACCAACTTCAATCACGGCCCGCACAACCGAAACCTGGTTGCCCCCGGGCGCTTTGAAGGCGAGCGGGCGTTTGCTGCCGCGGGCCTTCCCGATGCACATTATGCCGAGTATTACGCGCGGCTGGTCGAGACCGCCGTGACCTGGAATAGACTCAAGTCCGAGCTTTCCTCCCGTTTTCCCAAGCGTCCCACGCTCATTGTGCACTATGGCGATCATCAGCCCGTCATGACCCGGCGGATCGAGAAAAAACTCAAGCTCGGCTCGGACGCGAGGCGGCAGTTCCGCACGTTCTACGCCATGGAAACCTTGAATGATTTTCCTGATCGAATTCCGCGTGGACGCGGCCCGGACCTGGATATCGCCTTTCTCGGCACCGTGGCCTTGCAGCATGCCGGTCTGCCGCTGGATGAAATCTTCGCGACGCGCGCGAGCCTGCTTGAACAGTGCGGCGGCGCCTACTTCGCGTCATCATCGGAGCGGAAACGCCGGTTTCACCGTACCCTGGTCGATCTGGGCGTGATCGACGTGGCACCAGCGGTGCGATACCAGCGCTAAACCTTCACCGCGGGGGCCTTGCGAGCTTCGCGAATGCTTGTCGCTGTGGGATACGGCGCATGCCTGGTTGCTTCAGCAAGATTTGTTGCATACCCTCGTGAGGTTCATCGTCAGCTTCCTTTCAGGCGAAATCATAATTTAGGCGATACGGGAGAAGTTGGTGGCTGCGCGATTGCTGTTTACGAGCGCGGGTAACGGTTCGAGTAACAATTTGGTCCGCAGCATCCGGGCCGGCGCCGGCTCTTCCTTTATCGTTGGCTGCAACGACGACCAGTTCGCCCTGAAGAAATCCGACGCCGACAGGAATTACCTCGTCCCATCAGCCGATCACCCGGAATGGAGCGAGGTGCTGCGCTGGATCATGAAGACCGAACGCCTGCATCTCATCATTCCGACCGTTGATTCCGATGTTGAGAGTCTGTCGCGCGCACGGAAGACTCTCGGCGAGTATCTGTTCCTGCCCAGCGAAGCCGTGCTGAGTGTTGCCCGCGACAAGTACCGTCTCGCTTCGCTGTTGCGCCGCAACGGCATCGACGCTCCCGAAACCTATCCGGTGCGGGACCTGAACAACGTCAGCAAAATCTTCCAGCAGCTGAAGGGCGGCAGACCATTATGGTGCCGCGTCCGGAGCGGGGCGGGCGCGCTCGGCGCGCTGCCGGTCCAGACCGCCGAACAGGCACGGAGCTGGATCAGGTACTGGAAGGAAATGCGCGGCGTGCCGGTCGCGGCGTTTTTGCTGTCGGAGTTTTTGCCAGGGCGGGATTTCGGCTGCCAGAGCGTCTGGAAGGACGGCGAACTGGTGCTCATCAAGACCTACGAACGGCTTTCCTATCTTGGCATGGGCAGCCAGCCGTCGCGGGTCTCCTCGGTGGCGGGGCTGGCAAAGACGGTCTTCGAACCGAAAGTCGTGGACACCTGCGTGCGGGCCATCAAGCTGCTTGATGCAAGGGCGTCCGGCGTTTTCAGCGTGGATCTCAAGGAGGATGTGCGCGGCATTCCCTGCATCACGGAAATCGGCGTCGGCCGGTTTACGTCTTCGACCAACATTTTCGATATGGTCGGAAAGCACAACATGGCCAGGACCTTCGTTCAGCTGGCGCGAGGCCTGAAGGTCAAAATCGAAGACAGCTACGAGGCCACGCCGGACTGGTACATGATGCGGGACCTCGATAGCGCGCCGCGCATCTTCCACGCCTCCCAATTCGCTGATAACATTCGAAGTGCTTGGCAAGGGGCAGCCTCGGGTCGGGGCCGCCTGAAAACAACGGGAAGGGGCGAAAGCGGATGGCGTACATTCAAGTCAACAAGAAGATAAGCACCACAGGCCGTACCTATATTCGGGTGGCGGTCACGCCGAAGAGCGCCGAAGGCAAGGCGATGCTTCGTCAGTTCGTGGCGGGAGTGAAGGATTTTGAGAAAAAGTGGAAAGCGACCGCGGCCGCAAAAAAGGACCGTCTTGCAAGGGAAGCGAGAGCCAAGAAGCGAGCCGCCAAGAAAAAGAAGGCCGCCAAGAAGTAAGTCTCCCGAGATCCGGGATCCGGTCGTCACCGCGCTCGCAATCGATGGAGGCCTCGACAGCCATGAGCTCGAGGCCCTTCAACTCGAGCTGCGAGCGCTGGCCAGCGCTTGCGGACTGGAGGTCACCGCCCTGGAAGTTGCAGGCTCGGAAGCCAAGGCTGCGAAGCAGCCCCGGAAGTCAAGGCTGCGAAGCGCCGCTAGGACATGATGCGCTTAGGTCGGAGCCCGATACGAAAAGGCTCCCTCCAGGGACGCCTTTAAGCCACCAGCGCTTGAAGCTGAACTGCCTGTTCCCGGCTATGCAGCGCAATAGCGGTGTGACTATAGAGGGCATTCGACTGAAGGGTAGCGAGGCGGTCAAGCAAACTGCCACCCTTGACGACGTGCAGGCCCATTCCCTGTTCCGAGGGGAAGATACCCAAAACAACATCATAGGCCGCGACCACATCCCTCAATGCGGCGGCCGGGTCATTTGAGCTTTCAATGAATGTGCGAACGTCCGCTGCGAGGTCGCGCAGCTCGTCAAAATTTTCCAAAGCGGTACTCCAACGCAACTAACTGCCCGAATCTTGAATGCAGAAGATTACCGAACCATCAACAAATCCCTCGTAAGCGGGTTTTGCGCCGGATATGGCGTCTTCCTTTTCCGGCTCCCCTTTTCGAGCCTGGACTAGAGCCTGTTCCGTTCCGATGGAATCGGAGCGGGGCTCTAGTGTCCCGAATCTGAAGTTCAGCGGACTCCAAATCGACTCGAAGATGGCGGACTCTCCGCATTTTGG